>JBBQLQ010000001.1:0-68182 GCA_038328055.1 Burkholderiales bacterium
GAACATTCTCCATCTTGCATGCGAGCGCTATGCTGCGTTGCAAAACACTTGTGTGGCCAGCCACACGGCGCGTTCTGCGCCTTGCCTAGCATCTCGTCTGCAATCGGATAATTGTTCAATTTATTATTTCTCGGTTCCTAACGCTCTTTGCGCAAGAAAAAATGGTGCACGGCATCGGTGGCCCGCTGGCGAGTGGCGGCATCGCCGCCGCGCAGTTCGGCCAAGGCACCGTGCAACATCTTTTGGGCCAGTCCCTTGGACAAGGCTTCCAGGACAGCTTCCACGTCCTCGCCTTTGGCCAGCAGCTTGCGGGCGCGGGCAATTTCAATGGCGCGCCACGCATCGGTTTGGGCGCTGAGTTGCTGGATCAGCGGCACCGTGTTGCGCTGCTCGATCCAGTGCAAAAAACTTTGTACCCCGGCATCCACAATGGCCTCGGCCTGGGTGACTGCCGCCTGACGGTTGGCCTGCGCGGTTTGCACCACACTGGCGAGGTCGTCCACGGTGTACATGTACACGTCTTCCAGGGTTTTGACTTCCACTTCAATGTCGCGCGGCACGGCCAGATCGACCATGAACATGGGGCGGTGGCGCCGGCGTTTGAGAGCGCTCTTGACCGAGCCCAGACCAATGATGGGCAGTGTGCTGGCGGTGCAGCTCACCACGGCATCAAATTCGTGCAGCCGCTCAGGTATGTCGGCCAGGCGCATCACCTCAGCCCCGAACTTGCTGGCCAGTTCTTCGCCGCGTGACAGCGTGCGGTTGGCAATGGTGATGCTTTTGGGTGTTTTTGCGGCAAAGTGGGTTGCGCACAGGTCGATCATCTCACCGGCCCCGACAAACAGCACCTTGACTTCGCTCAAGTCTTCAAACAATTGCCCGGCCAGACGCACCGCAGCGGCGGCCATGCTGATGGAGTGCGCGCCGATTTCGGTAGAAGATCGCACCTCTTTGGCCACGGCAAAAGAGCGCTGAAACAATTGACTGAGCGTAGTGCCCAGCGCACCGGCGGCTTCCGCCGCACGCACCGCGTCTTTGAGCTGACCCAGAATTTGCGGCTCGCCCAGCACCATGGAATCGAGCCCGCTGGCCACCCGAAAAGCGTGACGCGCTGCCATGCCATCTTGCAGGATATAAGAGTGGGCGCGCAGCAACTCTGGAGAAACGCCACCGCTGTGCGCCAGCCAGTCCAGCGTGTGCTGCAACTGCGGCTGCTCACAGGCGCAGTAAATCTCAGTTCGGTTGCAAGTGGAGATCAGCGCCGCTTCTGGCTGGCGGGTCAGGGCAGCGCGAAGCGCATGCAAGGTGGGTTCGATCTGGTCGATGGCGAACGCAAACCGACCGCGCAAATCGAGCGGTGCGGTCGTGTGATTGATACCTAGTGCCCAGACTGCCATGGCGGGATTATAAAATCAGCGACCATGCGCTTTGACTTGTATCATTTTTTCTTTCGCCGAAGTGCCCTCTGATGGGGCCTCTGGCGCTGCTCAACCATGCCATCAACTTCTTGGCACCGGCATTCTGGCTGGCCTTGTTGGTGCCGCTGCTCGCCCGTGTTTTTATGAAAAAAACACGTGTAGCCCATACACTGCTTGCGCAAGTAGCTATTAATTTTATAGTGTGCAGCTTGGTGCTGGCAGCCGGTCTGGGGGTGTTGGGGCGTGATGGCAAGATGTTGACCTACCTGGCTTTGGTGGTCTTTTGCGCAACCAGCCAGTGGTGGATGCAACGCGGCTCGCGGGCTTAAGTCGTTGTATCACCGCTGGTTTCGGTGTTTTCAGGCGGCGGGAGAGAACAAATCGACTCGGTCGGTGATGATGCCGTCTATGCCTAAATCCAGCAATCGCTGTGCCGTTGCAGCTTCGTTGACCGTGTAGCCCAGCGTGCGAAAGCCAGCGCTTTTGGCCTGCGTCATGCTCGATGTGTCCCACAGCGCGTGGTCACACACCACGGCCACACAACCCAGGCGCAGCGCAGTTTCCAGCCAGCCGGGCCACAGGTGTTCGAGCAGCAGGCCCCGTGGCAAATCGGGCTGGGCTTGCAGCGCCCCCTCCAGTGCCGCCACATCAAACGATGTCATCAAGGGTGCCACCGCAGCGCCATGCCACAGCCGCGCCGCGTGCTGCGCCACCACCTGACCGGTGTGGTATTCGGTGCCCGGGGTGGGCTTGATCTCGATATTCAAAAAATAATTGTTGTGCAGGCAGTAGCGGGCAATGGCCTCAAAAGTCGGCAACGGCTCGCCAGCAAAGGCGCGCGAATGCCAGCTGCCAGCATCGAGCCGCGACAAGGTGCTCCAGGGGTGATCGCCTGCTACGGCGCTCTGGCCGGCACCGAGCGACTCGCGGGCATGGGTGGTGCGTGGCAAGGTGTCGTCGTGCAATAAAAATGGCACGCCATCGGCACTGAGTTTGACATCGCACTCAAACATGCGGTAGCCGTGCATGGCACCGGTGCGAAAAGCCGCCAGCGTGTTTTCTGGTGCGAGCTGGCCGGCACCCCGGTGGGCGATCCAGCGCGGATAAGGCCAGTTTGTCGGTGTGGTTTTCATACGGTGACGTCCTTGCGCTTGCCGCTGATGGCATCAAAGTGGTGCAGCTTGTCGGGTCGCGGGGTGACACAAATCGTGCTGCCCAAAATTGGCGCGGTGTGCGATTCCTCGGTGCGGATGATGACCCATTCATCGGCATTGCCGTGCAGCCAGTGGCCGTAGGTCAGTCGCTCTGCGCCCAGCATTTCCACCGCCTCGACCTTCAAACCCCAGCCAGCCGGGGTGATGTCGAGATGTTCGGGTCGAATGCCGACGATGGTGTTGGCCGGTGCGTTGGGTGCGTTCTTCAATAAAT
Organism: Burkholderiales bacterium; assembly: GCA_038328055.1. GTDB lineage: Bacteria > Pseudomonadota > Gammaproteobacteria > Burkholderiales > Burkholderiaceae_C > Rhodoferax. The sequence continues at coordinate 2,847 of JBBQLQ010000001.1, forward strand.
TCATCGGCGGCGAGCCCATGAAACCGGCCACAAACGTGGTGGCGGGGCGGTTGTAGACCTCTTCGGGTGTGCCAAATTGTTCCATCACGCCGGCGTTCATCACCATCATGCGCTGCGCCAGCGTCATGGCTTCGACCTGGTCATGCGTCACGAACAACGAGGTGATGCCCAGTTCACGGTGCAACTTCTGGATTTCAAGGCGGGTCTGGGCACGCAGCTTGGCATCGAGGTTGCTGAGTGGCTCGTCAAACAAAAATACCTGCGGCTGGCGCACGATGGCGCGGCCCATGGCGACGCGCTGGCGCTGGCCGCCAGAAAGCTCTCGCGGTTTGCGGTTCAAAAACGGGCCGATTTCCAGAATTTTGGCGGCCTTGTCGACCCGTGCCCTGATTTCATCGGGCGGTACTTTGGCGATTTTCAGACCGTAGGCCATGTTGTCAAACACGCTCATGTGCGGGTACAGCGCATAGTTCTGGAACACCATGGCAATGTCGCGCTCAGAGGGTTCAAGCTTGTTGACGACCCGGTTGCCAATGGAAATATCGCCCCCGCTAACTTCTTCCAGCCCCGCCACCATGCGCAGCAGTGTCGACTTGCCACAGCCCGACGGCCCGACGATGACGACGAATTCGCCATCCAGAATTTCGGCGCTGACCCCGTGGATGACGGGGTTGGCGGACTTGCCGAAGCCGTAGCGTTTGATGACGTTTTTAAGTGTGATGGAGGCCATGAATTATTCTTCTTGAGTCATAAAACAGTTGAGCAGTGGATGGCATTGGACTCGTCATTGCGAGGAGCGTCAGCGACGCGGCAATCCAGGGATTGCGGGGCCACTGGATTGCCGCGCTTCGCTCGCAATGACAAACACGGACACGTTACTTTTCCGTATCCACCAACCCCTTGACAAACCACTTTTGCATCAGCATCACCACCAGCGCGGGCGGCAGCATGGCCAGCACGGCGGTGGCCATGACGATGTTCCATTGCATTTCGGAGTCGCCGCCAGAGATCATGCGCTTGATGCCGATCACCACCGGGTACATGTCCTCGCTGGTGGTCACCAACAGCGGCCACAGGTACTGGTTCCAGCCGTAAATGAACTGAATAACAAACAACGCGGCGATTGAGGTCTTGGACAGCGGCACCAGCACGTCCCAAAAAAATCGCATGGGGCCTGCACCGTCCATGCGCGCCGCCTCCACCAGTTCTTCAGGCACCGTCAGAAAGAACTGCCGGAACAAAAACGTGGCGGTGGCCGAGGCAATCAGCGGAATGGTCAAACCGGCGTAGCTGTTGAGCATGCCCAGGTCTGACACCACCTTGTAGGTTGGGCCAATGCGCACCTCCACCGGGAGCATCAGCGTAATAAAAATCGCCCAGAAAAAAAACATGCGAAACGGAAAACGAAAGTAAACGATGGCAAACGCCGACAGCAAGGAAATGGCAATCTTGCCAATGGAGATGATCAGGGCCGAGATCAGACTGACCATCATCATTCGCCCAACCGGCGCCTTGGAGCCCGAGCCGCCACCGGTGCCGTTCCAGGCGGCACTGTAGTTGTCCATCAGATGGCCGCCGGGCAGCAGCGGCATGGGGGATTGCACGATCGCCTGCGAGGTCTGGGTGGACGCGACAAAGGTCAGGTAGAGCGGAAACGCCACCACCAGTACACCCAGAATCAGCACGGCGTGTGACAGCACGGTCAACCAGGGGCGACGTTCAACCATGGCAAAGAGGGCGAATGAATTTCGTCATGGCGAGGAGCGAAGCGACGTGGCAATCCAGGATATTCGGTGTCATGGATTGCCGCGCTGCGCTCGCAAGGACGCTAGGGCAATGGCACATCTTAGTAATTCACTTTCTTTTCAACAAAGCGGAACTGCACCACAGTCAGTGCCACGACGATAACCATCAGCACCACCGACTGTGCGGCCGAACCACCGAGGTCCATGGCCTTGAAGCCGTCAAAGTAAACCTTGTAAACCAGAATCGCGGTGTCCTTGCCCGGGCCGCCCTGGGTGGCTGCGTCAATGATGGCAAAGGTGTCAAAAAAAGCATAGACGATATTGATGACCAGTAAAAAAAACGTGGTGGGTGACAGCAGCGGAAACACAATGGTCCAGAAGCGCCGCCAGGGTGCTGCGCCATCAATGGCAGCCGCTTCTATCAGTGATTTGGGGATGCTTTGCAGCCCGGCCAAAAAAAACAGAAAGTTGTACGAAATTTGCTTCCACACCGCAGCCATCACCACCAGCGTCATGGCGTGTGTGCCGTTGAGCAAGTGGTTCCAGTCGACACCCATCGCGCGCAGCCAATACGACACCACGCCCACGCTGGGGGCAAACATGAACAGCCAAAGCACACCCGCCACGGCCGGGGCCACCGCGTAGGGCCAGATCAGCAGTGTTTTGTACGCCAGCGCACCGCGCACGATGCGGTCAGCAAAAACCGCCAGCAACAAGGAAATGCTGATACCCAGCACCGCCACCAGGCTTGAGAAAATGGCGGTGGTGTAGAACGAGGCCAGGTAGGTTTCGTCATTCCACAGATTACGAAAATTCTCCAGTCCGACCCATTCCACCGAGGTGCCAAAGGCATCCGATTGCTGTACCGACTGCAGCAGTGCCTGAGCGGCCGGCCAGAAAAAAAACAGCGCAATCACCGCCACCTGAGGTGCAATCAGCACCCAAGGCAGCCACGTTGAGCGGAAGAAAACGCGTTTTTCCACTGGGGTCACTTAGCCCTTCTTGTTGGCCTTCTCGAAACGTTCCAGCAACTCGTTGCCGCGCTTCACGATCGCATCCAGGGCCTCTTTGGCGTTTTTCTTGCCACCCCAGACTTGTTCAAGCTCTTCGTCCTCGATGGTGCGAATCTGCACATAGTTGCCCAGACGGATACCGCGCGATTTGTCGGTTACCTTGCGGATCATCTGGTTGGGGGCCACATCGGTGCCCGGGTTTTCCTTGTAAAAACCAGACTTTTCGGTCAGCTCAAACGCTGCGGTGGTGATCGGCAGATAACCGGTGCGCTTGTGGCTGGCCGACTGCACTTCAGGACTGGAGATGTAGCTGAAGAACTTGGCCACACCCTTGTACTCATCAGCCTTTTTGCCAGACATGACCCACAGGCTGGCACCGCCGATGACGGTGTTTTGCGGTGCACCGGGCACATCCGGGTAGTAGGGCAGGGGTGCCAGACCCCAGGCGAACTTGGCATTTTTCTTGACGTTGCCGTAAAAACCGCTTGAGGTGGTAATCATGGCGCACTCACCCGACACGAAGGTCGCCTCCGGTACATTGGCCCGGCCTTTATAGACAAACAGGCCCTGACTGGACATGTTGGCCAGATTTTCAATGTGGCGCACATGCAGCGGCGAATTAACTTTCATGCGCGCATCCATGCCCCCCAACCCATTGGACTTGGTGGCAAATTCAACGTTGTGCCAGGCCGAGAAGCTCTCCAGTTGCGTCCAGCCTTGCCAGGCGACGGTCAAGGGGCATTTGTGCCCGTTGGCCTTGAGTTTGGCAGCAGCCAGCGCGACTTCAGGCCAGCTGCTGGGGGCTTTGCTGGTGTCAATGCCGGCGGCTTTGAAGGCATCCTTGTTGAAATAAAACACGGTGGTGGAGCTGTTGAAGGGCATGCTCAGCATTTCGCCACTGGGCGCGGTGTAGTAGCCACCCACGGCTGAAATGTAGACTTTGGGATCGAACTTTTCACCGGCATCCTTCATTACCTTGGCCACCGGCACGATGGCTTTTTTGCTGGCCATCATGGTGGCCGTGCCGACCTCAAACACTTGCAGGATGTGTGGCGCGTTGCCAGCCCGGAAAGCCGCCACAGCCGAGGTCATGGACTCGTCGTAAGTGCCTTTGTAAGTGGGCACTATCTTGTAGTCGGACTGGCTGGCGTTGAAATTTTTCGCCAGGTCATTGACCCATTCGCCGTTGACGGCAGTCATGGAATGCCACCACTGCACTTCAGTCACGGCCTGAGCCGACAAGGTAAACGTTGCTGCAACAGCCAACGCTGCAAGTTTCAATTTCATGCGGGTCTCCTTGGGAGTAAAGGGCAGAGCGTAGCTTCTTAATGTGAAGTATTTGCGACAAAAATAAGACAATTTTCACAAGTCTTGATTAGACGCAAGTTCGGCACGCCGGTCATCAGGGTTTACGTCAGGGTGGATTGGCTGCAGGCACCCCCGACCACCTCCCCAGTAGGGCAATGCTGCGCTGCGGTAACATCGCCTGCCCAGCTTCGGGCGCTTGTATTCTGTGCAATTGACCCCGCAATGGCTGTCCTTGCCCAGAACCCATGAACGCTCCCACTCAAGCCCGCCATTTGTTGCCCGATGCCTCTGCGCCGCCCGGGCAAGAACGCATCCGCGAAATTCCTTATAACTACACCTCGTTTTCTGACCGCGAAATCGTCATTCGTCTGCTGGGCGAGTCTGCCTGGGGCTGGCTGAACCGCCTGCGGGAAGAGCGCCACACCGGTCGCTCGGCGCGCATGTTGTACGAGGTGTTGGGTGACATTTGGGTGGTGCAGCGCAACCCCTATTTGCAAGACGACCTGCTGGACAATCCGAAACGCCGGGTGTTGCTGGTTGAGGCTTTGCATCACCGCTTGAGCGAGGTGCAAAAGCGCCGCACACCAGAGTCTGACCCCGAGCGCGATGCGCTGGTGGGCCGCCTGCTGGACGCTGCGGGCAAAGCCGTGCAGGCGTTTGATGCGGCATTTGTGGAAACCGCCATGCTGCGCCGCAAGGCCCAAAAGACCTTGGCCAAACTGACCGCCAAAGACAACATCAAGTTCGATGGCTTGTCGCGTGTGAGCCATGTGACCGATGCCACCGACTGGCGGGTTGAGTACCCGTTTGTGGTGCTCACCCCCGATACCGAGGCCGAGATGGCCCATCTGGTCAAAGGCTGCATCGAGTTGGACTTGACCATCATCCCGCGTGGCGGCGGCACCGGCTACACCGGCGGTGCGATTCCGTTGACCTGGAAAAGCGTGGTGATCAACACCGAAAAATTGGAGGCCATGACCGAGGTAGAAATGCGTCGCCTGCCGGGCCTTGATGTGGAGGTGGGCACGGTCTGGACCGAGGCCGGTGTGGTAACCCACCGGGTGTCGCAAGCGGCCGAGCGCGCTGGTTTTGTCTTTGCGGTTGACCCGACCTCGGCTGAAGCCAGTTGCATTGGCGGCAATATTGCCATGAACGCGGGTGGCAAAAAAGCGGTGCTGTGGGGCACGGCGCTGGACAACCTGGCCAGCTGGCGCATGGTGACGCCGCAGGCCGAGTGGCTGGAGGTGACCCGCATCAACCACAACATGGGCAAGATCCATGACGTGGAAGTGGCCAGTTTCGACTTGCAGTATTTCAAGGCCGACGGCAAAACGAAGCTGCGCACCGAACGGCTGGATATTCCTGGCAAGACCTTCCGCAAAGAAGGCTTGGGCAAGGACGTGACCGACAAGTTTTTGAGCGGCCTGCCCGGCATTCAAAAGGAAGGCTGTGACGGCCTGATCACCAGCGCGCGCTGGGTGGTGCACCGCATGCCTGCGCACACCCGCACTGTGTGTCTGGAGTTTTTTGGCAATGCCAAAGACGCGGTGCCGAGCATTGTGGACATCAAAGACTACATGTTTGCTGAGCAAAAGCGCTCGGGCGTGGTGCTGGCCGGTCTTGAGCATCTGGACGACCGCTACCTGAAAGCCGTCGGCTATGCCACCAAGAGCAAGCGCGGCGCGCAGCAGCAGGCGGGCTCCAGCAGCACCGTACCCAAAATGGTGTTGTTTGGCGACATTGCCGGTGACGACGCTGACGCGGTGGCGCGTGTCACCAGTGAAGTGGTGCGCATGGCCAATACCCGCCACGGCGAGGGCTTCATTGCCATCAGCCCCGAGGCGCGCAAAAAATTCTGGCTTGACCGCAAGCGCACCGCAGCGATTTCCAAGCACACCAACGCCTTCAAGATCAATGAAGATGTGGTGATTCCGCTGCCACGTATGGCCGAATACACCGATGGCATTGAGCGCATCAACATCGAGCTCAGTCTGGCCAACAAACTGGCGCTGTGCGATGCGCTGGAAGACTTCTTTGCCCAGGGCAAGCTGCCATTGGGCCGCCAGGACGATGCGGGTGAGATTTCAGCAGCAGAATTGCTGGAAGACCGGGTGGCTCAGGCACTGGCGCTGATTCGTGAGGTTCGCGCCCTGTGGTCGGGTTGGCTCAGGGATGTGGAACCCTTGTTTGTCCAGTTGCAAGACCACACCCTGCGCGCCAGCTGGAAAACGCAGATTCGAGCGCCCTTGCAGCAAATATTCTCGGGGGCGGCGTTCGAGCCCATCCTGGCAGAGTGCAATGCCATTCACCAGCGTGTGCTTAAAGGCCGGGTCTGGGTGGCGCTGCACATGCACGCCGGTGACGGCAATGTGCACACCAACATTCCCGTCAACAGCGATGACTACCAAATGCTGCAGGCCGCCCATGGAGCCGTCAAGCGCATCATGGCGCTGGCACGCGCGCTTGACGGCGTGATCTCGGGCGAGCACGGCATTGGCATCACCAAGCTGGAATTTTTGACCGATGCCGAGCTGCAGCCGTTTACCGACTACAAGGCACGGGTAGACCCGCAAGGGCGTTTCAACAAAGGCAAGTTGCTACGAAATAGTGAGCTGTCTGCGCATAAGGGACAAGGGCTAGAGGGTGATTTCCCTGTATATGCTGACCTGACCAACGCTTACACACCCAGTTTTGGCCTGATGGGGCATGAATCGCTCATCATGCAGCAAAGCGACATTGGCGCGATTGCCGACAGCATCAAGGATTGCCTGCGCTGCGGCAAATGCAAACCGGTGTGCTCCACCCATGTGCCGCGCGCCAATTTGCTGTATTCCCCGCGCAACAAGATTTTGGCGACATCCCTGCTGGTGGAAGCCTTTTTATACGAGGAGCAAACCCGACGTGGTGTCTCCATCAAGCACTGGCAAGAATTTGAAGACGTGGCCGACCACTGCACGGTGTGCCACAAGTGCCTGAGCCCGTGCCCGGTGAACATCGACTTTGGCGATGTGTCCATGAACATGCGCAACCTGCTGCGCAAGATGGGCAAGAAGACCTTCCGGCCAGCGGGTGCTGCGGCTATGTTCATGCTCAATGCCACCAACCCTGACAGCATCAAACTGGCACGCTCGGTGATGGTCAATGTAGCGATTCGCGCCCAGCGGCTGGCGGCTGATTTGCTCAAAGTGGTGGCGCGCAAGCAAACCAAGGCCCCGCCGGCCACGCTGGGCACGGCACCGATCAAAGAGCAGGTGATTCATTTCATCAACAAGAAGCTGCCCGGTGGCCTGCCCAAGAAAACCGCACGCGCCCTGCTTGACATTGAAGACAAAGATTACGTGCCGATCATCCGCAACCCGGCCACCACCAATGCCGAAACCGAAGCGGTGTTTTACTTTCCGGGCTGTGGCTCAGAGCGCTTGTTCAGTCAGGTCGGCTTGGCCACGCAGGCCATGCTGTGGCATGCCGGTGTACAAACCGTGCTGCCACCGGGCTATTTGTGCTGTGGCTACCCGCAGCGCGGCGGCGGTCAGTTTGACAAGGCCGAGAAGATCATTACCGACAACCGGGTGTTGTTTCACCGGGTGGCCAATACGCTCAATTACCTCGACATCAAGACCGTGGTGGTGAGCTGCGGCACCTGTTATGACCAGTTGCAGGGCTACAAGTTTGAGGATATTTTTCCGGGCAGTCGCATCATCGACATCCATGAATACCTGCTGGAAAAAGGCATCACGCTGGCCAATGCGGGGGCGTTTTTGTTCCATGACCCGTGCCACAGCCCGATGAAACTGCAGGAGCCTTTGAAAACGGTCAAGGCATTGTTGGGTGACAACGTGATCCAGTCGGAGCGCTGTTGTGGCGAGTCGGGCACACTGGCGCTCAATCGGCCCGATGTGTCCACACAAGTGCGCTTTCGCAAAGAAGAAGAAATCCTCAAGGGCGAGGCGCAATTGCGCGCTACCGGTGCACTCGGGGCCAAAGACAATGTGAAAATTTTGACCTCTTGCCCGGCCTGCTTGCAAGGTTTGAGCCGCTTTGGCGAAGACCTGCAAAATGGCTTGTTGCAAGCCGATTACATTGTGGTTGAGATGGCCAATCAAATTCTGGGCGACCAATGGTTGCCTGATTACGTGAAGCTGGCCAATGATGGCGGCATTGAGCGCGTGCTGGTCTGACTACGACAGCAACAGCAACAGCAACAGCAACAGCAACAGCAACAGCAACAGCAACAGCAACAGCAACAGCAACGACGACGATTACTACAACCATTAGGAGATTCACCATGGCAGGTTTGCAATCAGGCGCTCCAGCACCGCAAAACATCACGCTGCACAGCCAGTCGCGCGTGCTTGAAATTAGTTTCTCGGACGGCTGCGAGTTCCGCATTCCGTTTGAGTTGATGCGGGTTTACTCGCCGTCGGCTGATGTGGCGGGCCACGGCCCCGGGCAGGAAACCCTGCAGACTGGCAAACGCGAGGTCACTGTCACGGCGCTGGAGCCGGTTGGCAATTACGCCGTGCAACCGACCTTTTCGGACGGTCACGACACCGGCCTTTTCTCGTGGGATTACCTGTATTTTCTGGGCTCGCAACAAGACAAGCTGTGGACTGACTACAACGCCCGGCTGGTCGCAGCGGGGGTCGACCATGACGCGCCGATGCCAGACAAGGCGACCAGCAGTTGCGCCAGTCACTGATTATTTACTATTAAAATAGTAGCTGTTAGCGCTTATTTAATAAGGGCTACAGGCTGATTTTCTATAAATTTATCCAACCTGGCTTTACCGCCACCCAAGCCATGAGCACGACACATTTCGGATTCAAAAGTGTTGACGAGGCCGAAAAGGCCAGCCACGTCAAAGGCGTCTTTGACTCCGTCGCACCCAAGTACGACCTGATGAACGACCTGATGTCCATGGGGCTGCATCGGGCCTGGAAGGCGTACACCGTCATGGTGGCCAATCTGCATGAAGGTGATCGGGTGCTCGATATCGCCGGTGGCACGGGTGACCTGGCCTTGGCTTTTGCAAAAAAGGTGGGGGCCAGCGGCCAGGTGGTGCATACCGACATCAATGAGGCCATGCTGCGCACTGGTCGCGACCGGCTGGTCGATGCCGGCGTGGTGTTGCCAACGCTGGTGTGTGATGCTGAAAAGCTGCCGTTTCCGGATCAGCACTTCAACCTGGTCAGCGTGGCTTTTGGTCTGCGCAACATGACGCACAAAGATGTGGCACTGGCCGAGATGAACCGGGTTCTCAAGCCGGGTGGCAAGCTGCTGGTGCTGGAGTTTTCCAAAGTCGCCAAGCCGCTGGAGAAAGTTTACGACTGGTATTCGTTCAAGGTGTTGCCAAAATTGGGTGAACTGGTGGCTGGCGATGCATCGAGCTACCAATATCTGGCGGAGTCGATTCGCATGCATCCTGGGCAGGAAGCGCTCAAAACCCTGATGAAGGCTAATGGCTTTGGCCATGTGGACTACCACAACATGACCGGTGGTCTGGTAGCCTTACACGTTGGAATTAAATGTTGAGTTCAGTCAACGCAGTTTTAAATAAAATTTTTTTGGAGATGTTATGAAACGATGGCTTTGGTTGGTAACGATGAGTCTGGCTTTGCTGGCGGGTCACGCTGATGCCGCCAAGCGCATGGGTGGTGGGGGTTCGTTTGGCAAGCAGTCCAGCAATGTGACGCAGCGCCAGGCAAGCCCGGCAACCCCAACGCAAGGTGCCACCAATTCCGTCGCCAAGCCTGCAACCCCTGCTGCTGCTGCCGCGCCCAAGAAGCCCTGGGGTGCCATGTTGGGTGGTCTGGCCGCCGGGCTTGGCTTGGCCTGGCTGGCAAGTTCGCTGGGCTTGGGTGCCGAAATGGGGCAATTCCTGATGTTTGCCTTGTTGGCACTGGCAATCATGCTGGGGGTTGGCTGGTTCATGCGTCGTCGCGCCGCACAAGGTGCAACTCAGGCTGCGTCACCGTTTGCGTTTCAGGGGGCAGGGTCTGTACCTCAAGCGCCAGCGCCCGTCAGTTACCGTCCAGAAAACGTCGGCAATGATGCGTCAGCGCGTCCCTTTGAGCGCAGCAACGCCATGCCGTTCGAAGTTGCTTCGTCAAATGCGGGTTCTGCAACGGGCTCCATGATTGGTTCTGGTCTGGCCGGTTCGCAAACCTGGGGCATACCCGCTGGGTTCGATACGGATGGTTTTCTCAAGTCCGCCAAAGCCAATTTTGTGTCCTTGCAGGCCGCCTGGGATAAATCTGACATTGGGGCACTTCGGGTCATGATGACTGACACCATGCTCAAGGAAATCCAGTCGCAGTTGGCAGACCGTGAAGCGCATACCGGTGGCCCGGTCAATCTGACCGATGTGGTGATGATTGAGGCCCATTTGCTGGGTATTGAAGACCTGGGTGATGACTACATGGCCAGCGTCGAGTTCTCCGGCATGATCCGTGAGGAGCCATCGGCCAGCCCGAGCCCATTCCGCGAAGTCTGGAACATGACCAAGTCAAAAAGCGGTCAAAGTGGCTGGCTGGTGGCAGGGGTTCAAGCCCTGCAATAAAGAAATCTCGTCAATTTCGGGAATAATCGGGGACTATGGCAACACAGTCCCCTTTTTCATTGCTGGAGGGTTTCCTCCAGAAACTTCCACTTCCCAATTTGCAGCCGCCCGCTTGGGCTGTTAACGAGGCGCAGCGGCGCATCGTTTTGCTGCTGAATCACGTCTTGATGCAAGAGGCCGAAGCCACCGCCCGCCTAACGCGACAAAAGGGCCGGGTCATGCTGGTGCAATGGCGCAGCTTCAGTTTCAAGCTTGAAGCCACCCCGGCAGGCTTGCTGGACTTGGCAAGCCTGCAGGCGCAGCCCGATCTGGTGCTGACCATGACCGATGAATCCCCGCTGGCGCTGGTGCAAGCGGCCCTGCGTGGCGACAAGCCGGCCGTGCGCATCGAGGGCGATGTGCAGTTGGCCGCTGAGGTGAATTGGTTGACTGAACACGTACGCTGGGACATGGAAGAAGACCTGTCGCGCATCATGGGCGATGTGCCGGCGCATACCGTCAGCCAGATGGCGCAGGGTCTGGTGGCCGGCTTGCGTCAGTTCGTGGCCAAGGCCGCGACGTTTGTGCCTGGCAAATCCACCCAATGACGCGGCTCTTTCGCGGTGTGTTCATCGTCTGGGTGCTGTTGCGCCATGGCCTTGATGAACTGGTCCTGACGAGCTTCAACAAGCCGTGGTTGCGTCTGGTTGCCCGGATTGTCACGGTAGGGCGCAAGCTCGATGCCCCGCGCGGGCAGCGCATTCGTCAGGCGCTGGAGAGTCTGGGCCCCATTTTTGTTAAGTTTGGCCAGGTGCTTTCCACCCGGCGTGACCTGTTGCCGGTAGACATTGCTGACGAGTTGGCCATGTTGCAGGATCAGGTGCCACCCTTTGACAGTGTGATTGCCGTTGCCATCATCGAGAAAGCCTTCAACAAGAAGGTGGAAGATATTTTTGTCTCGTTTGAGCGCCAGCCAGTGGCCAGCGCTTCTATTGCACAGGTGCATTTCGCCGTGCTCAATGACCGCAACGGTCGCCACCGCGAGGTCGCCGTCAAGGTGTTGCGCCCCGGTATGCTGGAGGTGATTGACAAAGATCTGGACCTGATGCGCATGATGGCGGGCTGGGTCGAGAGCCTGTCGGGCGACGGCCGGCGCCTCAAGCCGCGTGAGGTGGTGGCCGAATTTGATAAATACCTGCACGATGAGCTTGACCTGGTGCGCGAAGCGTCCAGTGCAGCGCAGTTGCGCCGCAACATGGCTGACCTCGATCTGGTCATCATTCCCGAAATGTTTTGGGACTATTGCATGCCCAGCGTGATGGTGATGGAGCGCATGAAGGGTATTCCGATCAGCCAGGTGGACCGCTTGCGCGCAGCCGGCGTGGATATTCCCAAATTGGCACGCGATGGTGTCACGATCTTTTTTACCCAGGTGTTTCGTGATGGTTTTTTTCACGCCGACATGCACCCCGGCAACATTCAGGTCAGCGTGGAGCCAGCCACCTTTGGTCGCTATATTTCGCTGGACTTCGGCATTGTTGGCACCTTGACCGAGGTCGACAAAGAGTATCTGGCGCAAAATTTCACGGCATTTTTTCGCCGTGATTACAAACGGGTTGCTGAGTTGCACATTGAATCGGGCTGGGTGCCCAAGTCCACCCGGGTCGATGAACTGGAGTCGGCGATTCGCTCGGTTTGTGAGCCGTATTTTGATCGGCCATTGAAAGAAATATCGCTGGGCTTTTTGTTGATGCGGCTGTTTCAGACCTCGCGCCGCTTTCAGGTCGAGATTCAGCCGCAACTGGTATTGCTGCAAAAGACCTTGCTCAATGTTGAAGGATTAGGGCGGCAATTGGATCCGGAGCTGGACTTGTGGAATACCGCCAAGCCGTTTCTTGAAACCTGGATGATCAACCAGATCGGCCCGAAGAAACTGCTCGATGAGTTGCGCAACGAAGGCCCGCGTTACGCCAAGTTGCTGCCAGAGCTGCCTCGTTTGTTGTTTGATTTTTTGCGAAATGGCAACAACGGTAGCAATGACGAACTACCGGCCATGCTGCTGGAATTAAAGAAGACCAATCGTCTGCTGTCCAGCATCGTTTACGGCGGTGTCGGTTTCGTGCTGGGACTGCTGGTGATGCAGGTACTGGTTCGGGTTCGCTTGTTCTAGCCAATCGTTGCGGGGTTATTGGAGGTCGGGGGTGGGCGACTTTATAATCGCAGGTTTTGCGACTCTCACTCAAGTCTGAACACCATGCCTATTTATGCTTATAAATGCGACACCTGCGGGTTTGCCAAAGACGTGTTGCAGAAAATGTCCGATCCGGTGCTCACCGATTGTCCTGCTTGTGGCCAGGCCACATTTGCCAAGCAACTGACTGCAGCAGGTTTCCAGCTCAAGGGCTCAGGCTGGTATGCCACCGATTTCAAGGGTGGCAGCGACGGTTCATCGGCCGCTGCACCGGTAGCGGCGGAGGGGGGTGGCGCGACAGAGGCCACACCAGCCAAGCCAGCCGCTGCGGCGGCTGCCACCACGGTTGCTGCGCCTGCTGCGACCGGCTGTGGCGGTGGTTGCGCCTGCCACAGCTGAATGCTGCTTGTTAACCGAAAGTATCCGTGCCGATTAAAAAATACTTGCTTACCGGGCTGCTGGTCTGGCTGCCTTTGGCCATCACCATCTGGGTGTTGCTATGGCTGATGGGCTTGCTCGATGGCATTTTTGTAGCGCTTTTGACGGCCGTGCAGGCTGTTTCACCCGAATCCATGGAAAGTTTTTGGGAGCGTTTCAAACACATTCCTGGCCTGGGTGTGGTGCTGGTCTTCAGTGGCTTGCTGGTGTCAGGTGCCTTGGTGTCGAATGTGGCAGGGCGCTGGTGGCTGGTGCAGGTTGATCGTTTGTTGACACGCATTCCGGTTTTCAAGTCGATTTACAACGCGGTCAAGAAAGTTTCTGACACGCTGTTTTCCAGCAACGGCAATGCTTTTCGCAAAGCCCTGCTGGTGCAGTACCCCCGGGCCGGTTCCTGGACCATCGCTTTTCAGACCGGTAACCCCAACGGCGAAGTCGCTGAGCACCTGGGCACTGACTTTGTCAGCGTCTATGTGCCAACCACGCCGAATCCGACCAGCGGTTTCTTTTTGATGCTGCCACGCACGGATGTGATTGAGCTCAAGATGAGCGTGGATGAAGCCTTGACGTATGTGATCTCGATGGGCTCGGTGGCACCTACCGCTGTGGCGGGTGTTTTACCCAAATAATTTTTTGAAAGCAGTTTTTATGGCAATGCGTTCTCATTATTGCGGTCTGGTGACCGAAGCCCTGATGGGCCAAACCGTGACTCTGTGCGGCTGGGTGAACCGTCGGCGTGATCACGGCGGCGTGATTTTTGTTGATGTGCGTGACCGCGAAGGCTACGTGCAGGTGGTATGCGACCCAGACCGTGCCGAGATGTTCCATGTGGCAGAGGACCTTCGCAACGAGTTTTGCATCCAGGTCAAGGGCCTGGTGCGCGCCCGTCCGGACGGCACCGTCAACAACAACCTCAAGAGCGGCAAGATTGAAGTGCTGTGCCACGAGTTGACCGTGCTCAATCCGTCGGTGACACCGCCATTTCAGTTGGACGAAGAAAACCTGTCCGAGACCACACGTCTGACGCACCGCGTGCTTGACTTGCGTCGCCCGTACATGCAAAACAACCTGATGCTGCGCTACCGCGTGGCCATGGAAGTGCGCAAGTTTCTCGATAGCAATGGCTTCGTCGATATTGAAACCCCGATGCTGACCAAGAGCACACCCGAAGGCGCGCGAGATTATCTGGTGCCCAGCCGCGTCCATGACGGCCATTTCTTTGCTTTGCCGCAATCGCCCCAGCTGTTCAAGCAGTTGCTGATGGTGGCCGGCTTTGATCGCTATTACCAGATCACCAAGTGTTTCCGCGACGAAGACCTGCGTGCTGATCGTCAGCCCGAATTTACCCAGATCGATATTGAAACCTCGTTCATGACCGAAGAGGAAATTCGGGATATGTTCCAGGGCATGATCAAGACCGTTTTCCAGAACACACTCAGTGTGGATTTGGGCGAATTCCCGGTCATGACCTACCAGGAGGCAGCGCACCGCTTTGGTTCGGACAAGCCCGATTTGCGCGTCAAGCTTGAATTTGCCGAACTGACCGATGTCATGGCAGATGTCGATTTCAAGGTGTTCGCGGGTGCCGCCACCATGAAGGGCGGTCGCGTGGTGGCGCTGCGTGTGCCTGGTGGATCAAAGGAGGGCGGTGGTATCAGCCGCGGCGAGATCGATGCCTACACCGACTTTGTCAAAATTTACGGTGCCAAAGGCCTGGCCTACATCCGTGTCAATGACGCAGCCAAAGGCCCGGATCCAGAAGGTGCCACACGATGGCCGGGCCTGCAAAGCCCGATTGTCAAGAACCTCCATGACAAGGCATTGAGTGCTGTGCTTGAGCGCACCAAAGCCCAGGACGGAGATTTGATCTTCTTTGGGGCTGACAAGGAAAAAGTCGTCAACGATGCCATCGGTGCCCTGCGCATCAAGGTGGGTCACAGCGAGTTCGGCAAGAAAAACGGTCTGTTTGAAGACCGCTGGGCACCGCTGTGGGTGGTGGACTTCCCGATGTTCGAGCACGACGAAGAGTCCGATCGCTGGATGGCGGTGCACCATCCCTTCACGGCACCCAAAGACGGGCATGAAGACCTGATGGTGTCTGACCCAGGCAAATGCATTTCCAAGGGTTACGACATGGTGTTGAACGGCTGGGAAATGGGTGGCGGTTCGGTGCGTATCCACCGTGCCGACGTGCAGCGCAAGGTGTTTGATGCGCTCAAAATCTCTCCTGAAGAAGCCCAAATCAAATTTGGCTTCCTGCTTGACGCACTGCAATACGGCGCACCGCCACACGGCGGCTTGGCGTTTGGCCTGGACCGCATCGTGACCATGATGACCGGTGCCGAGTCGATCCGTGATGTGATCGCCTTCCCGAAAACCCAGCGCGCCCAGTGTTTGCTGACGCAAGCGCCTTCGTTGGTGGATGAAAAGCAGTTGCGCGAATTGCATATTCGTCTGCGCAACACTGACTTGGCGATGCCCGCGTAATGCCGGTTTGAAGAGATCATGGGCGACCAAAAAAGGGCACTCGTTGGGGTGCTTTTTTTTCGCCATTTCCCATAATGGCTAGAATGGCCAATAACTGTCCGAGAGGCTTTCTATGCAAGTGACCGCGACCGAAGCCAAAAATCGTTTTGGATATTTTTGCGCCAAGGCCAAGAGCGAACCTGTATTTGTAGAAAAAGATGGGCGGCTTGACAGTGTGATCATGTCGTTTGAGTCGTTTCAGTCACTTAAACCAGATCAGGTGCCGGTGAGTTTTGCCGAGCGAAAGCGGCAATTTGACGAGCAATACAAGGACTGGTTGGATGCACAGAATGCGCAGCACGAAACGCATGGACTTTGGTGTGATGGGATGGTGGCGTGGCCGGGAGAAGTTTGATGGCGCAATACGATGTTTATGTCAATCCGCAGCGCCAATCGCGGCCATTCGTTCCCTATGTCATTGATGTACAGGGTATCTTGATTGACCGGTTGCCGACGCGTTTGGTGATGCCTTTGTCGCGTGTGGGGGCTACATTGCCTCAATTACCCCTGAATTTGTGTCCTGTAGTTTGTTTTGAAGGCGAGACGCTCAGCATCCACCCTCACCTGGCGGCACCCGTTCCTGCCAGCTCGCTCAAGCATCCGGTGCTGAACTTGCAGTCGCATGCCAGCACGATCAGAGCCGCTCTTGATGCGGTTATCTCCGGTGTCTGAGTCTGAAGTTTTCAAAATTCCCGAGTCCGTACTGGTGGTGATTTACACCCCGGCGCTCGATGTGCTGTTGATCAAGCGCGCCGATGCGGATGATTTCTGGCAGTCGGTTACTGGTAGCAAGGATTTCCTCAACGAGTCATGTGAGCAGACGGCCCGGCGTGAAGTGGCTGAAGAAACCGGCATTGATTGCGCACCCGGTTCCGTCTTGACAGCCCATTTGCACGACTGGCAGCTTGAAAATATTTATGAAATTTACCCGCGCTGGCGACACCGCTACGCGCCTGGGGTGGTGAAAAACACCGAACATCTGTTTGGCTTGCAAGTGCCCGTCGGAACACCGGTGCGTCTGAGTGCGCATGAGCACACGGCCTACCGCTGGCTACCCTACCGCGATGCGGCTGCGGCGTGCTTTTCGCCCTCCAACGCAGAGGCCTGCTTGCTGTTGCCGCAGTTTGCTGCACAAGGAGTTGCAAGGTGAGCGTCAATACAGACATTCTGCGGGTTGCTACTTACAACATTCACAAGGGCGTGCAGGGCATCGGCCCAACGCGCCGACTGGAGATTCATAACCTGGTGTTGGCGGTGGAGTCGCTCGATGCCGATGTGGTGTGCCTGCAAGAGGTGCGCCTGGGCAATCGGCGCGAAGAAAAACATTTCGCGCAATGGCCTGCATCGAGTCAGGCTGAGTTTTTGGCACCACTGGGTTATGAAGCGATCTACCGGACTAACGCCGTCACCCGCCATGGCGAGCATGGCAATGCATTGCTGTCACGCTGGCCGGTGCTGACGCACCAGCATGAAGACATGTCGGACCACCGGCTGGAGCAGCGCGGACTGTTGCATGTGGTGCTGGATGTGCAGGGGCGTAGCGTGCATGTGCTGGTCGTCCATTTGGGCCTGATCCGGGTCAGCCGGGTACGTCAAGTGATGCAGTTACAACGATTTATCGAGCGTGAAATACCAGCCGATGTGCCCCTGTTGGTGGCGGGGGACTTCAACGACTGGGGCAACTGGATCAAAGATGCCTTCAAACGGGTTGATTTGCACATTTGGGCAGGCAAGCCGCAGCCAACGTTTCCATCCCGGATGCCAATGGCGCAACTGGACCATGTGTTTTCCCGTGGTCTGGTGCCCGTTGGCTTGACGGTGCCGCACGGGCGCATCTGGTGGCGCATGTCGGACCATTTGCCCCTGATTGCCGAATTCACCCTGCCAACTTGACGGGTGCGCATGACGCAACGCCAAGCTGGCCATCAACTCACGCTCTTGAAGGGCGCACAAGAGTACTTTGCTGCCCTGATCCAAGCCATTGATGCCGCGACCCATGAGGTCAGGTTTGAAACCTACATTTTCAATGTGCAGGGATCGGGTGAGGGCGTGCTGCAGGCGCTGGCCCGCGCAGGCCAGCGTGGTTTGGCGGTTTTTTTGGTGGTCGACGGTGTCGGTACACCGCGCTTGCCGTCGCCTTGGCCCGAACAACTTGCGGTCGCGGGTGTACAGTGGCGCATTTTTTCGCCCCTCGGAAAGTTGGGTTTGTTGCTGCCCAGCGGCTGGCGGCGCCTGCACCGCAAGCTGTGTGTGGTCGATGGTCAGGTGGCTTTTTGCGGTGGCATCAACGTGCTTGACGACTGGTTTGATCCCAATCATGGCCCCCTTGGGGCTCCACGCTTTGATTTTGCGGTGCGCGTGACGGGGCCCCTCGTACAGGTCGCGCATACGGCTATGGCGCAGTTCTGGTGGCGCTTGCAGGCAGCGCAAAGTGCCAAGCATGTGGACTGGGCCGGGGCCTGGCAGGCGCTGCAACAGGTCGTGCGCGAAAAGCGTCAGCCTATGGCTGATGATTTTGTGCCGGGTGAAGGGGCCTTGGCCGAACTGGTATTGCGTGACAACGTGCTAAATCGCACCCGTATCGAGCGGGCGTACCGACAGGCTTTGGGTGAAGCCCGCAGCGACATCGTGCTGGCCAACGCCTATTTTTTGCCGGGCCGCAAGATTCGCAAGAGCTTGATTCATGCAGCTCAACGCGGTGTGCGTGTGCGCCTGTTGTTGCAGGGGCGCTACGAATACTTCATGCAACACCACGCCGCCCATGCGCTTTACGGTGGCCTGCTGGCCGCCGGTGTTGAAATATACGAGTACCGCCCCAGTTTTTTGCATGCCAAGGTCGCGGTGATCGATGGACGCTGGGCCACCGTGGGTTCCTCCAATATGGATCCCTTGAGTTTGTTGCTGGCCCGGGAGGCCAATGTGGTGGTTGAAGATGCGGCGTTTGCCGGTGATTTGAACCGTCAGCTTGAAATGGCTTTGACTGGCAGCGCCCAGCGGGTCGATCCCTTGCAGCATGGGATGCGGCCAATCTGGCAGAAGGTGCTGGATCGGCTGGCGCTGTTGATCATGCGGGGTATGGTCTTTCTGAATGGAAAACGCTATTAATATAGTAGCTATATTCGCAGTGCTTATAAGGGTTATCAGTGAATAACCCTAATTTAAAAAGACTGCTACGATGAACGCCTCCCTAAATATTGCGAAAACCATGAACCCAGTTGAACAAGACGAAGGAACGCCGGTATCTGTCAAGATTCGTGAACGAGTCCTGGCAGCACGCAAGCGTTTCCATGCCAATGACAACATTGCTGATTTCATCGAGCCCGGAGAGCTTGAACGCCTGCTTGACGAGGTGGAAGAAAAAATGAAAGGTGTTCTTACCAGTTTGGTGATTGACACCGAGCATGACCACAATACCGACAACACCGCGCGCCGGGTCGCCAAGATGTACCTCAAGGAAGTGTTTCAGGGGCGCTATGTCAAGGCCCCTGAAATCACCGAGTTCCCCAATGCCGAGTACCTCAATGAGCTGATGATTGTGGGCCCCATCACGGTGCGCAGCGCCTGCAGCCACCATTTTTGTCCGATCATGGGCAAGATATGGATTGGCGTGTTGCCCAACGAGCACACCAATGTGATTGGCCTGTCCAAATACGCACGCCTGGCCGAATGGGTCATGGGGCGGCCTCAGATTCAGGAGGAAGCAGTGGTGCAACTGGCCGACTTGATTCAGCAAAAAACCCAGCCTGATGGTCTGGCCATCGTCATGGAAGCCAGTCATTTCTGCATGAGCTGGCGCGGTGTCAAAGATATGGACAGCAAGATGATCAATTCAGTCATGCGTGGCAGCTTTCTCAAGGATGCCAACCTGCGCCGTGAGTTTTTGTCCCTTATTCCCCGGAAAGGTTAATCATGTTGGTCCGTTTGTTGTATGCCAGCCGCGCTGTGGACATCCGTCCCGAGGCGATTGAATCCATTTTGCACCAGTCACGCTCGCACAACCCCGACTGTGGTGTGACCGGTGTACTTTGTTATGGTGGAGGCATCTTTTTGCAAGCTCTTGAAGGTGGACGCATGGCCATCAGCGAGCTCTACGGGCACATCCAGCGCGACCAGCGCCACAAGGATGTGGTGCTGCTGCAGTATGAAGAAATCGCCGAGCGCCGCTTTGCCGGTTGGACCATGGGCGAGGTCAATATGAACCGTATCAATGCCTCCATCTTGCTCAAGTACGCTGAAAAACCCGAGCTTGATCCCTACTCGGTCTCGGGTACGGTGTCGCTGGCCTTGCTCGAAGAATTGATGGCTACCGCTTCCATCATCGGGCGCGCCTAACGACGCTGCTGTATGTTGTTGCTGGGGTGTGATTTTTCCAGCGCGCCATCGTCCAAGAAAAACATTGTTTTAGCCATTGGGCGCTTGTTAGACGGGCGTATAGTGCTCTCGAAATTAGAGCGATTTTCTTCCTTGTCCGATTTTGCCGCATGGCTGCAACAGCCTTTACGGTGGGTCGGCGCATTTGATCTGCCGTTTGGCCTGCCACGCGAATTGGTGCAAACCCTGGGCTGGCCCACCACTTGGCAAGCCTGCATGACGCACTATTTCAGCCTGAGCCGAGCGCAGATTCGTGATATGTTTGCTGCGTTTTGCAATGCCCGACCAGTTGGCGGCAAATTTGCCCACCGGGCGACCGATATTCCGGCGGGCTCAAGTCCCAGCATGAAGTGGGTGAACCCACCGGTGGCTTTCATGATGCATGCCGGCGTGCCACTGCTGTTGCAAGCGGATATTGATTTGCCCGGACTGCATTCTGCCGGTGAACGCAACCAGGCCAGTGACGGGCAGCGGCTGCGGGTGGCCTTGGAAGGATACCCTGGCCTGCTGGCGCGCGAGGTGCTGGGTCAGCGCAGCTACAAAAGCGACGACAAGTCACGCCAAACGTCCGAGCGTTTGATTGCCCGCAAGGACTTGATCACCGCGCTGGAGCATGGCCATACCCGTTTGGGCTTGCGTTTGAAACTCAGCCATGCACAACGCGATGCCCTGGTGGATGATGCCAGTGGCGACGCGCTTGATGCTGTGTTGTGTCTGATGCAGGCAGCCTGGGCCCAGACACGCCATGAAGCGGGCGACCGTGGCTATGGTTTACCACCGGAACTGGACCCTCTTGAGGGCTGGATTATTACCGCCTGAGTGCCGCCTGAGTGCGATTTGCCGCAGGCGTTTGCGCCAGGCCAGCGGCTGGCTGGACTTACTTGTGCTGGGTGATCAGGGTTTCTTCAATCTTGCCTGCGAGCTGTGAAATCGCCAGGGCGGCAGCGCAACCGGGCATGGATTGAATCAACAGTTGGCGCCGCATCACGGCTTGACGCACGGAAGGGTCTGCCGGGATGTCGCCCATGTGAACCAGCTTGACCTTGTCCGCCGGGGCGGCTATGACAAAGCGGTCCAGTACCTGCTGCAATTGGTTGGTGATGGCACGGCCATCGCCCATGCGGGCCGTCTGGTTGATGACCATGCGGATGATCTTGCGTTTTTGCTCGCCCACCAGCACCTTGATGGTGGCATAGGCATCCGTGAGCGAGGTGGGCTCCGGCGTGGCAACCACCAGCACTTCAGAGGCCAGCGACACCGCAAACAGCACGACGTCCGAAATGCCGGCGCCGGTGTCAAGAATCACGATGTCGTAATGTGGCAGCAGTCCGGACATGACATGCAGAAAATCATTGCGCACGTTGGGGGTCAGGCGGGAATATTCAACCATGCCCGAACCCGCCAGCAGCACTGAAAAACCACCGGGCGCACGCACGATCGCTTCTTCGAGTTTGGCCTTGCCGGTGAAGACATCGTGCAGGGTGATTTTGGGGTACAGGTTCAGCACCACGTCCAAATTGGCCAGACCCAGGTCGGCATCCAGCACCAGCACTTTTTGCCCACGCTTGGCCAGGGCTGCGGCCAGATTGGCAGAGACAAAAGTCTTGCCAACGCCGCCTTTGCCGCTGGTGACGGCAAGCACTTTGCCAAGGGGCTTCAAGGGCAGCGGGTTCGCTGGTTTTTCTTTGGCAGGAGGGGTGTTCAGTTCGCTCATTTCAGTTCACTCTATTCATTGCACTGCCCGATGAACCGACAGAACCATCGCTGATCATGCTTTCGATCCAGCCAGGATCGCCCAGCGAGAGGGGGCCAAACAACAAACTTTTTTCTTCCGCGCTGACTGATAAAATGGCCTGTGGCTCAATGCACACCCGGTTACGACCTTCTGATTTAGCCCGGTATAGCTCAATGTCAGCCCGGTCCACCCACAGCTCGGGGGTCGAGCGCACCCAGCGCGGCGCGTAGGCACCGCCAATGCTGATGGTGACCTTGATCGTGACACCCGGTGAAATGCTGATGTTCAATTTGCCGACTGACTCGCGGATTCGCTCGGCCACATGGTTCCCATAATGCCCCTGACAGCTTGGCAGGATGATGACAAATTCTTCACCGCCAAAACGGGCCACAGTGTCCATGGGTCGCACACAGCCCGCCAATGTTTTGGAAACCAACTGCAGCACTTTGTCGCCAGCCGGGTGGCCGTAGGTGTCGTTGACCTTTTTGAAATGATCAATATCAAGCATCAGCAACAAGGCGGGCTCGCCAGAGCGGGCCACCACTTCGATCTCGCGTCCCAGCACATTTTGGAAATAACGCCGGTTGGCCAAGCCGGTTAACGGATCCTTGAGAGACAAGTCGCACAGCTTGTCGATGACGGACTGCAGGTAGTCCTGGGCGCTGTCGTTAACATCTGGCAGCGCTTGTTCGCCATGCTCCAGCAGGGCGAGTGCATCGTTGAGACGGAGTTTTTGCAGTTCGACCATGAAGGTGGCAGTGTGGGGCGACAGTGAAAATTTTTAAGTTTGCGTTTCAAGTCTAACAGGTCTATTTTCACCCTGATACTCGAAACTGGCAGGTATATTGGGCTCAAAATTTGAGGTGCAATTTGTAGGGTCAAAAAAATGAAAGTGTGCTGGTTTTTTACCGCCGTCACCAGTTTGGTTTTGGCGCTCGCGCAGCCCGTGCAGGCGCAGGAGTTTTTTGCCCAGGTGGGAGCCATCCCCGACGGCGACACGCTGTGGGTCAATCCCGAGGACGGCAGCGCCCCACAAAAGTTGCGCTTGCAGGGCGTTGACGCACCTGAAATTTGCCAAAGCGGCGGTGTTGCCGCGCGTGACGCGTTACGCCAACTGCTGGCCAACCGGCGGGTGCAGGTGATCGTCAAGTACCACGATGCCTATGGCAGAGGCCTGGCGCGCGTACAAGTCAGCGGTCAGGATGCGGGTGCCCTCATGGTGCGAACAGGACAGGCTTGGTCGTCCCGCTGGCAACGCAGCCGGGGTCCTTATGCGGCAGAAGAAGTGTTGGCCCGCACTGCCAAAGCTGGCATTTTTGCCGAACCGGAACCGGAGCTACCGCGTGACTTTCGGCGTCGCCATGGCAGCTGTTATCCGTCCAGATAAGGTCTGCCACACACCGGGCAAGTTGGGTTGCGGCCGATCCTGACTTCGGTGAATTCCATGGCACGGCCGTCCAGCATCAACAGGCGCCCGGTCAGCGCCTGGCCAACACCCGCGATCAGTTTCAAGGCCTCAGCCGCTTGCATGGTGCCAATGATGCCAACCAGCGGCGCAAACACACCCATGGTGGCGCAGCGGGTTTCTTCAAAGGTCGCCTCGGGCGGGAACACGCAGGCGTAGCAGGGTGATTGCCTATCACGTGGGTCGTAGACCGCCACCTGGCCGTCAAAGCGGATGGCGGCACCGGAGACCAGCGGTTTGCCGTGCGCCACGCAAGCCGCATTGATTGCATGGCGGGTGGCAAAGTTATCACAGCAGTCCAGCACCACATCCGCCTGTGCCACCAGCGTATCCAGCAGCGCCGCGTCGGCCCGTTGGGCGATCGGGGTGACATGAACGCCAGGATTGAGCTCGGCAATGGCAGTTTGAATCGACTGCACCTTTGGCAGGCCCACGCGGGCCAGGGTGTGTGCGACTTGCCGCTGCAAATTGGTGGTGTCAACCGTGTCGTGGTCAACCACGGTGATGTGGCCGACACCCGCAGAGCCCAGGTAGAGCGCCACCGGCGAGCCCAGGCCGCCAGCACCGATGATCAGCACATGGGCGTTTTGAATGCGCTGCTGCCCTTCAACGCCGATCTCGTTGAGCAGGATGTGGCGCGAGTAGCGCAGCAGGTCGTCGTCGGTCATTGCGGAACTCTTTGGTTGGGTACAGCGCTGGCTCACTTCGTGTCAGTCAGAGCAACCCAACAAGAGCTTAGTTTTCTTTCTTTTCTTCGGGTCGCTCAACCTGCGTCTTGCTGACCAGAACCGGCAAACCTTTAAGTTGCTTGAGGGCCTGAATCAGCTGAAAGTCTTTGTCAGAGCCAAACTCTGGTGCCTTGCGCTCGGATGCGGGCTTTTTCATCTCATCTTCAAGCTTTTTGCGCGCTTCTTCACGGGCCTTTTCGCGGCTGTCGTCCTTTACCTCGGCACTCTGGCCGTTGCCAAGGTGTTTTTCCAGATCAGCTTCACGGGTGCGCAGGGCGGCAAACAGGTTGCCCTCTTCGGACTCGTCAATCATCACGTCGGGGACGATGCCCTTGGCTTGAATTGATTTGCCGCTGGGTGTGTAGTAGCGGCTGGTGGTGAGCTTGAGCGCCGCAGTCGGGCAGTTGTCCATCCGAAAAGCCGAATCAAGACAGACGGCGGTTTGCACCGACCCCTTGCCAAAAGTCTGGCTGCCGAGCAATTTGGCCCGTTTGTGATCCTGCAAGGCACCCGCGACGATCTCGCTGGCTGACGCTGAGCCTTCGTTGACCAATACCACCAGGGGGACTGATTTCAGCGCCCCTCGGGTGACTTCCTCCAGATGCTTGAGCGGATCAGAGCCCCGGCGTGCGTAGTATTGGGGTGATGCCTTGTAGCTGAACTTGCTTTCGGGCAACTGGCCATTGGCCGTCACGATGGTCACGTTTTCTGGCAAAAATGCCGCAGAAATGGCCACCGCAGCATCCAGATAGCCACCCGGGTCGTTGCGCAAGTCCAGCACCAGACCTTTGAGCTTGGGCTCCTGTTTGTAAATTTCTTCCATCTTGCGGGCGAAGTCGGCCACCGTGCGCTCCTGGAACTGGCTCAGTCGAATCCAGGCGTAGCCCGGCTCAATCACCTTGCTGCGCACGGATTGGGTGCGGATTTCTTCGCGCACGATGGTGACCGTGAAAGTGCGGTTTTCTTCCTTGCGGAAAATACTCAGCAGCACCTTGGTATTGGGCTCGCCGCGCATGCGCTTGACCCCTTCGTTGAGCGTCAGGCCTTTGACGGGCGTGTCATCAATCTTGACGATCAAATCGTTCGGCTTGAGGCCGGCCCGAAACGCGGGCGAGCCCTCAATCGGTGACACCACCTTGATCAGACCGTCTTCCTGCGAAATTTCGATGCCGACGCCGACAAACTTGCCCGTCGTGCCTTCGTTGAAGTCTTTCAGCGCCTTCTTGTCCAGGTAGACCGAGTGCGGATCAAGCCCGGCCACCATGCCGGCAATGGCATCGGTGATGAGTTTTTTCTCGTCCACCGGCTCCACATAATTGCTTTTGACCATGCCAAACACGGCCGCGAGCTGCTGCAGCTCTTCGAGCGGCAAGGGCGCCAGCGTGCCGCGTGCCACGGTTTGCAAGGACACGGTGGTCAGGGCTCCGGCCATGACACCGACCGAAATCCAGCCGGCAATTTTCAGTTTTTGACCCATTGTGTGATTCCAGAGCTTGTAGCGCGAGTTGAATTGAGTCGATTGGAGTCTTGGCAGCGGCGCAGGTTCCGCTGAAATTGCAGGAAAATTTCAGGTTTTTCCTTGCGCTGCCACCGCCGCTGCGGCCTTGGCTGCCGCTTGAGCGTCGCCCAGATAGTAATGCCGGATCGGTTTCAGCTCTGCATCAAGCTCATAAACCAGTGGAATTCCATTGGGAATATTCAGGCCGACGATGTCGTCATCAGAAATATTGTCAAGGTATTTGACCAGCGCGCGGATCGAATTACCGTGCGCGACCACCAGCACGCGCTTGCCTTT
Source organism: Burkholderiales bacterium (assembly GCA_038328055.1). Classification (GTDB taxonomy): domain Bacteria; phylum Pseudomonadota; class Gammaproteobacteria; order Burkholderiales; family Burkholderiaceae_C; genus Rhodoferax. Next base: position 28,700 of record JBBQLQ010000001.1, read on the forward strand.
TTGAATCGCCGGTGCCAGCGCTTCAGTCCAGAACGGCATGACGCGCGCCACTGTGTCTTTCAAGCATTCGGTCAACGGAATTTGTTCGGGTGGCAGCTTGGCATAGCGAATGTCACTGCGCTCGCAGCGCGGGTCGGCGGGGTCGAGCGCGGGCGGCGGCGTGTCGTAGCTGCGCCGCCAGGCCAACACCTGGGCATCGCCATATTGTTTGGCAGTTTCTGATTTGTTCAGACCTTGCAGGGCACCGTAGTGGCGCTCATTGAGCCGCCAGCTGTTGACCACTGGCAGCCAGGTGCGATCCATTTCGTCGAGCACATGCCACAGGGTGCGGGTGGAGCGTTTGAGCACGCTGGTGTAGGTCACGTCAAAGTCGTAACCCTCGGCTTTCAGTAGGCGACCGCCCAGCACAGCCTGCTCAAGGCCGAGGGGTGTCAGGTCAACATCGGTCCAGCCGGTGAAGCGGTTTTCAAGATTCCAGGTGGATTCGCCGTGGCGGATAAGAACAAGTTTGTACATGATTTTGGGTAGTGGACTGCGGGGTCAAGCTGGTGCATTCTAAAATGCCCGGCTCTGGTTCAAGCTAACACAAGGATTTACACGTGAAATTTATTCTCGACAACTGGATGTTGATCGCCGTCGCCCTGTCGGCTGCAGGCATGCTGCTGTGGCCCACTCTCAGTAGCGGGGGGCCTGGCGCATTGAGCGCTGATGGTGCGGTGCAGCTCATGAACCGCGAAAAAGCGGTGGTGGTAGACATCTGCGAGCCGGCTGAATTCGCTGCCGGTCATGTGATGGGTGCCAAAAACATCCCGATGGGCCAGTTGCAGGACAAATTGGCGGGCGCTGTCAAAAACAAGACCTTGCCCTTGATTCTGGTGTGCCAGTCCGGCGCGCGCAGCAACCGCGCGGTGGCCATTGCCAAAAAACTGGGGTTTGAGAAGGTGCAGTCGCTCTCGGGCGGCCTGAGTGCCTGGCGCAGTGCCAATTTGCCTGTTGAAAAGACCTAAACCTGAAACTTTGCGAAAGATTGACATGCAAACCGTCAAGATGTACACCACCGCCGTTTGCCCCTATTGCATTCGCGCCAAGCAACTGCTCAAGGCCCGTGGCGTTGAGCAAATCGAAGAAATCCGCATTGACCTCCTGCCCGTCGCGCGCGACCAGATGATGGCTTCGACCGGGCGGCGCACCGTGCCGCAGATTTTCATTGGCGACACCCATGTGGGTGGCTGCGATGACCTGATGGCGCTTGACGGCAAGGGCGGTTTGCTGCCTTTGCTGGCTGGCGCTTGAGACAATTTCCTTTTTTTAAACCGAGAAAATCCCATGACTGATACCCAAGCTTCCGAACAAAACCCCGTTTTTCAAATTCAGCGCGTCTACCTCAAAGAAGCTTCGCTGGAGCAACCCAATTCGCCCGCCATTTTGCTGGTGCAGGAGCAGCCCACGGTGGACATTCAACTCGGTGTCAATGCGGCCCCGGTGGGTGACAACGTGTTTGAAGTCACGGTGACGGCCACGGTGCAGACCAAGATTCAAGACAAAACCGTGTTTCTGGTGGAAGTCACGCAAGCCGGTATTTTCGAGATTCGCAATTTGCCGCCAGAGCAGATGGGGCCGATCATGGGCATTGCCTGCCCGCAAATCGTCTACCCCTATTTGCGTGGCAATGTGGCTGACTTGATTCAACGTGCCGGCTTCCCGCCCGTGCACCTGTCTGAAATCAACTTTCAAGCCATGTATGAGCAGCAGCAAGCGGCGCAGTCGGCCGACGCGCCAGCCGTCACTGTGCAATAAATATTAATGCATTTTAGGCCTCTAGCCCCCGTATCCATTGCGTAAGCAGCTATGAAAATCATAGTAATTGGTGCGGGTGCCTGGGGTACAGCGCTGGCCACCAACGCCGCCGGCAAGGCATCTGCCGGGCATCAGGTGACGCTGTGGGCGCGCGACGCGGCGCAGGCGCAGGCTTTGCAGTCGCAGCGCGAAAACAGCCGCTATCTGCCCGGCGTGGCGCTGTCGCCCAATCTGACCATCAGCGCGGTGGCATTGGCGCAGTTGGCCAGTTTGGCCTCGGGTGCTGACCTGGTCGTGGTCGCCACCCCCATGGCGGCCCTGCGCCAGATGTTGCAAACGCTGCGCGCCTGTCCGGCCCCGGTGGCTTGGCTGTGCAAAGGCTTTGAAGCTCCGGTTTCAGGGTCTTTTGGGCTTCTAGCCCATGAAATACAAGCGCAGGCAGCTCCTGATTTAATAGCAGGCATCCTGAGTGGTCCGAGCTTTGCGTTGGAGGTGGCTCGGGCCCAGCCAACCGCTCTGGTGGCCGCCAGTGCCCATGATGCGGTTCGCCAGGCCTTGGTGGCCGCTTTTCATAGCCCAACGCTGCGTATTTATGCCAACGACGACATCGTGGGGGTTGAAGTCGGTGGCGCGGTCAAAAACGTGTTGGCAATTGCCACCGGCTTGTGCGACGGGCTGAGCCTGGGCCTGAACGCCCGTGCTGCCTTGATTACCCGTGGCCTAGCCGAGATGACGCGGCTGGGACTGGCCTTGGGCGCGCGCGCTGAAACCTTCATGGGCTTGAGCGGCCTGGGTGACCTGGTATTGACGTCGACTGGCGATTTGTCGCGCAACCGCCAGGTCGGCCTGGCGTTGGCGCACGGCCAATCGTTGGCGCAGGCCACCGGCGCGCTGGGCCACGTGGCCGAAGGGGTTTACAGTGCCCGTACCGTGGTGCAGCGTGCGGCGCACCTTGGGGTGGACATGCCGATTGCCCAGGCGGTAGTGGCCTTGCTTGACGGACACATGACACCCGCGCAAGCAGTGGTGTCCCTGATGGGGCGCGAGCCAACCGACGAGCTGGTTCAGGCCGCATCAATTTGATCCGCATTTTCAAAAGGACAGGTGATGACTTCATTGATGGAACTCTCGAAATCAGCCGTGGCCGAACTGGCCCGGCAAGACGTTGCCCGTGCCTTGCAGGAAGATGTGGGTGCGGCTGATCTCACGGCGGGCCTGGTGGACCCTGCGCTGCACGCTTGTGCCCGCATCATCGCCCGCGAAGAAGCGGTGATTTGTGGTGCCGCCTGGGTGCAGGCCGCCTTTGAGCAGGCAGACCCGACCGTGCAGATCGTCTGGCACGTGCCTGAGGGCCACCGCTGCCGGGCTGAACAGGTGGTGCTGGAAGTGCATGGCTCGGCCAGAGCCTTGTTGACCGCTGAGCGCACGGCGCTTAATTTTTTGCAGTTGCTCAGCGCCGTGGCCAGCAAGACCAGCGATTTTGTGCAAGCCGTGCGTGAGGTGCCGGGCTCGCGGGCCCATATTGTCGACACCCGTAAAACCCTGCCGGGGCTGCGACTGGCGCAAAAATACGCCGTGCGTACCGGCGGCGGGGTCAACCACCGTTTGGGTCTGTATGACGCGGTGTTGGTCAAGGAAAACCACATTGCCGCCGCTGGTGGCATCACCGCCGTGCTGCGCCGCGCCGCCGAGGTGGCACCAACGGCGAAGTTTGTCGAGATCGAGGTTGAATCACTGGCACAACTTGAGGAAGCCCTGAGCGCGGGTGCCACCATGGTGCTGCTCGACAACATGGGCTTTGCCCAGTTGCACGAGGCGGTGCGCATCAATGCCGGTCGTGCCACGCTGGAAGTCTCGGGCGGGGTCAATATGTCGAGCGTGCGGGCGATTGCCGCCACCGGCGTGGACCGTATCTCGATTGGGGCTTTGACCAAGGATGTCAAGGCCATCGATTTTTCAATGAGATTCGGCTGCAGCCCTCTTTGATACTGCGTTAGCTGCTATGAATTTTGATAACAGGAGTTGACATGACTGACACCGTCGCGGGCTTCAAGGAAGTCGATTACGAGCAGCCCGAGGGCTTGGACGCTGCCAGCTCCCCGGTGTGCGCCACCCGACATGTCTGGGCCCGCGTGCCGGTCGAACCAAGCCCGGTGGAGCGTGTGCAGCTCAAAGACAAAATCCGACATCTGTTGAAAGAAAAAAACGCCGTCATGGTGTCGCACTACTACGTGCACCCTGATTTGCAGGATCTGGCCGAGGAAACCGGCGGTCTGGTCAGCGATTCGCTGGAAATGGCGCGCTTTGGCCGCGACCATGCAGCCCAAACGCTGGTGGTCTCGGGCGTGCGGTTCATGGGTGAAACTGCCAAGATTTTGTCGCCCGAAAAGCGCATCCTGATGCCCGACCTAGAGGCCACTTGCTCGCTTGACCTGGGCTGCCCGGCAGATGAGTTCAGTAAGTTTTGCGATGCCCACCCGAACCGCACCGTGGTGGTGTATGCCAACACCAGTGCAGCCGTCAAGGCCCGGTCTGACTGGTTGGTGACATCAAGCTGCGCACTGGACGTGGTCACTGCTTTGAAAGACCAGGGCCACAAGATTTTGTGGGCACCCGACCGGCACCTGGGCGGCTACATCCAGCGCGAGACCGGTGCCGACATGGTGATGTGGGGCGGCTCCTGCATCGTGCACGACGAGTTCAAGGCGTTGGACTTGCAAGCCTTGATGAAGGAGCACCCCGGTGCCAAAGTGCTGGTCCACCCCGAATCGCCTGCGGACGTGGTGGCGCTGGCCGATGCGGTGGGCTCCACCTCGGGCATTTTGAAGGCCGCCCGCGAGATGGATGCCAAAGAGTTCATCGTGGCCACCGACAACGGCATGATGCACAAGTTGCGCACCCAAAATCCCGGCAAGGTGTTTCTGGAAGCGCCCACAGGTGGCAACAGCGCCACCTGCAAGAGCTGCGCCCATTGCCCGTGGATGGCCATGAACAGCCTGGCTGACGTGGCGCGGGTGCTGGAAACCGGTGCCAACGAGGTGCAGGTCGATCCGGCCTTGGGCCTGCGCGCCCGCCTGCCAATTGACCGCATGCTGGCCTTTACCGCAGCGCTCAACAATGGTCAAGTGCCTGGTAGCCTTGTAGCCCATATTGGTGCTGCGTAGTTAGCTATTTTTTCTATAGCAATTGGTATGAGCAAAGCTTTCACCAAAGAAGCCGATGGCGATGACGAGGACGATGCGCAACTGCCTGAGCTGCCCGCCAGTGGCAAGAACTACATCACACCCCAGGGCTACGCGGCCTTGCGTTTGGAGCTGTTTGACCTGATCGACGTGGAACGGCCCAAAATCGTCGATGTGGTTCATTGGGCCGCCAGCAATGGGGACCGCTCTGAAAACGGCGATTACATCTATGGCAAGAAGCGACTGCGCGAAATTGACCGCCGAATCCGTTTCCTGACCAAGCGCCTTGAAATCGCCGAAGTGATTGACCCGTCGGTGCACCATGGCAATGAGCAGATTTTCTTTGGTGCCACGGTGGTCTATCTGGACGATGTCGGCCTTGAGCGCAGCATCACCATCATGGGTATCGATGAAGCAGTGAGCAGCCAGGGCGAGGTCAGCTGGGTGTCGCCGATTTCCAGAACGCTGCTGAAAGCCCGCTTGGGTGATGTGCTGAAATTGATCACGCCAGCCGGTTCGGTCGAGATTGAAGTCACCCGCGTCAGCTATCCGCCTCCGGTCAGGCATTGATGGCGGCCGGGGTTCAGGCGATGTCCTTGGCCCTTTGAACCTTGATGACGACCGCAGTGCGCTGCAAATTTTTAAGCACCGTATCGAGCTGGGCCACATCACGCACGGCAATCGTGAAGCGCATGTCCATGGTGCCCTGAGCCGCTTCGTTGGGCATGTCAATGTGGGTGATGTCGGCCTCGGCTGCTGCCAACACGCCGGCGACCTTGGCCAACACACCCCGGCCGTTGTTGATGGTCACCACAATGCCGGTTTCAAACGAACGAACCGGCTCATCGGCCCACTCCACGTGGATAAAGCGTTCGCTGTCCTTGTGCTGGAGTTTTTTCGCGACCTGGCAGTCGCTGGCGTGCACCGTCAGGCCTTCGCCACGGCCCAGGTAGCCCACAATGCTGTCGCCGGGTATGGGTTTGCAGCAGCTGGCAAAGCGTACCGACGTGTTTTCGCTGCCGTCAATCGACAGGCTACCCTGGGCGATGGATTCCCCGGCTGCAAAGCGCTCACGCGTCAGCAGCAGGGCATCGGGCTTTTCACCGCTGTCAGCCAACAGTTTGGCCAGACGCTTGGCCACAATGCTGGCGATGCGCTTGCCCAGGCCCATGTCGGTCATCAATTCGGCACGGTTTCTGTTGCCAGAAAAACGCAGCAGCTTTTCCCAGATGAGCTGGTTGGCATGCTTGTCGTCTGGCAAATTCTCGATGCCCTCGGCCCGCATGGCCTGAGCCAGCATTCTTTCGCCAAGCTGTTCTGATTCAACCTGTGCCAGCGTTTTCAGGTGTTGCCTGATTTTTGAGCGTGCCCGGGCGGTTCGCACAAAGCCCAGCCAAGCCGGGTTGGGTGTGGCATCCGGTGCGGTGATGACCTCAACCACATCGCCATTTTTTACCTCAGTACGCAGCGGAACCAGTTCATTGTTGAGGATGGCCGAGCGGGCGTGATCGCCAACATTGCTGTGAATCGCGTAGGCAAAATCAATGATGGTGGCACCGCGTGGCAGCGCCATGATCTGGCTTTTCGGGGTAAACACATAAATGGCATCGGGAAACAGATCAACCTTGACATGCTCCCAAAACTCGGCTGCATCACGGGTTTCATCCTGAATGTCGAGCAAAGACTGCAACCATTTGGAGCCCATGCGGTCATTTTGGGTGATGTCACCCTGATCCGTTTGCTTGTACAGCCAGTGGGCGGCCACACCCGTTTCTGCCACCAGGTGCATGGCCTGCGTGCGAACCTGAAATTCAACATTGATGCTCGATGGGCCGACCAAGGTGGTGTGCAAGGATTGGTAGCCGTTGATCTTGCTGATGGCGATGTGGTCTTTGAACTTGCCGGGAACCGGTTTGTAAAGCTGGTGCAACAGCCCGATCGCGGTGTAGCTGTCAATCAGGTGTGGCACGATCACGCGAAAGCCGTAGATGTCGGTCACCTGGGCAAAGCTCAGGCTCTTCTCATCCATTTTTTTGTAAATGGAGTAGATGGTTTTTTCCCGCCCGGCAATTCTGGTTTGCATGTCAAAACGGGCAAAGACCGCTTCCACATCAGACTGCACTTTCTGGATCAGATCACGCCGGCGGCCGCGCGCCTTGGCCACCGCTTTTGACAAAATGGCGTAGCGCCACGGGTGCAGGAATTTGAATGACAAATTCTGCAACTCGCGGTAAGTCTGGTTCAAACCCAGGCGGTAGGCAATGGGTGCATAGATTTCCAGCGTTTCAGCCGCGATTCTGGGCCACTTGTCACGTGGCGCGTCAGACAGGGTGCGCATGTTGTGCATGCGGTCAGCCAGCTTGATCAGGATGACTCGCACATCGCGCGCCATGGCCAGCAGCATTTTGCGAAACGACTCGGCCTGGTTTTCTTCTCGCGTGTTGAAGTGCAGTTTTTCGAGTTTGGTCAGCCCGTCTACCAGTTCCGCCACGGGCGAGCCAAAACGCTCGATCAAATCAGGTTTGGTAATGCCGCAGTCTTCCATGGCATCGTGCAACAGGGCGGCCATCAAGGCCTGGGCATCCAGTTTCCACTCGGCACACTGGCAGGCTACCGCAATCGGGTGGGTGATGTAAGGCTCGCCGCTGTTTCTGAGCTGACCTAAATGCGCTTCATCGGCAAAGCGGTAAGCCTTGCGTACATTGGCCAGCTCGGAGGGGTTGAGGTAGTCGAGCTTGCTGGTCAGGCTTGCAAAGCTGGCTGCCGCTGCATTGACTTCAGCCGAGCTGGGCTGTGGGTTGGCCGGGCGCGCCGGGGCCGACTTGGCAGGTGGACTGGGGTTGGTGGGCGCGGTCATGCTTGAAATATAGCGCGCCTTGGGCAATTATGAGAATTTGCCAATAAAAAAGCACCGACCAGCGGTGCTCTTTCAAACTGATGGGGCAATGTGGCTCAGAGTGGGACTTTTTTCAGCATCTCGATGCCAACTTTGCCCGCCGCAATTTCGCGCAGTGCGGTGACGCCTGGCTTGTTTTTGCTCTCAACCTTGGCCGTGTGGCCATGGCTGAGCATGCGTGCCCGGTAGGACGCGGCCAACACCAGTTGAAAGCGGTTGGGAATCTGCAGCAAGCAGTCTTCGACGGTAATACGGGCCATGAATTCTCCAAAACCAGGGTGGGGCGCACTAGGCAATGTGCAGCGCCTTGAATGTTTGCGCCCTTGCGCGACGCTGCGCAAGAAACTTGAGTCGCTGTGAGTGCACGATTGATTTGAGATCAAACAGCGCCTTGTCAAACGAGTCGTTGATTATAACGAAGTCAAATTGGTTCACCTGAGTGACCTCGGCGGCGGCGTTTTGCAGACGCACTTCAATCACGTCGGCTGAATCTTCACCGCGTCGCTCCAGACGCGAGCGCAGTTCTTCCCAACTCGGGGGCAAGATGAAGATGGTGACCGCATTGGCAAACAGTTGCTTGATTTGCAGTGCGCCCTGGTAATCGATTTCAAGAATGACATCGGCACCTTGCGCCATGCGGTCTTCAATGGCTTTTTTGGAGGTGCCATAGCGGTGGTTGTGTACATGCGCCCACTCGACAAACGCATTGGCCCCAACCATGGCATCAAATTCGGTCTCGGAGACGAAAAAATACTCGCGCCCGTGCTTTTCCTGGCCGCGTGGTGCGCGTGTGGTGTGCGATACCGACGGTTGAACATGCGAATCAAGTTCCAGCAAGGCCTTGACCAGGCTGGATTTTCCCGCGCCACTGGGGGCTGCGACAACAAACAAATTACCAGGGTAGTCCATGACCAATTACCTTTGACGTGGGGCAAACTGGCTATTCTATGTTTTGAACCTGCTCACGCATCTGCTCGATCAGCACCTTCATGTCCACTGAGATGTGCGTAAGCTCTAGCGCGGCCGACTTGGACCCCATGGTGTTGGCTTCGCGGTGCAGTTCCTGAATCAGAAAATCAAGGCGTTTGCCGATTTCACCGCCTTTTTTGATCAGACGCTCCAGCTCATCTAGGTGCGATACCAGCCGCGTCAATTCTTCGGCCACGTCAATGCGAATGGCAAACGCGGTGGCCTCTGCCAGCGCGCGATCCTGCGCGGTTTCGGGGCGGGTTTTGTCATCCGTTAGCCCCATCGCATCGGCCCAGCGGTCCATGAAGCGCTGGCGCTGCTGGGCCACCAGTTGCGGAATCAGGGGCGCTGCCTGCGCTGCCAGCGCCCGCAACTGGGCAATGCGGTCTTGCAGCATGACAGCCAGCCGGGCACCTTCGCGCGACCGGGCGGACAGCAGCGCATCCAGGGCTTGGTCGGTCAGGCTGAGGATGTCTTGCGCCCAGTCTTGCTCAGCGCTGCTGTCGCTGCTGGTCAGGCGAATCACGTCGGCCACGCTCAGTGTCCGGGCGTCGGGCAGCCAGGCCTTGACGTTGTCCTGAATGGCGTTGAGGCGCTGCAACAAGCGGGGGGAGGGCTCCGCGATCAGCGTTTGGTTGGTGTTTTCTACCGATGCCCGCAATTCGACTTTGCCACGTTTGAGGCGCGCACCGAGCTTTTCCCGCAGCAGGGGCTCACTGGCGCGCAGCTCGTCGGGCAGCCGAAACGACAGGTCTAGAAATCGGCTGTTGACCGAACGTATCTCAAGGCCGAGCCGGCTACCTGAACTTTTTTTGACCTCGCTGTCAGTGGAGTCGTGGGCGCCGCTGTGCTGGGCACTGGCATAGCCAGTCATGCTGTAAACTGACATTTGAATGTTTCTTCAATGAAATGTCTTTAAGAATAACCCGGTTCTGCTGTTGCTTGTTGCGCTTTGATTGAAAAAATAATATGTCCAAGGTAAAGCCTTCCCCTCTGCCCCCGGGTACCCTGATTGGCGGTTATCGGGTGATGCGCAGGGTGGCCGCCGGCGGTTTTGGCGTGGTGTACCTGGCCACCGATCTCGATGGCCTGCAAGTGGCGGTCAAGGAGTACCTGCCGGCTTCGCTGGCCACCCGCGAACCGGGCGCACTGTGCCCACAAGTTCCACCGGAAAAATTGTCGCTGTACCGCCTGGGCCTCAAGAGTTTTTTTGAGGAAGGGCGCTCGCTGGCGCAAATTTCGCACCCCTCCGTGGTGAGTGTGATGAATTTTTTCCGGGAAAACGAGACCGTTTACATGGTGATGAATTACCTTGACGGCGCCAGCCTGCAAGACTTCATCATCACGGCGCGCGACCTCAAACAGGACAAGGTGTTTCAGGAATCCACCATCCGCTCACTGTTTGATGAAATTTTGCGGGGCTTGCGCATTGTTCACCAACACAAGATGCTGCACCTGGACATCAAGCCGGCCAATATTTTCGTCACCGATGACAACCGCGCCGTGCTGATTGACTTTGGTGCGGCCCGTGAGGTCTTGAACAAAGAGGGCAACTTTGTGCGCCCGATGTACACCCCCGGCTTTGCCGCGCCAGAGATGTACCGGCGCGACAGTGTCATGGGGCCCTGGACGGACATTTATGCCGTGGGTGCCTGCATGTACGCCTGCATGCTGGGGTTTCCCCCCACCGAGGCACCGCAACGCGTGGGCAACGACCGCATGGAGCAGTCCCTCAAGCGCTTGCAAGGGGTGTATTCCGACAATCTGATCGAAATCGTGCAGTGGTGCATGGCGCTGGATCCAGCAACGCGCCCGCAAGCGGTTTTTGACCTGCAAAAAAAGCTCAACCAGGAAGCTGAGCTGCGCTACACCAAACTGGGCGTTGGGGCCAAAGTACGCATGCAATTTGAAAACCTGCTGTCCAATTCAAAAAAGCAGGCGCTCCGCAACAGCAAGACGGATAACAAACCCAAATGAAATTTTCAGTTTTTCAGGTCAGTCGCAAGGGCGGACGCGACGAAAACGAAGACCGGATGGGTTATTGCTACACCCGCGAATCCTTGATTTTTTTGTTGGCCGATGGCATGGGCGGGCACCCCGAGGGAGAGATGGCGGCCCAGCTGGCCTTGCAGACGATTTCGGAGATGTTTCAAAAACAGGCGCGGCCAAAACTGGACGACGTGACAGTTTTTCTGACCAACGCGCTGTTGGCCGCCCAGCAGCAGATATTGCGTTACGCAGCCAACCGGGGCATGCTGGATTCGCCGCGCACCACCCTTGTTGCGGCGGTCGTGCAGTCGGGCAATGTCACCTGGACGCATTGTGGCGACTCGCGCTTGTACCTGGTCAGGCAGGCCGAGTTGCTGAAACGCACCCTAGACCACTCGCTGATTGAACGGTATCTGGCCAATGCATCGCTGGCCATTGAAGCCGAGTTTCCGAACCGCAACGCCTTGTACACCTGCCTTGGCTCGCCAACCAAGCCTATTTTTGGCGTGGTTGGGCCGGTGCCACTGCAACAGGGCGACCGCGTCATGCTGTGCTCGGACGGTTTGTGGTCAAACTTGTCCGATGACGACATTGTTTTTGAACTGAGCGAGAAGCCGGTGGATGTCGCCGTGCCTGACATGGTTGAAAAAGCCCTGCGCCAGGGTGGCGCGTCATGCGACAACGTCACCTGCATTGCCATGGCATGGGAAACGCCGGATTCGGCCGACTTTGCCCATGGCGGTATTTCTACCGAGTTGATCAACGACGGTGTCTTTGCCTCCACGCTGCAAGTGGGCTGGCCCGACAGCACGATGGAGGACCTGGACGATGCCGCCATTGAGCGTTCGATCGCTGAAATCAATGACGCGATCCGGCGCAGCGCCGTTAAAAAATTCTGACCCTGTTTTTGAGAGATGTTTATGAGTGAATTTTTACGCCTTGATGGCCGGGCCCCTGATGCCATGCGCCCGGTGCGCATCACGCGCCGCTACACCATGCATGCCGAGGGTTCGGTGCTGATCGAATTTGGCAACACCCAGGTGCTGTGTACCGCCTCGGTCGAAGAAAAAGTCCCCGGTCACAAAAAAGGCAGTGGTGAGGGCTGGGTGACTGCTGAATACGGCATGCTGCCACGCGCCACCCACAGCCGTAGCGACCGCGAGGCTGCGCGTGGCAAGCAAACCGGACGCACCCAGGAAATACAGCGCCTGATCGGCCGTGCCCTGCGCAGCGTGTTTGACTTGAAACTTTTGGGCGAGCGCACCCTGCAACTCGACTGCGACGTGCTGCAGGCCGACGGCGGCACCCGCACCGCAGCCATCACCGGCGCCTTTGTGGCCGCGCAAGATGCCGTCAACTGGCTCATCGGGCAAGGCAAGTTGACCCAATCGCCGATCAAAGGTCATGTGGCGGCCATTTCGGTCGGCATTGTGCAAGGCGTGCCATTGCTTGACTTGGCGTATCTGGAAGACTCCGCCTGCGACACCGACATGAATGTGGTGATGACGGGCTCCGGCCATTTTGTCGAAGTGCAGGGCACCGCTGAAGGCGCCGCATTTACCCGCACCGAGATGGACGCGCTGCTCGCGCTGGCCGACAAAGGCATCCGGGAGCTGGTTGTGTCGCAAAAGCATTCACTATCTAATTAATAGCTATCTGCGCATACTCCGTAAGGGCTTGAGGTCTATTTGTTATGAAAATTGTACTGGCATCCAACAACCCTGGCAAGCTCGTTGAACTGCAAGCCATGTTTGCTCCGTTGGGGGTTGAGCTCATCACGCAGGGCAGCTTGGGCATTCCTGAAGCCCCCGAGCCGTTTCACACCTTCATTGAAAACGCGCTGGCCAAGGCGCGCCACGCGGCCGAGCACAGCGGCTTGCCGGCGGTGGCGGACGATGCCGGCCTGTGCGTCGATGCGTTTGGTGGCTTGCCCGGCGTGCAAACGGCTTTTTACGCCACGCGATTTGGTTACCCAAAAGGTGATGACAACAACGTGCGCGCCTTGCTGGAGCAAATGAAGGACGTGGACAAGCGCCGCGCCGCGATGGTCAGCACGCTGGTGGCGGTGCGCGCGCCCAATGACCCGGAGCCACTGGTGGCGGTGGGCCGCGTGGTGGGCGAGATCGCCCGTGCGCCGATTGGCACCAACGGCTTTGGCTTTGATCCGGTGATGTTTATCCCCGAATTTGGCAAGACCTTTGCCGAGCTGCCGATTGAGGTCAAAAACGCCAACAGCCACCGCGGCCGTGCAGCCAAAGCGATGGTGGCGTTGATGCGTGAGCGCTGGCTGGGGTGATTGCGATTCACCCGGCGGCTGCGGGCGAGGTGCAAGAGGTGCTTGCCTTGCGCGACATCTTGCACACCCTGCGCACCGGTACCCTGCAACTCAAGTCCTTGCCGCCGCTGTCCCTCTATGTGCACTTGCCCTGGTGCCTGAAAAAGTGCCCGTATTGCGATTTCAATTCGCATGAAATGCGCGCCAGCGAGATGCCTGAGCAGCGCTACCTGGATGCGCTGATGGCCGATCTGGAGGCGGCCTTGCCATTGATCTGGGGGCGTGGCGTGCAGACCATTTTTATCGGCGGTGGTACGCCCAGCCTGTTCTCTGCGCAAGCCATTGAGCAATTGCTCTCGGGCATTCGGGCGCGGTTGCGGCTGGCGGCTGATTGTGAAATCACACTTGAAGCCAACCCCGGCACCTTTGAGAAAGACCGCTTCAAAGCCTATCGGGCCGCCGGTGTGACCCGCCTGTCGGTGGGCGTGCAGAGCTTCAACGACGATTTTTTAAAGGCGTTAGGCCGCGTGCATGACCGCGCTCAAGCCTTGGCAGCGGTCGAAGAAGCCGCACTGGCCTTTGATACCTTCAACATCGACTTGATGTACGCGTTGCCGGGCCAGACGCTCGATGATTTGCGGCTGGACGTGGCCACCGCGCTGGCGCTCAAGCCGCAGCACCTGTCGATTTACCATCTGACGATTGAGCCCAACACGTTTTTTGCCAAGTACCCGCCGCAATCAGTTGATGACGACCTGGCCGCCGACATGCTGGACTTGATCACGGACATGACGGGGCAACTGGGCCTGCGCCGCTACGAAGTCTCGGCCTACGCCAAACCGGGTCATGCCTGCGCCCACAACATGAACTACTGGCAGTTTGGCGACTATCTGGGCATTGGTGCAGGGGCGCACAGCAAGCTCAGTTTTGCCCACCGCGTGGTACGGCAAGTGCGCCTGCGGGACCCGGCGCGCTACATGACGCAGGCGCTGGCAGGCAATGCCGTCACCCAGGACGACGAGGTGCGCCGCACCGATTTGCCGTTTGAGTTCATGCTCAATGCCTTGCGGCTGGCCGATGGTTTTGACTTGTCACTGTTTGCCGAGCGCACCGGCCTGCCCATGACCGCCATTGCCCGTGGGCTGGCGCAGGCCGAGCGTCAGGGCTTGATGCAGTGCGATCTCCAGCATGCCAAGCCAAGCACCCGCGGCTTTGATTTTTTGAACGATCTGCAAGCGCTGTTCTTGCCCGCCGCGCGCTAAGCCAGGCACGCCCGCAGGCGCTTGCGCTATAGTGGTTTTTCAGCTCGTCAAAGGAGTTCACCATGTTCTTTGTGTACGGCACTTCAGGGCGCTTGTTTCGTGGCACCATGGAGCAGTTGCGCCAGATCGGGGGTGTGGGTGCCACAGTGCGCACCCATGCCGTGCGGCCGGTCGCGCGCGATGGGCGTGATACGGTTGCCGAAGCAGCTGCAGAATTTACCGAAACCCTGGCCAATGCGGCCGCTGGCGATGGGGCCGGAAAAAGCGCGCTGGCCGCCTATGCGCAAACGCAGAATAACGGGCAACAGCGCCACCCACTGGCCACGGTAAATGACCTGATGAGCCGTCAGGCTGTGACCTTGCCCGACACCGCAAGCGTGCAGCAAGCCTGGCAATTGCTCAGCGAAAAAGCACTCGGCCAGGCCCCGGTGGTGGACGCAAGCGGGCAGTTGATTGGCCTGCTGACGCGGGCCGATTTGCTCAAGCCCGAGCGCTTGCCATCACCCGACAGTCACGCGCTGGTCTGGCGCGCCATGCTGATGCAAAACGTCAAGGACATCATGGCGACACCGGTGCCCAGCGTCGCGCCGGACTCAGACATCCGGCGGGTCGCACGTGTCTTGCTCGACACCGGTTTGCCCGGCCTGCCGGTGGTCGATGAGCAGGGTTTGGTGATTGGCTTTATTTCACGCTCGGATATTTTGCGGGCGGTGGTGACTGATCCGCCGCTGGATTTGTGGGGCTGAGCCGGTGGCTGCCTTGTGCATCAAAACAGGGCTTAAGCCTTGTTACGCCTGCGTCACTAGCTATCAAATTTGACATTGGTTGACATTGTCCGTTAACGCACCAGTCGTAATCAGCGGTGAAATCCGAGCGCATCAGGCGCAACTCAGAGGGCGATTGAAGGGTGGGGGTGTACTCAAACCAGCCGTTTCGCAGCTGAGCGTCTTCGGGCGGCTCCATGCCGGCTGCAGAGCCCCGCACCCGGGCCTTGAGTGCATGCAACTCCGCGCGCTGGCCATCTGCGCTGGCCACCACGCCATAGTCTTCTTCCCAGCGCACTTTTTCGATCGAGTGGGTCCAGGCCAGGGTGAACTGTTCCACGGCTACAAATACGGGCATGGCGTGCAGTGCGCCAGCCAGCGTCAGGCAGACCCCGAGCAGCATATTTTCAATGACGCGTCTTGAGTGCCCGGCTGCGCCACACATGCCAAGCCACAAAGGTGGCCACTGCGGCAAAGCCGATTTCATCGGTCAAAGGCACCGCTGCTACCAGAAAACTGGCCGCCACCACGGCCACGACCCGTTCGACCCAGTTCAGCGGTGTGATCAGAAAGCCAATGGCACCAGCGCCCCACATGGCGATCGCCACCAGCGCCTTGAACACCACGTAAGCAGTGTCAAGCCAATCGCCACTTTGCAGCATCAAAGCCGGGCTGTAAACCGCCATGAACGGCACGATGAAGCCGGCGATGGCGATGCGCACCGCCTGAATGCTGATCTTTAAACCGCTTTCGCGTGCAATGGGTGCGGCAGCAAAAGCCGCCAGCGCCACCGGCGGGGTCAGGTCGGCCATGATGCCAAAGTAAAACACGAACATATGCGACACCAGCAGCGGCACGCCCAGCTTCAGCAGCACTGGCGCGGCCAGCGAACTGGTAATGATGTAGTTGGGAATGGTCGGGATGCCCATGCCCAGCACCAGGCAGATCACCATGGTGAGAAACAAGGCCAAAAACAGGCTTTTTTCGCCCACAGCAATGATGTGGCCACCCAACTCGGCGGCGACACCGGTCAGGTTGATGATGCCAATGATGATGCCCACCAGTGCACAGGCCACCGCCACTGGCAGGGCGTGGCGGGCCCCATCTACCATGGCCTGCAACGCCAGCGTGCGGGCATCGCCACCGGTACGCCGGATGTAGGTGAAGGCCACCAGCACGGCGATGATCACAAAAAAAGTGCCCACGCCAAATTGAAAAAACCCTGAGCAAGCCAACGCCAGCAGCACCCAGAACAGGCCGCGCTTAGCCAAGCTGGTGATGCCACTCATACAGGCTGCTCCGAAAATCAGCACCACCGTCAGCGCCAGCCCGACGGTGCCGGAAAACAGCGGTGTGTAGCCCGAAAACAGCAACACCACCAACCCGACCAGCGGCAGCAGCAAATACCAGCGCAGGCGGATCGCCGTCCAGGGGTTGGGACACTGGTCTTTGGGCAAGCCGTTGAGATGCTTGCGACCGGCTTCCAGGTGCACCATCCAGAAGGCGGTGACAAAGTACAAAATAGCGGGGATGACAGCGGCCTTGACGATGGTTACATAAGGCACATTGATGGTCTCGGCCATGATGAAGGCCACCGCCCCCATCACCGGTGGCATGATCTGCCCGCCCATGCTGCTGGTCGCTTCCACGCCGCCCGCAAACGCCGAGCTGTAGCCAAAGCGTTTCATCAGTGGAATGGTGAATTGCCCGGTGGTCACCACATTGGCAACGCCCGAGCCATTGATGGTGCCCATCAGCCCGCTGGAAATTACCGCCACCTTGGCCGGGCCGCCGCGCGTGTGGCCCACCATACCCATGGCAAAGTCGTTGAACAGGTTGATCATGCCGGCCTGTTCCAGAAACGCGCCAAACAAAATGAACAGGAAGATGTAGCTCGACGACACGTAAGTCGGGGTGCCATAAATGCCCTCGGTACCAAAGCCCAGCGTGCTGACGATCTGGTCGACACCAAAACCCCGGTGCGCCAAAGCGCCTGGCAGGTATTGGCCAAACAGGCCATACAGCAGAAAAATGCCGCAGATGATGGGCAAGCCCCAACCCATGACGCGCCGCGCCGCCTCAAACACCAGCGCCACGGTGACGACTCCAATGACCCAGTCCATGCTTGTTAAGTCACCGGCGCGCTGCGTCAGGTCGGCTTCAAACACCCAGTGGTACAGGCTGAAAACAAAACCCGTCAAGCCCAAAGTCCAACCCAGCACACGCCCCACTCCGGCCAGCTTTTCATGCTCGTCAAAGGGCGGAAAAAGCGCAAAAATCATCAGCAGCACAAACCCCACATGAACAGCACGCACCACCTGGCTGGACAAGGGGCTGAAGGCCGCGGTGAGGAGTTGAAAGCTTGAGAAAACCAGCGCCACCCAAAAAATCGCGCGGCTCAAGGTTTTGGTGTGCGAATTGTGGGTGTCCGTCATGGGGGCCGCTTGAAGGTCACTTGGCGATTACTTGATCAGGCCAATTTCTTTGTAGTAACGCGCTGCGCCCGGGTGCAGCGGCACCGGCATGCCCTTGATGGCGTTCTCGCGCTTGATGGCCTTGGCCGCGTTGTGGGCAGCATACAAGGTGTCGATGTTGTCGTACATGCTCTTGGCCATCTGGTAGGCCAGATCGTCAGATACGCCCGAGTGCGTGACCAAAAAGTTGGGAATGGCGGCGGTCGCGATATCCGCCGTCTGACCGGCGTAGGTGTTGGCGGGAATCACGGCCACCTGGTAGGCCTCGTCACCGACTTTTTTGACTACATCGGCGGGCACGGCAATCACCACAATCTTGACCGATGTGGCCAGGTCGCGGATGGAGGCCACGCCCAAACCGGCCGATTGCAAAGTGGCATCGAGCTGGCGATTTTTCATCAGTTCGACCGACTCGCCAAAGGGCAAATACTCTACCTTGCCCAAATCGGCATAGCTTAGGCCAGCGGCTTTCAGGATGGCACGGGCGTTGAGCTCGGTGCCGGACTTGGCCGCACCCACTGAAATGCGCTTGCCTTTGAGGTCGGCCAGCGTCTTGATGCCGGAGTCTGCATTGGCGACGATCTGGATGTAGTTGTTGTAGGTGGCAGACAGGCCGCGCAGCTTGTCAAGCTTGGTCTTGAAGCCGGCTTCTTCGTCGCCCTTCCAGGCATCAGACACCGAGTCCGCCAGGGCCAGCGCCAGTTCGCCGCGGCCGGCTTGCAGCAGGTTGAGGTTTTCAGCCGAGGCCTTGGTGACCTGTGCCGTGGAGCGCACATTGGGAATAGCCTTGGCATAAATTTGCGACAGCGCCACCCCCAGTGGGTAATACACGCCGCTTTGGCCGCCGGTGAGAATATTGACAAATTGCTGTTGCTGCGCCAGCACAGCGCTGCTGGCCAGCGCAGTTACCAGACTCAGCGCCAGGCTGATTTTTTTGAAGAGACGCATGAGTGGGTGTCCTTTTGTCGTTGAATGGAATGAATCAGGAAGACGACAATTATTGGCCCCGCAGGTCATCTACGGTGCTGGTGTTTTCCCGCGCCTGGCCTGTGGTGCAGGCGGCTCTTTCAGCGCGGCGGGCTGCTGTCGGTGGCTTTGTTGACTTTGCCGCCGGTGCGCAAGGTCAGGCCGCCCGCCATGCGCTTTTGCTCGCCCAGTGCGGCCCGGGTGATGTGTGTGCTGTAGCGGTGTCGCAGGTCTTGCACCATGGCCGCCAAATCATGCGTGTCGGTCATTTTGTCGGCGTAGCGGTGCAGCACCAGGTAGGCGGTTTCGATCAGTTTGCCGCTGAGGGTGCTGCTGCCATGAAATACCAGGTTGTTGACGGCTGCTTTGGGGTCGCCACCCATGCTCAGGGTCATGGCGTTCTCTGCCAGCTTCAAAATTTGGCCGTGTGCATTGCGGATGCGTTCGGCGTAGGCCGGGTAAGTGACGGCCGAGCCCGCCAGCAACTCGGACAGTGCGCGTGTGCCAGCAAAACGCAGGCCCAGCGTGTCCACCACCGAGTCCACTTCGTCAAGCTGAATGGCTTTGTTGGCCAACTGTGCCAGCAGTGACATCAGGTTGCAGGCTGACTCAAAATCAAATTCTGGCTCTTTGACTTTGCTGCACAAGTCGCGCACCGAGCTGAGCACCTGGGCGAATTGGCCTTTTTCAATCAGTTGCAGGGCATCCACAATGCCTGAGAGTCGTTGGTGGCGCGTGCTGTCGGGGTTGCGCTCGATCAAGCGCGCAAAGTCGTCTTTGCACCGCTGCAAGCCTTTGCGGTCACCACTCTCGAGTCGTGCAAACGCCAGCAGCACCAGGGTCTGGCAGTCAAACATTTTTGATTCAAGCCCCAGGCGCACCGTGCGATCAAGCACCTTTTCAGCATTGACGCGGTCGCCCGAGTAATAGCTCATCATGCCCAGGTTTTGCAGCCGTGTGATGGAGGCCGGGGTCAGTGTGCTGGCCATCTTGTAGGTCACCAGGGCCGCCTCAAACTTGCCCTGCTCAAACTGGGCACGGCCCATCACGTCGTAGGCATCGGTGTAGTTGGGGTCTTCGCTGATCAGGTTTTCCAGGGTGCTGACGGCTTTGCTGGTTTGCCCTTCGTCCAGCAGCGAGCGCGCCACACCCAGCTTGGCCCAGGGCAGGGTTTTGGCATCGACTACTGCCTGATAGAGCTTTTGCGCCTGGTCGTATTTGCCGGTGCGCAGCATCAATTCGGCCCCGACGCGTGCGGCGTACAGCCAAAACAGGCCACGGGTTTCAAAGCGGTGCAGGCACAGCGCTGCGGCGGCCTTAAAGTCTTCAGCCTCAATAGCGGTAAATATCTCCTGCAAAGACATTTTGCGGATGCGCGCCTGGCGCAAGCGCTCGCCCAGCTGGGTGGCTTTGTGGGGTTTGAGCAAGTAGCCATCCAGGGCCGACTCGGCAGCTTCTGCCACCTTGGCGTAGGTTGCCTCGCCGGTGACCATGATGAAGACGGTTGAAAACGGCAACAGTTGGTTGCGCCGCAGGTCATCGAGCAAATCCTGCCCGGTCATGGTGTCGTCGGAAAAGTGGAGCTCACACAGCACGACATCAAATTTTCGGTATTCGAGCTGTCGGCGTGCATCCGTCAGGCGGGCGCATTGCACCACGCTGCCCATGCCAAAGTCGCGCAGTTGCGTCACCAGAATCGAGCGTGAGGTGGGGTTGCTGTCAATGACCAGCGCTTGCGATGCCGACAGATCGTCTTCAGGCAGCGCCATGACAGGCTCGCGGTGTGCGTGAAAGGATCAGTGCCGTGTCGCTTGATTGCATGTCTCTTGGGCGTTAATTTTTCAAAATAGTAGCACTGTCGGCGCAGCTGCTGTAAAAGTTGGGCGGCAGGCGGCCACGCGCATCAAAACCCTGTTCCAGAAAACCGATGTTGCCGTGCTCAAACCGCACCACGCTGCAGGCTCGGGTGCCATAGTCTGGCGTGGTGATGAACGCCGGTGACAGTGCGCGTTCCAAGGGCAGGGCAATACCGGTGCTGGGCAGCATCGCATCGGGCGGAGTTCGACGGTCTTGCAGCAGGGTAAGCAGTTGTACATCACCGGCCTGTTCTTGGTGAATAAGCTGCTGCAAGCCGGTCTTGACCGCGTCCAGTTTGGGCCACGGGGTCTGAAAATCAGCGTTGGACACAGCGCCCACACCCGGCTCAAACGCCAATAGTCGTTGATGGCGGCTCTCCAACCCCATCAGGGCGGTGCCGTCAAAGACCAGCAAGTTGAATGGGTTGTAGTCGCTGGCCTGGCGGGCCAGTGCCTCCAGGGAATCAGCGGCACTGGCATGGCCCTGCAAAAAAGCACTCACCAGGCCGCCGCGTGATGGTGCATTGGGGCGCATGGCGCTGGGGTCGCGGCAGTTCGTCAACGCGGCCAGTCGTCCATTGCGACTGACACCCAGCCAGGTGCCGCCGGCCTGCAAGTCGCGCCCGGCTAACACGCCCGCGTCGGTCCACCAGTGCAGGGGGGCTGTCGGGCGCGCGTAAAACTCGTCGCGGTTGGCGATCAGCAGCAGCGGGGTGCTGCTTGCCGGTTGCCAGTTCCAGGCGATCAGACACATGGTTCAAGAAGTTTAATAAAAAATTGGCCCCTAGCCCTTATAAATAAAGCGCCAGCAGCTATGAAAAATGTAGCATTTTATGATCTTTGAATGGCGGCTACGGCGTTGCGCCCATTGGCTTTGGCCAGGTACACGCTTTCATCAGCCAGCTTGAGCAGCGCTTCCACGTCGGCCAGCGTTGACGCGCGCGCAGCCACGCCTACGCTGATGCTGCCGCACCATTGCCCGGTGCCAGCAGGCACGCGCAGGGCGGCGACTTCACTGCGGACTTTTTCGGCGGCTTGCACCGCGCCATCCAGCGATGTGTGGGCGCAAATGATCAGGAATTCGTCGCCACCCAGGCGGCAAACGATATCGTCGTTGCGCACAGCCTGGCTCAGGCAGCGCGCCAACTGGCGAAGCACCTCGTCGCCGGCATCATGGCCATAGGTGTCATTGATTTTTTTGAAACCGTCAGCATCAATCATCATGCAGGCCAGCGCTGTGTTCTGATCAGTTGCAGCTTGCCAGTCGCGCTCAAGCACTCGCATCGCTTGGCGCCGGTTGGGTAGACCCGTCAGCACATCGGTCATGGCCATGGTCTCCAGCTGGTCGTTCATTTGCGAGAGCGCCAGGGTGCGCTCCGCCACCCGGGCTTCCAAGGTCCGATTGAGCTCAAACAACGCACGGCTGCGCTCCGAAACCTGGTCAAACAAGCGTTTCATGGCCTGCAGCAGGGTGGCGGTGGCCGGATCTTTGGTGCGCTGAAAGGCCTCCAATGCCTCTTGTGCCGGTGCGCCCGCTGCATGCGCCTTCATTAACCCGGTCATCAGCTGGTCGGTGCCCAAAATGTGATAAGCCAGCCAGTTGGTCAGAAAATTCAACAGCGCCTTGGCGGGCTCCGTGTCGTCGGTTAATTCCGTGTGCATGTGGGACACATCCTGCAGAAACCGGACATGTTCCTTCTTGTGAAACTCAATGTGACCCGCATCCATGCCTGACTGAAGCATCAAGGCCTCTTCTTCGCGGAAGTGGTACTGGGTGTAACTTTTCAGTTCCTGAAACAGAGTTTCCACGGCCTCGGGCCCGGCACCTTGAGGTTGCATCAGCAGTTCGCCAAACTGGTTGATGATGTCAACCAGGTAGTGATGTTGTTCATCCACGGTTGTCAAACCGGTGACAAAGCACTGTTCCCAACGAAAAGATTCCATGTGGCGGCCTTTTTTTTGTGGATGTTGATGAAGATGCAAGCCCTGCGATTGTTACACCAAGGCAGGTCAAAATAGCACCATGCAGACACCCTCACCAACTGATCCCGCTTCGCCAAAACCACCGCAGCCACGCAACCCCTTGCACGGTGTCACGCTGGAGGCCATGGTTACGGCGCTGTCAACCTACTACGGCTGGGCGGGTTTGGGTGAGCGCATACCGGTGCGCTGTTTTATTCAGGATCCAAGCGTGGCCTCAAGTCTGAAATTCTTGCGCAAAACCCCCTGGGCGCGCGACAAAGTCGAGGGGCTTTACCTGTTCATGCTGCGCGACATGGCGCGCCAGGGCCGCGTCAGTCAACATCGGGGGTGACCCGGTGATGGGCGGTTTGCCATAAACTGGAAAACATCATGAACAATTCTGACCTATCCCCACACGGCACGCTGGATGCCACGCTGGCGCTGCAGCGCCAGGCCTATTTTGCCCACCCGATTCCCACGCTTGACGAGCGCAAAGCCGATTTGCGCACGCTGCAGCGCTTCATTCGCGAACACAAGGACGCACTGTGCGAGGCCATCAGCGCAGACTATGGCCACCGCTCGCGCCACGAAACGCTGTTGGCCGAAATCTTTCCCGCCATTGACGGCATTGACCATGTTGTGCGCCATTTGTCGGGTTGGATGAAGCCGCAGGGCCGTGGTGTGGATTGGCGCAATTTTCTGGGTGCCCGCAACCGGGTCATCCCGCAGCCGCTGGGTGTGGTGGGGGTGATCGTGCCGTGGAACTTTCCGCTGAATTTGAGCCTGGTGCCGCTGAGCTACATCTTTGCAGCGGGCAACCGCGCCATGGTCAAGATGAGCGAAAACTCGCGCCATCTGGCTGCGTATTTGATCCAGCACATGCCGGCCTACTTCCCCGCGGAAAAACTGCAGTTTGTTGACGAAACCGGCGGTGTTGGTATCGCGTTCTCGAAGCTCAAGTTTGACCACCTGTTGTTCACCGGTTCGGGCCAGACCGGCCGCGCCGTGATGGCCGCCGCGGCACAAAACCTGTGTCCGGTCACGCTGGAGCTCGGGGGCAAGGCACCGGCCATCGTCTGTGATGACTTCCCGGTGCGCGTGGCGGCAGAGCGCATTCTGTTCGTCAAACTGCTTAACGCCGGCCAGATTTGCACCACGGTTGATTACGCCTGGCTGCCTGCAGGCAAGATGGATGAATTCGTCGCGTTGGCGCGTGGCATTGTGGCCGCGCGCTACCCGCAGATCAGCTCGGCAGACTACACCGCCATCATTGACGAGCGCTCGTTTGACCGCCTGCTGGCCGCCCTGGAAGATGCTCGCAGCCGGGGTGCACGGGTGTTGCCCTTGCTCGACGGTCCTGCATTTGACCGCGCCACACGCAAGATTGCGCCCCACATCGTGCTGGACGCGCCACCTGACTGTGTGTTGATGCAGCGCGAAATCTTCGGCCCGATCCTGCCGCTGCGTGCCTACACCGCGCTGGATATGGTGATTGACGAGATCAACGCCGGGCCGCGCCCGCTGGCGGTTTACCCCTTCAGCCACGATGCAGATCAGGTGCAGAAAATCATTGACCGGGTGATGTCGGGCGGCGTGTCGGTCAACGACGCGCTGTTTCATGTCGGCCAGCACGACTTGCCTTTTGGCGGTGTGGGCGAGTCCGGCATGGGCCACTACCATGGCCGCGAGGGTTTTGAGACGTTTTCCAAAATGCGTCCGGTGTTCTACCAGACGCGCTTTAGCACCCTCAAATTTCTGTGGCCACCCTATGGCAAGTTTGCCGACCGGGTGCTGGCCTTTTTGACCCGATAGCCGTGGCTGTGATTGCCTGCCTTCGGCATGCAGTTACCCCTTCGCAGATCACGGGACAAGCTTATCGGTTAGAGTGCAGCGGCAAAAACTTCCCCTCTCCAACAAAAGGTACTGACTATGGAAATCCCTGCCCGTGATGGTGATGGCTATCTGACTGACATGAGCGACTGGACCATTGAGATTGCCCGTTTGATGGCCGATGCCGATGGCTATGAAATGAGCGATGAGAAGTGGGCGCAGGTCATGAAAGCGCGCGAGTATTTCGACGAATTTGGTTCGGTCCCACCGATCCGCAAGTTCGCCAAATACATTGAAGAAGACCAAAAACTCGTTTTTGAGCTGTGGATGACCGGCCCCATGAAGCCCATCACCAAATATGGCGGCATGCCCAAGCCGACCGGATGTGTCTGAGGCTGCTGAGATGACCGGATTTGCCTTTCATGTTGAAGAGGCTGATTTCGATACCTTGGTGGTGGCGCGTTCGCATGATGCCCCGGTGCTGGTCGATATCAGTGCTGAATGGTGCGCCCCATGCCGGGTGCTGGCACCGCTGCTGCACAAGTTGGTGGCGGCCCATGAGGGCCAGTTTTTACTGGCCCTGGTGGATGCCGACGAAAACATGAAAATCGCCGGTCGGCACAAGGTGCGCGGCTTTCCGACCGTGGTGGCCTACAGCCGTGGGCTGGAGGTCGACCGTTTTCATGGGGCCAAAACCGAGGGCTTTCTGCGGGGCTTTATAGACCAGCTGATCGCCCGTCACGCTGAAGTCAGCGCAGCGCACTGACATCGGCGACCGCCAGAGCGGTCATATTGACCACCCGGCGCACCGTGCTCGACGGTGTCAGCACATGCGCCGTGGCCGCTGCACCCAGCAGAATCGGGCCCACTGTCACGCCGTGGCTGCCGGTCATTTTGAGCACGTTGAACAAAATGTTGGCCGAATCCAGATTCGGGCAGATCAGGATGTTGGCCGAGCCGCTCAGGCTGGTTTCCAGCAAGGCGTTGTGACGGATTTCATCTGACAGAGCAGCATCGCCTTGCAATTCGCCGTCGCACTCCACCTCCGGGCAGGCAGCCTTGAACAGGTCACGCGCAGCACGCATTTTTTGCGCTGAAGCACGCTTGGATGAGCCGTAATTCGAGTGCGACAAAAACGCCACCTTGGGCGGCAGGCCAAAGCGGCGCACCTCGTCGGCGGCCATGCGGGCAATGCCAGCGAGCTGTTCGGCGCTCGGGTCTTCGTTGACATAGGTGTCGGCCACAAACAGCGAATGGCGCTCCAGCATCAAGGCGTTGAGCGTGGCAAAACAGGGGGCATCAGCGCGACAACCCAGCACATCGCGCACATGCTCCAGGTGCACGTCAAAGCGGCCATGCACGCCGCACAACATGGCATCGGCATCACCGAGCTTGACCATCAGCGCGGCAATGGTGGTGGTGCTGCGACGCACGGCGGCCTTGGCGGCCTCAGGGCTGACACCTTGGCGGCCCAACAATTGGTGGTAGGTTTCCCAGTACTGGCGAAAGCGCGGGTCGTCTTCGGGGTTGCAGCAGTCAAAGTCACGCCCGAGCTGCATGCGCAACCCGGCTTTGGCAATGCGCGCTTCGATGACGGCCGGGCGGCCAATCAGGATCGGCTTGGCCAGACCCCCTTCAATGACGATCTGAACGGCGCGCAGCACGCGTTCGTCTTCACCTTCGGCATAGGCCACGCGATTGGCGCTGGCGGGCGCATTGCGGGCGGCGCTGAAAACCGGTTCCATCAGCAGACCGGTGGAGTAAACAAAACGTGACAGTTCCTGCCGGTAGGCATCCATGTCTTTGATCGGGCGCGCTGCCACGCCTGAGCGTTCGGCGGCGGCCGCCACGGCTGGGGCAATGCGCAAAATCAGGCGCGAATCAAATGGTTTGGGGATGATGAAGTCTGGGCCAAAAGCCAACTCTTGCCCAGCGTAGGCGTGTGCCACTTCTTCGCTGATGTCGGCCTTGGCCAGTGCGGCGATTTCTTGCACGCAAGCCAGCTTCATCTCTTCGGTGATCTTGGTGGCGCCACAGTCGAGCGCGCCGCGAAAGATGTACGGGAAACACAGCACGTTGTTGACCTGGTTCGGGTAGTCCGAGCGGCCGGTGGCAATGATGCAGTCGGGCCGCACGGCTTTGGCCAGTTCGGGGCGAATTTCAGGCTCAGGGTTGGCCAGCGCCAGAATGATGGGTTGCGTCGCCATGGTTTTCACCATGTCTTGCGTCAGCACGCCAGCGGCCGAGCAGCCCAGAAATACGTCGGCACCGTCAACTGCATCGGCCAGTGTGCGCATGACTGTATCTTGGGAAAAGCGTGCCTTGGACTCGTCATAACCGCCGGGGCGACCTTGGTAGACCACGCCTTTGGAGTCGCACATGTAAATATTTTTGACCTGCACGCCCAGGCCCACCATCACATTCAGGCAGGCAATGGCCGCAGCACCCGCGCCAGAGACGGCCATGCGCACCGAGCCAATCGGTTTGCCAACAATTTCCAGTGCGTTGATGAGCGCGGCGCTGGAGATGATGGCGGTGCCGTGCTGGTCATCGTGAAACACCGGAATGCCCATGCGTGCGCTGAGCTTTTGCTCGATATAAAAGCACTCGGGGGCCTTGATGTCTTCCAGGTTGATACCGCCCAGGGTCGGTTCCATGGCGGCAATGATTTCGATCAACTTGTCGGGGTCGCGTTCATCAAGCTCAATGTCAAACACGTCAATGCCGGCAAATTTTTTGAACAGACAACCTTTGCCTTCCATCACCGGCTTGCCTGCCAGCGGCCCGATGTCTCCCAAGCCGAGCACCGCCGTGCCATTGGTGATGACCCCTACCAGGTTGCCACGGCTGGTGTACTCATGCGCCATGGCCGGGTTGGCTTGAATCTCCAGACAGGGATAGGCCACGCCGGGCGAATACGCCAGTGACAAATCGCGCTGGTTGTACAGCGGCTTGGTGGCGTTGACCGAAATTTTGCCACGGGTGGGCAGGCGGTGGTACTCAGTGGCTGCGTCACGCAGGGATTGTTCAGCGGGAGAAAGTTCAGTGCTCACAGGGACTCCAGTGGTTTGAGTGGCTGCTACTTTACTCCTGTCAGACTGGGCTGGCTGGTTGCCCGTGTCGTGGCTACTGCAAAAGCTCGTGCAGCGTGCGTGCCACCACCTGGGTGGCGCGGCGCAAGTCTTCCAGCGCCAGGTGCTCATCGGCGCGCTTGGCATTGGACTCGCGCACCGTGCGCGGGCCGGCACCATAGATCACACCGGGAATGCCGTGCTCGGCGTACAGACGCACATCGGTGTACAGCGGTGTGCCCACAGCGGCAATCGGCTCGCCAAACACCGCCTGGCCATGTTTCTGGATGGCTTGCACCAGCGGCTGATTGCCCGGCAGCGGCTGCATGGCGCGTGCCAGCAGCAGGCGGCGCACGTCGACCGAGATGTGCTTGCCACCGCGGGGTGGTTGGTAGCTGGCGGCGGCCTGCGCAATGGTCTGGCGCAAGGCGGCTTCTACCTGGCCTGGGTCTTCTTCGGGAATCATGCGCCGGTCCAGCTTGAACACCACCTTGCCGGGGATGACATTGGTGTTGCTGCCCCCGCTGATTTGCCCCACGTTGAGGTAAGGGTGGCTGATGCCTTCGATGGACGAGGTGACTTGCAGGTAGTCGGCGTTCAAGGCATACAGGGCGTTCAGGATGTGCACCGCACCCTGCAGGGCATCGGTGCCACTGTCGGGAATGGCGGCATGCGCCATGTCGCCACGCACCGTGATTTCAAGCTGCAGGCAGCCGTTGTGCGCCACCACCACCTGGTAGCTGAAGCCAGCGGCAATCAGCAAGTCGGGTTGGGTATGACCATGCGCCAAAAGCCAGCCTGGGCCGAGCTCGCCGCCGTATTCTTCGTCGTAGCTCACATGCAGTTCAACCCGGCCTTTGAGTTGGGCACCGAGCGACTCCAGCGCGCGGATGGCAAAGGTAAAACTGGCGATGTCGCATTTGCTCACAGCGCTGGCGCGGCCATAAATCTGGCCATCCACAATCTCACCGCCATAGGGGTCATGCGTCCAGCCTTCGCCGGGCGGCACCACGTCGCCGTGGGCGTTCAGGGCAATCGTCTTGCCGCCAGCACCATAGACGCGGCGCACGATCAGGTTGGTGATGCTTTGCAGACCAGCGGCATGCACTTGCGCGGCAGGCACCGGGTATTGCTCGGCGTGCAAGCCCATGTCGGCCAGCAACTCGGCAGTGCGCTGCGCGTGTGGCGCGTTGTTGCCCGGCGGCGTGTCGGTGGGCACTTGGATAAGTTTTTGCAGAAAGTGCACTTCTTCGTCAAAGTGGGCGTTGATCCAGGCATCGAGTTGTTCGGGGGCGGTCATGGTCGGGCTCCTTCGGTGTGGGCCAGTTGGTTCAACAAGTGGGCAAACGCCGCTACGGCCAACTGCATGTCGTCGCTGGTGGTCGACTCCAGCGGGTTGTGGCTGATGCCGGCGTTTTGACCGCGTACAAACAGCATGGCTTGCGGCATCAGTTCGTGCAGCTTCATGGCATCGTGACCGGCCCCGCTGGGCATGCGGTGCAGCGGCAGACCCAGTGCGGTGACGGCATTTTCCCAGCGCTGTTGCCAGTCTGGCGCGCTGGGTGCGGCGCTGGCACGCATCGACTCAATCAGGGTGAAAGTTAGCTGGCGATGCTGGCAAATGCGGGCCAGTGTGGCCCGCAAGTCGGCCTCCAGCCGGTCGCGCTGGGCGTTGGCAGGCGCGCGCAGGTCTACCGAAAACTGGCAGCGCCCCGGTACCACGTTGACCGAGCCGCCGGGCACCTCGAGTTGTCCCACGGTAGCCACCGAGTCGCCATCCTGCAAGGCGCGTTGTTCCATGGCCAACATGAACTCGGCGACCGCGCAGACCGCATCCTGGCGTAAGTGCATGGGCGTGGTGCCGGCGTGGCAGGCGGTGCCAACCACCTCGCACTGAAGCCGCACGCTGGCGTTGACGGAGGTCACCACGCCCAGCGGCAAATTCAAGGCGTTGAGCACCGGACCTTGCTCGATATGCACTTCAACAAAGCCCAGGTACTGCGCCGGGTCGCGCTTGAGCTGCTCAATCGCCTGCAGCGTGTCTGCTCGATCAAACCCGCACAGCCCGGCGTGTTGCATGGCTGTGAGCATCGTGATGCCTTGTTGATCGGTCTGGTCAAGCCAATCGGCCTTGAAATCACCCACCAGCGCGCCCGAGCCCAAAAAGGTGGCGTTAAAGCGCTGACCTTCTTCTTCGGCAAATGCCACCACTTCGATGGAAAACGGCAGGCGTTTGCCGGCGCGGTGCAGTTCGCGCACACAGGCCATCGGCACAAAAATGCCCAGACGGCCGTCGTACTTGCCGCCGTTGCGTACCGTGTCGTAGTGGCTGCCAGTCAGCAGGGTTTTGCTGGCAAGGGGCATTGAAGCTTCGATCACAGCTGTACCCGTCGTTGCGAGCGCAGCGCCGCAATCCATACAGTCTGAATCCATAAATTGCCGCGTCGCTGGCGCTTCTCGCCATGACGAATGTTTCGGTTCAAGGTCTGTGTGCGGTTTTGATCCCGAAACGGGAGACTCGCCATGACGAGACCGTCGCTCGTAGCGCCCCACCACATTGCCAACGGCATCGATGCGTACCGAGTCAAAGCCGCAGCCCAGCATCCGTGCTTTGATCTGCGCAGCGCAGGCACGGTGCGCGTCGGTCAGGTAGGTGACGCTGAGCTGGCCGTGCTCGCGGTAACCGTCATCCGACAACTCGGCCAGTTGCTCGTGCCAGTCCCACACGTCATTGCCCAGCGCAGGGGTGAAGTCAAACTTGTCATTCAGGCGCAATTCGGCAATGCGATGAATGTTGCGCAGGCACTCCTGCAACTCAAAGTCAGGGTGGCCGTGCAGGCGGCGCTCGAAGGTGGCGATGATCTCGCCGCGGCTCAAGCCGCCTCCACCCGGGCCGCGTACCGCCAGGATGAAAGGCCAGCCAAATTTGGCGTTGTACGCCAGGTTGAGTTGCTGCAGTTTTGCAAATTCTTCGGCGCTGCAATGGGTCAGGCCCGCCTTGCTTTGCTCGCTGGCAGATTCTTCAGTCAGGCTCTGGCTGACCATGGCCTTGCCAGCCAGTTCAGGGTGGGCGCGGATCAGCTTGAGTTGTGCCGCCTGTCCGGCCGTGTCAAGCACCTGGGTCATCAGGTGCTTGAGGTGGGCAGTGGACTGGAACGGCCGGTTTTTAAGGGCTGCCTGGGCGATCCAGGGGGAGTGCTCGTAGAGGCCGTCGAGCCACGTCAGAGCTTCCTGTTGTTCGGCCGCGTTGAGTTGGGTCAGATTCATTTATTCTGACCTCCCGCTGTGCGACGGCAGTTGCGTGCGCCGGCTTTTTCCCCCTCTATCCCCCCCCCGCCCCTGATCCCCCCGCCGGGGCGCAAAGGGGAGCCAATAGCCATATGTGGCCAGCGCTTCTAAGTGAGGCAGTTCACGACCACGGCCGGTTGGGTTCTTTGATTTTTTTGCGATTGCGCTGACATTGAAATCCGACCCTGAAGCCGAAAAAATCGCGGTGCAACGTCGATGAGTTTGCCCAACTAACCAAGCGTCTTGAACTCGGCTACTAAAAACACAAGGCCAAATACGGCGGTTAGCTCCCTTTCTCGCCCGGCGGGGCGAGAGAGGGCGGGGGGTGAGAGTGGGGGAAATCAACGATAAATACATAAAACTTTTTGCTTCAAAAAACATAGCGTATTGCGCATATGGAATAAGGGCTAGAGCACAATTTAACTTGTAATTAATCACCCGTCTGGCCGTCAGGATCAGGATCAGGGTCAGGCAAGCGTCGCCGCTTCATAGGGATGCACACGGTGCCAGTGCCGGGCAATGTCAATGCGCCGACACACCCAAACATCGCTGTGTTGGCCAATGTAGTCCAGAAACCGCTGCAGCGCGCTGATGCGCCCGGGCCGTCCCAGCAGGCGGCAATGCATGCCCACGCTCATCATCTTGGGCGCGTTCAGACCAGCCGGGTCGCCCTCCGTGTAGAGCGCATCAAAACTGTCTTTCAGGTATTGGTAAAAAGGGTCAGCATGCGAATAACCCTGGGGCAGGCAGAAGCGCATGTCGTTGCAGTCCAACGTGTAAGGCACGATGAGTTGCGGCACCACTTGTCCATCAGTTTTCTTCACCCCCATCCAGAACGGCAGGTCGTCGCCGTAGTAATCGCTGTCGTAGGCAAAGCCGCCAAAGTCAGCCACCAGGCGGCGGGTGTTGGGGCTGTCGCGCCCGGTGTACCAGCCCAGGGGCCGCTCGCCCATGAGTTGCGTCAGGGTTTCCATGCCGCGTTGCAGGTGCTCGCGCTCGGTGGCTTCATCAACATTCTGGTAGCTGATCCAGCGCCAGCCGTGGCAGGCAATTTCGTGGCCAGCTTTTTGCAATGCCTGCACCAGACCGGGCTGGCGCTCCAGCGCCATGCTGACACCAAACACGGTGAGTGGCAGGCCGCGCTGCTCAAACTCGCGCAGAATCCGCCAGACACCGGCGCGCCCACCGTATTCGTAAATGCTCTCCATGCTGAGGTGGCGGTCCGGGTAGCTGGGCGGGTTGGCCATTTCGGACAAAAACTGCTCGCTGCCTGCATCGCCATGCAGCACACAGTTTTCACCACCTTCCTCGTAATTGAGCACGAATTGCACCGCAATGCGGGCCTGATTTGGCCATTGCGGGTGCGGCGGTGTCGGGCCGTAGCCGACCAAATCGCGCGGGTAGGGCAGGGTGCTGCCGGCATGTCTCATAGGGCGGACTCCAGTGCAAAAAGGCCTGCCGGGCATGATAGCCGAGCAGTCCTCACGGGCGACACTTTGCCAGCACAATGGCGCTTGCCATCAACCAAGGATTAGCCATGAGCCTGAGCACCCACGTTTTGGACACCATGCACGGCACGCCCGCGGCTGGTATGCAAGTAGCGCTGTACGCCACCAATGGTGACAGTGACGTCGCGCATTGCCTCAAGCAGTTTGTGCTGAACCAGGATGGCCGCAACCCGGATGGTTTGTTGCTGGATGCGGCCAGCTTGCAGCGTGGCACTTACCGGCTGGTGTTTGAGGTGGCGGCGTATTTCAAGGTGCGCGGCGTGATGTTGCCAGAGCCGAATTTTCTGGGACGCGTGACGCTTGATTTTGGGGTGGCGGAACCGACTCAGCACTACCATGTGCCGCTGCTGGTGAGCCCGTGGAGTTATTCGACCTACCGGGGGTCGTGAAGCTGGGTTTGGTCAGTCCCCCAAGTTCAGACTTCCTGATGCGTATAGGCAAAATTTGCTTTAGCCCTGCTGCACATCACTTTGAATCGCACCCACTGGCACTTGTAGGAGCGGCGGCAGCCGCGAATTCGGGCTTGTAGGAGCGGCGGCAGCCGCGAATTCGGGCTTGCCAGCCCTCCTACAAAGTAACAACCAGGCTCTCACCATGCCAAATGGATTCCGTGCGGATCAGGAAGTCTTAAGGTGGACAGCCGACGATCGGTTGAGGACAGAGCAAAGTTCACTGCGTGTAACTCTTGGTCTGTCCCGCAAGGTGGACAGCCGACGATCGGTTGAGGACAGAGCAAAGTTCACTGCGTGTAACTCTTGGTCTGTCCCGCAAGGTTTAGAGCTGCCCTTCCGTCAAGGTATCTAGCTGGAAGGTGCCGCTTTTGTGCCACAGCCAGGTGTCGGTGTAGGTGACGCGGCCCATGCGCAGGGGCGCGGGGTAGGGGGCGGCGGCGCGCACGGTGCGCTCGATCTCGGCCATGACTTCAGGGACGTGACTGGGAGCACGCATCCAGCTGATGCCAGTGACGCGGCCCCGGCCATCGACTTCCACTTGCAGCACGCCCACGGCGTACAGCAGTGGCGGCAGCTTGCCATGAAAGATGCGATCTGCATTCCTGCCATACAGATGGCTGGCCGCATCAATGCGGTATTCACGCGGGGTGTTGGCTTTGGAGACAAAGCGGGGTTCTTCCAATGGCGCGATGGCGACAGGCGCTGGCGGCACAGGTGCCGGCTTGGGCAACTGCACGGTGGGTTGGGTCGGTGGCAACGGCGTGGCGGTGCAGCCAGCCAGCAAGGTGGCCACGCCAGCGCCCAAGGCCAGGCCCAGGCTGGTCAGGCGCGTGGGGGTGTTGGAAATCAGGGTCATGATGCGTCTCATGGTCGGGTTGGAATGGGTTACGCTGTCGCCGTTTGACCTGCGAAACCCCGTAATGTGCCCCAAAATTCGCTGTTTGTCCTGGGGTAATGACTTAAAAGGGTAAGGATTTGTGACACAAGTGGTCGAATTTTTGACACAGTTGGCCGCTGCTGATGCAGTGCTGGTCACGGTGCGGGCCTACCGGGGCTCGGTGCCGCGCGAGCCTGGTGCCTGGATGGCCGTGTTTGCCGATACCACGGTGGGCACCATTGGCGGTGGTAACCTGGAGTGGCAGGCCCTGGCCCAGGCACGCCTGCGCCTGGCGGGTCAAGGCGATGATGCTGAAGTCAACTACAAACTGGGCCCCTCGCTGGGCCAGTGCTGCGGGGGCGAAGTGCGGTTGCGCTTTGAACACGTTTGCGCAACCAATGTGACCCAACTGCAACAACGTTTTGACTTGGAGCATGCCCAATGGCCGCAGGTGGCGCTGTTTGGTGGCGGCCACGTGGGCCAGGCGCTGGTGCAGGTGCTGGGGAAATTGCCGTTGCAAGTGCGCTGGATTGACAGCCGTGACGAGATATTTCCAACCCAGTTGCCCAGCAACGTGTACTGCGAACATTGCGACCCGGTGCAGGCGGCAGTAGTCGATCTGGCCGCAGGAACCCAGGTGCTGATCATGAGCTTCAGCCATGCCGAAGACCTGGACGTGGTGGCCGCTTGCCTGAGCCGCCAGCGTGCCCGGGCTGATCTGGGCATGATCGGGTTGATAGGCAGCAAAACCAAATGGGCAGTTTTCCGGCAACGCCTTGAGGCGCGCGGATTTGCGCAAGCAGACCTGGCGCAAGTCGCCAGCCCGATTGGCCTGCCAGGCATCGCCGGTAAACAGCCCGAGGTGATCGCTGTGGCGGTGGCGGCACAAGTCTTGCTGGCGGTGTCTGCAGGGTCGACAAGATGGCCGCCTTCGCGGCTACGACGGCCCGTTGACAACACGTTAATGCACTCTGCGAGATAAAGGACACAACATGGAAAGCTACCTGCTGGATTGGGCAAATCTGCTGCTGCGCTGGGCGCATGTCATCACCGCCATTGCCTGGATCGGCTCCTCGTTTTATTTTGTGTTTCTGGACAGCAGCCTGACCCCGCCGGTCGATGAAGACCTGAAAAAACAAGGTGTCAGTGGTGAACTCTGGGCGGTGCACGGTGGCGGCTTCTACCACCCGGTGAAATTTGCCGTGCGCCCGCCCCAGTTGCCCGCGCACTTGCACTGGTTTTACTGGGAAAGCTACAGCACCTGGCTGACGGGTTTTGGCCTGTTCACTGTGACCTACCTCTACAGCGCCAGCACCTATCTCATTGACAAATCAAAAATGGACTGGTCGCCTGCTTGGGCTATAGGTGTTGCGCTCTCATTTTTGATTATTTTCTGGTTACTTTACGATGCCATTTGCCGTGTCTATGGTCAGCGCAAAAATGGCGACCGTATCGTCGGCGCGCTGGTCTTCGTGCTGGTATGCGTGGCCAGCTGGTTGGCCTGCCACTGGTTTGCCGGGCGTGCTGCCTTTTTGCTGGTGGGTGCCATGCTGGCCACGGCCATGAGCGCCAACGTGGCGCACTGGATTATTCCGGGGCAGCGCAAGATGGTCGCCGCCATCAAGGCCGGCCAGCCGGTCGACCCGATTCATGGCATTCGCGGCAAGCAGCGCAGCGTGCACAACACCTATTTCACCCTGCCGGTGCTGTTTGCCATGCTCAGCGGTCACTACAGCTTTACCTACACGCACCCACAAAACTGGCTGATGTTGGTGGCCATGATGACGGCTGGCGCTTTGATCCGGCAGTTTTTTGTGCTGCGCCATGGCTACAAGCTGGGCCGCAATGCCAATCCGCTGCCCTATGCACTGGCGGGGGTGGCTGTGTTGGTGGCCATGATCGCCTGGATGCGGCCGCAGCCCGAACCACAAGTTGCTACACAATTAGTAGCTACTCGCGCAGGTAATACGGGGGCTACAAGCCAAATAAGCTATAAAACACTGCAAACCGTGCTGGCCCAGCGCTGCTATATGTGCCACGGTGAGCTGGTGCAGATGAAGAACGTGCGGCTGGACTCAGCGGCTAATGTCAAGTTGCACGCCCAGGGCATTTACCAGCAAGCCGTAGTGACAAAAATGATGCCCATGAGCAACACCACCGGCATCACCGCAGCCGAGCGCGAGTTGATCCGGCAGTGGTTTGAGTCTGGTGCCAGTGTTGATTGATGTGTGCTGATGGCTGGTTGTGTGAACAGTCAGGCCGCCACTGCCTCGCGCGCTTTGTCGGCCTCAGAGGTGAATGAATCGGCATAAAACTCATCGACCGGCAGGCCAGCGGCCAGGTAATCGCGCTGGGCGGATTCGACCACAATCGGCGCGCCGCAGGCATAGACCTGGTGGTTCGACAGGTCAGGCACATCCTGCAGCACCGCCTGGTGCACAAAGCCGGCGCGCCCGGTCCAGCCGTCCTCTGGCGTGGCATCAGACACCACCGGTACATATGCCAGATTAGGCATTTCCAGCAGCTTGGCGTTGACCCAATCGTTCATGTACAAATCGCTAGGCCTACGCCCACCCCAGTACAGCGTGGTAGCGCGGGTGCTGCCCTTGAATTGCATCTCTTCAATGATCGCCTTGATCGGCGCAAAGCCGGTGCCCGATGCCAGCAAAATGATTGGTCGGGCGCTGTCCTCACGCAGGTAAAAGCTGCCGTACGGACCTTCAATGCGCAAGATGTCGCGCTCTTTCAGGCTGCCAAAAACCTGGTCGGTGAACAGGCCACCGGGCATGTGACGAACGTGCAGTTCCAGTCCGCCCTCCGCCAGCCGGTGCGGCGCATTGGCCATTGAATAACTGCGCCGCTTGTTGTCACGCAGCAAAAATTCAATGTATTGCCCGGCATGGTACTGAAATGGCTCGTTGGCCGGCATTTGCAGCAGCAGGCGCATCACATCGTCAGATTTACGCTCCATCAAGCTGACACGCGTGGGCATTTTTTTGACAGCAAAAGCACCCTCGGAGGTGACTTGGCGCGACTCCAGCACCACGTCGCTGCTGGGCATCGCGCAGCAGGTCAGTACAAAGCCCTGGGCTTCTTCCTCGTCGCTGAGGGCTTTGCTCTGGTGCACGCCGTGCGTCACGCTGCCGCTGATTTTTTTGCACTTGCAGGATCCGCAAGCGCCGTCCTTGCAGCCGTAGGGCAGGTTGATGCCCTGGCGAATACCGGCTGCCAAAATCACCTCGCCAGCGGCCACTGCAAAAGAACGCCCACTGGGTTCCACGGTAATTTGAAAGTCTGAGGCGGTGGCGGCGTGGCTGGTCATGATGTCGTTATCCTTGGGGCTTGGAACATTTTCAAAGGACTGGATTTTGCCTGCTTTAAAAAGCCCCCACCCGCTCTTATATGCCACCCGGCCCGGCGCACTGCCGGCCCGCTTTCGGCGCGAACGCGTGTTGATCGTCGGTTGTGGCGATGTTGGCATGCGCGTGGCCAGTCAACTGCGTGGCCGCGTGCGCCTGCTGGCGCTTACTCCCAGCCCTGAACGCGTGGCTGAGCTGCGCGCCAGCGGCATCACGCCCTTGATTGGAAACCTGGACAAGCCCGCGTCGATCAGACGCCTGAGCGGGCTGGCCACCCGTGTCGTGCATCTGGCCCCGCCGCCCGACAGTGGCCGGCAAGACCCGCGCACGCTCGCTTTGACCCGAACGCTGCGCCGGCGCAGCCAACCGCAAGCCCTGGTGTATGGCTCCACCAGCGGTGTCTATGGCGATTGCCAAGGCCAAGTCGCTACAGAAACAAGAGCTACTAACGCACATACAGCAAGGGCTAGAAGGCGAATTAGTGCAGAAATCCTAGTGCGCCACTACGGCCGCGCCACCGGCGTGCCCAGCAGCATCTTGCGCATTCCCGGCATTTATGCGCCCAACCGCGAGGGCGGCACGCCGCATGCGCGCCTGCTCAAAGGCACGCCGGTGCTGCAGGCTTGCGATGATGTGTTCACCAACCACATTCACGCCGATGACCTGGCGCGTGCCTGCATTGCCACCCTGTGGCGCGGCCAGCCGCAGCGCATCTACAACGTCAATGACGACACGGTTTTAAAGATGGCCGACTATTTCGATTTGGCCGCTGATTTGTACGGCCTGCCACGGCCACCACGCATTGCGCGCAGCACGGCCACCGAACACCTCTCACTGATGCTGCTGAGCTTCATGAGTGAGTCGCGCCGCATGGACAACACGCGGCTGAAAAAGGACTTGCGGGTGCGGCTGCATTACCCGACGGTGGTTGAAGGCTTGGCGGGGCGTTGACCGGCCAGCAAGCCCCGCACCCCCACCTCGCACAAATCCAGCACCCGCTCAAAACCCGCTGCGTTACCGTAATACGGGTCGGGCACCTCAGCCAAGCCCAGTTCGGGCGCAAACGCCAGCAACAGGTGCAGTTTGGCCAGGTGCTCGGGCGGGCAAATGCGTTGCAGGTTGCCCAGGTTGTCACGGTCCATGGCCACCAGCAGGTCAAATTTTTCAAAATCTTCGGGCTTGATGGCTCGGGCACGTTGTTTTGCGATCTGGCTGTAGCCGCGCCTGGCAGCCGCTGCCACCGCGCGCGGGTCGGGCGGCTCACCGGCGTGGTAGTGGCCGTGCGTGCCAGCCGAATCGATGTCAAATTCACCCAGGCGGCCCTGTTGCTGCGCCAGCGCGTGTAAAACAGCTTCGGCCATGGGTGAGCGACAAATGTTGCCCATGCAAATCATCAGAATTTTTGTCATCCGCAAAGCATAGCCGAGATGGACGGATGCGGTAATAATTGCGGCGGTTCAAGGGGCAATTTCATTGGGGGCAACAGGTGTCAACTATTTCGACAGAGCAAGCCGACAGCCAGCAACCCGTGGCCGTACTGACGCAGGTTGAAAAAACCTACCACCTGGATGCCATTGATGTCCCGGTGATCAAGGGGGTTGACATTCTGGTGCGCCACGCCTGCTTTACCGTGTTGCTGGGCCCGTCGGGCAGCGGCAAAACCACCTTGCTTAACATGATTGGCTGCATTGACAAGCCCGACAAAGGTGAAATCATCGTGGCCGATACCAAGGTGGGTGAGCTCAGTGATGACGATCTGTCAGACTTTCGGGCTAAAAACATCGGCTTCATCTTTCAAAATTTCAACCTGCTGCCGGTGCTCAGCGCCTACGAAAACATCGAATACCCCTTACTACTGGCCGGTGCGTCGGCCAAAAAACGGGGTGAACGCGTGCCCAAGCTGCTTGAATCGGTGGGCCTGAGCGACCGGGCCAAAAACCTGCCCGGGCAGCTCTCGGGCGGACAGCGCCAGCGCGTGGCCATTGCCCGAGCGCTGGCACGCAGACCCAAGCTGGTGATTGCCGACGAGCCCACGGCCAACCTTGACAGCCAGACTGGCATGGCCATTCTGGCGCTGATGCGGCGCATGGTGAAGCATTACCAGGTGTCGTTTATCTTTTCGTCGCATGACCCGGATGTGATCAATGCAGCCGACGACACCATTTACCTCAAGGACGGCTTGATTCAAAAAATCCGGCGCAAGCCGCTGGAGGGCGCGCCATGATGATGACCTTCAACCTGGCCGTGCGCAATTTGCTGCGCAACCGACGCCGTTCGCTCGCCACGCTGCTGGCCATGGCGATTGGGTCGACGGCGATCCAGTTGTTTGGGGGGTTTAGTGGCAACATCAATTACGAGATGCACACCCGCAATGTGCAGCGCGGTGGCCACCTGCAAATTCAGCACCGCGACTTTTACCTCTATGGCAGCGGCAACCCCACCGCCTACGGCATCACCGACTACACCCAGATACTGACCGCCATCCAGGCCGATCCGGTCTTGCGCGACATGGTGGTGGTTGCCACGCCCACCTTGCAGTTTGGCGGCATCGCCGGCAATTACGCGGCCAGCGTGTCGCGCACGGTGATTGGCAGCGGCTATGTCGCAAAAGACATCAACCAAATGCGCAGCTGGAATGACTTTGATCTGCGCCCCAATGCAACGGTGTTCGCGTTGGATGGCGCTGCCGAAGATGCCGTTGTCGTG
>JBBQLQ010000002.1:0-66478 GCA_038328055.1 Burkholderiales bacterium
GCGCGTGTTTCTTGGATCATGGATCCCCTTTTGTTTCTATCAGACGGCCATCGCCTGACGTTTACTGCGGGGAGGTATCTCGCACGGCTCTCCCAAAACAAAAGGAAATTCCGGATTGCACACCCGCCATGTTTGGCGTACGTTCAAGGTTTACGAGTATTTTCCCGATTATGGGGGCAACAGGGCCTGGGTGGTGGCGTTTCAGCTGCGCTTTGGCACAAACTGGCATTTTTGCCGACGGTAGCAAACTTGCTGCACTTGCGTCGTCTGGTTCTGGTTGGGCAGCCGCATCCCGCCAAGTCGCCTAATCGGCTATGGCATCGACAATCTCACCCGAATTCTGCTCACCAAAGTCATCCTACAACGATGTTCATTCGCCGACGAAAGACTGCAGTACGCCGGTTTGTTGCCATCCAACACGTGTTGAATGGTGAATTCAGACTTCCTGATCCGCCCGGAATCCATTTTGCATAGTGAAAGCCTGGTTGTGGCTTTGTGGGAGGGCTGGTAAGCCCGAATTCGCGGCTGCCGCCGCTCCTACAGGTGCCAGTCCTGTTCCTGAAAAAAGCAAACTATGCCTATACGCATCAGGAAGTCTGGAATTGCTTTTGCGGGTGAGGGTCTTTATGGCGACCGACCGTTTTCGCATAACGCAGCATTGCGGATACCGGCGGACAAACCGCCACGGTCAGCAATGGGTGCCAAAGAGTCGGAGAAATTGCTCAGTCAACGGTACGACGGACAGTTTTCCCAAAATTGCCTCCTATTTTTGTTGGGTTTGATCAACCTCTTTAAGGGAATC
Organism: Burkholderiales bacterium; assembly: GCA_038328055.1. Classification (GTDB taxonomy): domain Bacteria; phylum Pseudomonadota; class Gammaproteobacteria; order Burkholderiales; family Burkholderiaceae_C; genus Rhodoferax. The sequence goes on from JBBQLQ010000002.1 coordinate 803, forward strand.
AAGATCAAGATCAACTTCGACGATGGGCGCTGGCAACTTCTTGATTTCAAATATCCATCACAGTGTTGAACAGAAAATGATCGCAATCAGTGACCACACTCAGTTACCGGTGGGCAAGTCTGCCGCCCTGCTGCAGTGTTCAATGATCGCCCCTGCCAGTTGCGTCAACAGCACGGTGGGCAGATCATGGCCCATGCCATTGATCACCAGCAGTCTGGCACCCGGCACATGGGCTGCGGTGTCCTGGCCGGCCGCCAGCGGCACCAGCGGGTCGGCCCGGCCGTGGATCACCAGCGTGGGTGCCGTGATGGTGTGCAGCAGTTTGCGCCGGTCACCGCTGGCCAGAATGGCCAGCAACTGGCGGTTTATGCCTGCGGGCTGGTAGGCGCGCTGCACACCATCGCTGACGCGCTGGCGCAGCGCCTGGGCTGGTTCGGGGTAAGCGGGGCTGCCGATCACGCCAAACATGTGCACCATGTGGTTGATGACGGACTCGGTATCGGCCGGGTTGGCCGGGCGGCGCAGCAGCACCTGCAGCGCCTTGCGGCTGGGGCGGGACAGCCGCGCATTGCCGCTGGAGGACATGATCGAGGTCAGACTCAAGACGCGCTGTGGGTAGTGCGCTGCCAGCTCCTGCGCAATCATGCCGCCCATCGACACGCCAACAATGTGCGCGCATTCAATCTGCAGGGCATCCATGACGGCAACGGCATCTGCGGCCATGTCTTGCAGGGTGTAGGGCGTGCGCACCGGCAGGCCCAGCAGTGCAGTGGCCATGGCCAGCAAAAGCCTGGGGTGTTGGCCCCTTGGTGCACTGGCCGACAAGCCGCTGTCACGGTTGTCAAAACGCACCACCCGGTAGCCTGCGTCTACCAGCGCCTGGCAAAAGGCATCGGGCCAGCTGGTGAGCTGCATGCCCAGCCCCATGATCAGCACGATGGCCGGGTGCGCCGGGTTGCCCAGCGACTCGAATTCAATGGGCACAGGGCCAGGGGTGCGCATCGCTCAGGCGCTTGGCTTGCGCCGCGGCTTTTTGCATTGGGTCAGCGCCAAATAATCCTGAAAGCTGTCGCGCAGGCATTGGGCAAGCACCTCGGGGTCGGGTAACTGTTCGTAGCATCCGGTAAATGAGATCACCAGCATGTCGTTGTAGCTGGTAACAGAAAAAACCAGTCCCATGCCGTCGGCAATCGGCATGATGGCTGACAGATAAGTTAGGCGTGCGCCCTGCAGGTACAGTGGTTTTGGTGGCCCGAGCAAGGTGCTGATGCGGCAATTGGCCAGCGGGCCCCAGTCGCTGCCATGAACGGGCAGGGTGGACGCGTCTTTGCTGGCGCAAATCGTCCGCAAGCGCTGCAGCGGGTCAGAAAGATGGGTTTGCAGGGTGATTTTTGTCCATGAAAAACCGGTTGCAGTGTCGTGCTGATCCTGGTTGTGCAGTGTGGTGGGTGCCGCGGCGTCCAGGCTGTCTTCTGGCAGTTCACCTTGCAGCTTCAGGTAGCAGCGCAGGCCGCCCGCGCACACCGCTAACGCCACGTCATGGACCGTTGCACCGCGCACCAATTGGCGAACGCGCGCGACATCTGTCAGGGCAAAGCGGCGCGTGTCAAATACCCTGCGGCTCGACACCACGGTGTTGAAGCGGGTGCTTGGAAAGTCGCGCGAGCGTTGTAAAAACTCGTCCGTAAACGTCTTGACGGTCAGCGCCATCAGGCTCAGCCCTTGTGACACGGGTTGCATCATGCGCAGTGGAAAGCTGGCCGCGCGAAAGCCGGAGCGCCACATCAGTGCCAGTTTGCCCGGCGACGATTGGGGAAACCAGGGCGCTGGCGGTGGCGCTGGTGGTGGATTAGGGCTGAAGTCATGCAGCAAGGTGGTGATGGCGCTGCCGTGTGCCACGTCAAATGCCGATTGGTGCACCTTGAGCAGCACTGCAAAGCTGCCAACCGGCAAGTCCAGGAAGCTATCAAGCCCTTCAATGACATACATTTCCCAAAGCGCACGCTGCAGGTCCAGCGGGCGGGCGTGGATGCGCGCGGCCTGAATGCAGAACTGGCGCCAGTCGCCCGGTTTGGGCAGGGCAATGTGGCGCACGTGGTACTCGATGTCAAAGTCTTCATCTTCAACCCAATACGGGTTGTCCAGATCCAGCGGCACGCGCAGAATTTTTTGTCGCAATACCGGCAGTCGGCTCAGTCGGCTTTCTACGTGGGTGAGGATTTGCTTGAAACGCACCACGCCCGTGGGCGCTGTGGTTTGGTCATAGATATGCAGCAGCGACACGTTGGCATTGGCATGGGCGCTGTCTGAATAGATGAACGCTGCTTCGGGCGCGCTGAGCTGGCGCATCGGGTGTTGGCGGGTGTGTGGCATGGCTTTAGGCTGCCTCGTCGTCGGGCAACATGCGCCACAGCTGTGCCAGCAAGCCCGAGGGTACAAATGGCTTCCATTGGGCTTCAGGCTGCGCCAGGCGGTCGGCCACCACGGCCAACACTATGCCGTTAAATCCCAGCCCCATGTGGCTGCCGGGCACCCGGATGTTTTCATGCAGGGCTATGTCGCCATCAATGGTGGCTTCCTGCGGGGGCACGATGCCATCGCCCAGCGAATATAGGCAGCTGGTGGGCACGGCCAGGCGCCGGTGTTCACGCAGCGACTTGGCGCGGGGTGCCATGGCGTGGGCCGCCGTGCCATGCCGGTGTGACACCAGTCGGTACAGCGCCTTGACGGCTGCCGGTGACTGGCTGCCTTTTGGGTCCATGCTGACCGGGCTGCCCAGGGTGATGACCGAGCGCACGCAGTCCAGCGTGCTTTCGGCCCCGTAGAGCGAAAAAACGCCACCCAGGCTCCAGCCCACCAGGCTAACTTTACGGCCGGTCGCGTAATGCAGGTGGCGAATTTTTTGCGGCAGGGCGTTGGCATGTTTACTGTGAAAGCCCAGATTTCGCCCCAGCCCCCAGGTGTGCACGTCATAGCCCTTGCGCTGCAAAAAGGCTTTGAGCACAAACAGCGACTTTTCATCGGCCATGAAACCGGGCAACAGCAGCACTGGGTGGCCGTCACCCTGTGGGGCTTGCATCAGCAGTGGCAGGGAGGCCGGTAGCAGCGCCATCTCAAGCAGCGCACGCGGCTCCAGCAATGAATGCAAAAAATGGGGTGCCCCGGTGTGGCGGTGGCGGCTAACTTTGGGACGCAGTGGCATGGTGGATACCCCGTTATTTCTTGGGCGGGGCTTTGGCTGCCAATTTTGCGGTGGCTTGACGTACTGCCGGTGCCGCCCTGGCCCTGGATTTGACTTTGACCGGTGCCAGGGCGAGCGCTTTGAGTTCCTCAAACGCCAGCATAAAGTCACCGGCCAGCAGGCGCGCATCGGGCACGGCACAGCGGGCCACGGTAAAGCCCAGGCACAGGCGGCCGTCGTAACTCATCAGGGTGATGTTCAGGCCAAGGCCGTGCTCCACGATGGACAGCGGCCAGTAGCCGGTCATGCGCAGGCCGCCCACATAGAGTGGCACGGCAGGTCCGGGCACATTGGAGATCAGCACATTGGCCAGTGGTGCCATGGCATCAGGCACGCCACTGTGTCCGTACAAATTGGCCAGAACGCTGATCAGCCAGGGCACGCCGATGGAGGGAAAGTCGGTTGGGATCACGCCCTGCGCACGCCGGGCCACCGCCTTGGTGGCACTGGCATGACCGCGCACAGCCTGCAGGCGCTTGAGCGGGTTGGCAATGTGGCTGGCCAGGCTTACCAGGCTGAGCGTGGCCTGGGTGTGAAAGTCGGTGTTGCCTTTGGCGCGCAGTGAGATGGGCATGGAGGCGATCAACGACTTTTTTGGTAGTGGGCCAAGCCGTGCCAGGTAGCGCCGCAGCGTGCCGCCGCACAGTGCCAGCACCACATCGTTGACTGTGGCATCACAGGCGCTGGCAATCGCCTTGATGTCAGCCAGGCGCACCTCGGCAGCGGCAAAACCACGCTCGCGGGTGATGGTGACATTCAGCGGGGTGCGAGGCCCAAACGCCATGCCGCTCCTGGTGTTTGGCCCGGCGGCTGCGTCATGACCGCCCGAGCTGCGCACCAGCCCGACCAGCGTGCGCGCGATGCCTGGCAGATGGCGCGCCAGCTTGGCGTACTGAGTGGCATCGCGCCCAAGCGCGCTTGACACCATGCTCAAAACGCCGGGTTGTCGATCAAGCCGGTGACCGGATGAAGCCGGGTTTTCCTTTGGGTGGCTGGCCGGGTGAGGTGAACTGTCAAACAGTGCTGCGGCCAGTGCTGCAGCGGCATGCCCGTCCAGCATGGCATGGTGAATCTTGAAGTAATAGGCTTTTTCGCCACTGGCCAGGCCGTCGATGACATACATCATCCACAGCGGGCGGGCGCGGTTGAGCAGATCGGCGTGCAGGTTGGCCACCACGGTTTCCAGCTGTGCCCAGTGGCCCGGCGCGGGGATGTGAATCAGCTCAACGTGCTTGCTCAGGTCTACCTCGCCTTGCAGCCACATCGGGTTGGCCAATTTCAGCGGCATGCTGGCCAAACGTCGGCGCAATAGCGGCACCATGCGCTGCGCCAGCATGGTTTTCACATCGGTCAAAAAATTGCCCCGGTAACCCGCAGGCACTTCAAACACATGCAGTGAACCCACATGCATTGGCGTGGCGGGTGTCTCCAGGCTCAGAAAGGCGCCATCAAGGCCGCTCAAGGGCTCAATGCCCGATGTCAATGCATTCATGGCTGTCTTTCTGTTGGTTTTGTTGTGCTGAAAATTGTCAAATCATTCTACGCAGATGCTCGCACCTATACTGAGCTCTACTTATCAACCGCCTGGCACCGACTCACGCGCCAGGCACCCCCAGATGCCCGGCTACCTTACCAAGCAAGAGAGCATCTGTGTAGAGGGTGCTCCCAATCTCATCATCCGCTCGCTGCTGGATCGCCAGCAGTTTTCTGACCCCCATGGGGAAGCCGCGCGGCTCGGTATTTCGTCGGCGGTTTGGCCGCTGTTTGGGCTGCTGTGGCCGTCGGGCGCTGAACTGGCGGCCTGCATGGCGCTACACCCGGTGCAAGCGGGTGAACGCATTCTTGAAATTGGTTGCGGCCTGGGTTTGGCCAGCTTGGTGGCGCACCGCCGCGGTGCCGACATGACAGCCAGCGACTGTCACCCGCTGGTGGCCAGCTTTCTAACTGAAAACCTGCGTCTCAACGGCCTGAGTACGATGAAATACCGTCAGGGGCAGTGGGGGGCGGGTGCCAACGTGCCCGATGCCGACAGCGCCGCGGTCAGTGGCTGCTTTGACTTGATCATTGGCAGCGATGTACTTTACGAACGCGACGACGATGGCTTGCTGGCAGGTTTCATCAACAAGCACGCGACGGCTGTGGCGCAGGTCTGGATTGTGGACCCGCACCGCAGCAACCGCCCCGCCTTCAACCGCCGCATGGCCGGGCACGGCTTTACGCTGACCGACACGCGGCTTGACCGTGATGCCACGCCGGTGCGTGAGGCCTACCGCGGTCGCCTGTTGCGGTACCGCCGTTTGGCTGTTGATTTATAAGAAAACGGGCTCTAGCCCTTTGAATATATGCGTAACATGCTATTTAAAACATAGCAGTGCGCCATTTAGCGACGAACCAAGTCCACCGCTGCGTCAACGCCCGACTGCAGTTGCGGGCCGACCACTGAGGTCTGAACCCGGCGCGCACCGTCAAAACGGCGGCTCCAATAGGACAGTCCCATGCTATCCACCCGAACTTCGGCACCTGGCTTGGGTGAGTGGACAAACTTGCCTTCGCCAATGTAGATGCCCACATGGCTGAAGGCACGGCGCATGGTGTTGAAAAACACCAGGTCGCCGGGTTGCAGATCAGCTTTGTTGATTTGTTGGGTGGCGGCGGCCTGTTGCTCGGCTTTGCGCGGCAAAATCAGGCCCACGGTTTGCTCGTACATGGCTTTGACGAATCCGCTGCAATCAAAACCGGTTTCGGCTGAATTGCCACCGCGCTTGTAAGGCACGCCCAGAAAGCCCAGCGCATTGACAACCAGGTCACCCGCCTTGTCAGTGACCGACACGCGAACCTGATCAAGCTGCGTGAGCAAGGGCATGGTTTTCAAGAAAAGACTGAGGTCGTCGGGGGTGTCGGTTGGGGCTGCATGCGCCGCAGCGGCCAGTAAAAGGCATGAGAGGAGGGCAATAATTCGCGTGGGATTTAGCATGAGAGGAGTTTACTCAATTTTATTAGTTAAAGTAAGTTCTTGATTAGTCTCGTAACCCATTGATTTTTAATAATGTTAAAGGACTGCTATGTTTACGGCACTGTTACTGGAAAACACAAATGGCTTCGTAGCCAGCGTAGCGCAAGTCAATGAGTCGCGTCTGCCAAGCGGCGATGTGACGCTGGCACTGGCCTATTCAACGCTGAATTACAAGGATGGTCTTGCCATTACCAACCAGGGGCCGGTGGTGCGCAACTGGCCGATGGTGGCGGGCATTGACGGGGCTGGCACGGTGATCGAATCGAGTCATCCGAACTGGAAAGTTGGCGACGTGGTGGTGCACAACGGCTGGGGGGTGGGGGAGACGCATTGGGGTTGTCTGGCCGAAAAAGCGCGGCTCAAGGGCGACTGGCTGGTGCGTCTGCCCCAGGCTTTCACGCCGCGCCAGGCCATGGCGATCGGCACGGCGGGCTACACCGCCATGCTGTGTGTGCTGGCACTTGAAGACCACGGCATCCAGCCCGGCTCGGGCGAGGTACTGGTCACCGGTGCTACTGGCGGGGTCGGCAGTGTCGCGATCGCGCTGCTGGGCAAGCTGGGCTACACGGTGGTGGCGGCCACGGGAAAAGCCAGTGAAGCGGCTTATCTGAAATCACTGGGTGCTGCCAGCATCATGGACCGGGCCACTTTGGCCGCGCCCGGCAAGCCGTTTCAAAAGGAACGCTGGGCGGGCGTGGTGGATGCAGTGGGTTCACATACTTTGGCCAATGCGCTGGCACAAACGCGCTACGGCGGCGTGGTGGCGGCCTGCGGACTGGCGCAGGGCATGGATTTGCCGACCACGGTCATGCCCTTCATCTTGCGCGGGGTCACGCTGGCCGGGATTGATTCGGTGATGGCACCGTTGACCAAGCGCCAGCGCGCTTGGGATCGGCTGACGCGTGACCTGGACCCCGCCCTGCTGGAGTCCCTGGTGCAAGAGGTGCCGCTGGACCAAGCCATTGCCGCAGCGCAGGCGCTGATGGCGGGCCAGGTGCGAGGTCGTATAGTGGTGAATTTGAAAGCTGATCATGCTGCTTGAAGCCGAACTGTCCCAACTCGTGCTGGTGGATTACCAGTCCCGCCTGATGTCCGCCATTTTTGAAGCGCCACTGGTACTGGCCAATGCGGCCCGGCTGGCGCAAATCGCCAGACTAATGCAGGTGCCCGTGTGGGGTACCGAGCAAAATCCGTCCAAACTGGGCGAAAACCCACCCGAGCTCAAGGCGCTGTGCCACGGCACGCTGGCCAAAATGCAGTTCAGCGGTGTCGAGGAGGGCTTGGGCGAATGGCTGCGCCCGCCCATCAAGCCCGCCCCGGGCAATGCCCGCAGCCTGCCCAAGCACTTGCAAAAACCGTCGAACACGCCGACCGAGCGCGGCAGCATCGTCATTGCTGGCTGCGAAGCCCATGTGTGCCTGCTGCAAACGGCCCTGCATTTGCTGGAAGACGAATTTGATGTCTGGGTTGTCACCGATGCCTGTAGCTCGCGCACTGAGCGCAACCGCGATGCCGCCTTTGACCGCTTGGCCGGTGCCGGTGCTGAGCTGGTGACGACCGAAATGGTCGCCTTTGAGTGGCTGCGCTCAGCCGAGCATCCGCAATTCAAAGCTGTGCAGCTATTGATAAAATAGGCCTCTAGCCCTTATAAATAGGGCGCTATGCGCTACATAAATTATAGCATTCTATTGTCAGGCCATGATCTGCTGCAGTCAGCGTGTTGCAAGTTCATTGGCCATAATTATGAATTCAGTTTAATCACAACAATCGGAGACAAGCAATGACCACCTACGCCGAATTTCACCAGCGTTCCCTGACTGACCGTGATGGTTTTTGGGCTGAACAAGCCCAGTTGGTGGACTGGAAAGTACAGCCTCAGCAGATTTGCGATTACAGCAACCCGCCATTTGCCAAATGGTTTGTCGGTGGCATCACCAACCTGTGCCACAACGCGGTAGATCGGCATCTGAAAGACAGGGCTGACCAGGCCGCATTGATTTTTGTCTCGACCGAAACCAATCAGGAAAAGACCTACTCATTCCGGGAGTTGCATGCTGAAGTGCAGCGCATGGCCGCTTCGCTGAAGGATTTGGGGGTGCAAAAGGGGGATCGGGTGCTGATTTATATGCCGATGATTGCCGAGGCCGCGTTTGCCATGCTGGCCTGCACACGCATTGGGGCCATTCACTCGGTGGTGTTTGGCGGTTTTGCATCGGGCTCGCTGGCCTCGCGCATCGAAGACGCATCGCCCAAGGTGGTTGTCAGTGCCGATGCCGGTTCGCGCGGGGGCAAGGCGGTGGCTTACAAGCCGTTGTTGGACGAGGCCATTCGCCTGTCGAGCTACAAGCCAGAAGCAGTGCTGCTGGTTGATCGTGGCCTGGTGGCCATGGACATGGTCGCCGGGCGCGACCATCTTTGGGGCGCTCTGCGTGAAAAGAACCTCGATACGGTGGTGGAATGTGAATGGGTGGAGGCCACCCACCCAAGCTACACGCTGTACACCAGCGGCACCACCGGCAAACCCAAAGGTGTGCAACGCGACACCGGTGGCTACTGCGTGGCGCTGGCCGCCAGCATGAAACACATTTACGCCGGCAACCCAGGTGAGACCTATTTTTCTACCAGCGACATTGGCTGGGTGGTGGGTCACAGCTACATCATTTATGGCCCGTTGATCGGCGGCATGGCCACCATCATGTACGAAGGCTTGCCCACCCGCCCGGACGGCGGTATCTGGTGGAGTCTGGTTGAAAAATACAAGGTCACGGTGATGTTTAGCGCACCCACGGCCATTCGGGTGCTGAAAAAACAAGACCCGGCACTGCTGTCCAAGTATGATTTATCGAGCCTGCGTGCCTTGTTTTTGGCCGGGGAGCCGCTTGATGAGCCCACCGCGCAGTGGATCAGCGCCGGCTTGGGCAAGCCGATCATCGACAACTACTGGCAGACTGAGACCGGCTGGCCGATTTTGTCGTTGTGCAACGGGGTTGAGAAGGCTGTCAGCAAGTTCGGTTCACCCGGCAAGGCGGTTTATGGCTACAACGTCAAACTGCTGGACGACCAAACCGGTGAAGAGCTGACCGGCCCCAACCAAAAGGGCGTGGTCGCCATTGAAGGACCGCTGCCCCCCGGCTGCATGCAAACGGTCTGGCGTGATGATGCGCGCTTTGTGCAAACCTACTGGAAGAGCGTGCCCAACAAGCTGGTGTACAGCACCTTTGACTGGGGCATTCGTGATGCAGATGGCTACTATTTCATTTTGGGCCGCACCGACGACGTGATCAACGTGGCCGGCCACCGGCTGGGCACCCGTGAGATTGAAGAAAGCATCTCGGCCCACCCCAACGTGGCCGAGGTGGCGGTGGTCGGCGTGGCCGATCAGCTCAAGGGTCAGGTGGCCATGGCCTTTTGCGTGGCCAAAGATGCCAGCTTGGTAGCGGATGAGTCGGGTTGCCTGAAGATGGAGGCAGAAATCTTCAAAATAGTCGACAAGGATCTGGGTGCGGTGGCCAGGCCAGCACGCGTGCGCTTTATCACCACCTTGCCCAAAACCCGCAGTGGCAAGTGCCTGCGTCGTGCCATTCAGGCGGTGTGCGAAGGCCGCGACCCCGGTGATTTGACCACCATGGATGACCCGGCAGCGCTGCAACAGATCAAAGATCTGATCTCTTCCTGAGTTTGCGCTTGAAGGTTATTCAGTCGTGTAAGTATCGTGCCATTATTTGATGTCACAATTTTGTTTTGCATCAGGCCCCTTCCAACGCCACTGTCGCATCCGCCAAACGGTCAAGCCGTGACGCGGGAGGTTAATTAAACAATCAGCTTTAACCAGCTAAAGTTTCCCCAAGGGAAATGAAAGTCAGCGAAATATGAGTCAAACCAACACGGTTTATCAAGCCTATCAGGGCAATACCTACCTTTTTGGTGGCAATGCCCCGTACGTCGAAGAGATGTACGAAAACTACCTGGCCAACCCCGGCAGCGTGCCCGATAGTTGGCGCGATTACTTCGATGCTTTGCAAAATGTGGCCGCAGTGGATGGCAGCAATGCCAAAGACGTGCCGCATCAGCCGGTCATCAATGCCTTTGCCGAGCGTGCCAAGGCCGGTGTCACCCAGGTGGTTCAGGCCAGCACTGACCCGGAAATGGGCCGCAAGAGCACAGCAGCTCAGCAATTGATTGCCGCTTACCGCAATGTAGGTGCGCGCTGGGCTGATCTGGATCCGCTCAAACGCACCGCGCGTGATCCGATTCCTGAGCTGGAGCCCTCGTTTTACGGCTTTGGTGACGCGGATCAGGAAACCATTTTCAACACCAGCAACACTTTCTTCGGCAAAGACTCCATGAGTCTGCGCGAGTTGATGAATGCCTTGCGCGAGACGTATTGCGGCACGATGGGTGTCGAGTACATGTACACCACCAACCAAAATCAAAAGCGCTGGTGGCAACAGAAGCTCGAAGCTTCGCGCAGCAAGCCCCAGTTCAGCGCGGACAAGAAAAAGCACATTCTTGACAGATTGACAGCAGCCGAGGGGCTGGAGCGTTTTCTGCACACCAAGTATGTCGGGCAAAAGCGCTTTTCACTCGAAGGCGGTGAGAGCTTTATCGCGGCCATGGACGAGTTGATTCAGCAAGCCGGTGCCAAGGGTGTGCAAGAAATTGTGATTGGCATGGCGCATCGAGGCCGCCTGAATGTGCTGGTCAACACCCTGGGCAAGATGCCGGCTGATTTGTTTGCCGAGTTCGACCATACGGCACCCGAGCATTTGCCTGCGGGTGACGTGAAATACCACCAGGGCTTCAGCTCCGATGTCAACACCCCCGGCGGTGCGGTGCACCTGTCGCTGGCGTTCAACCCGTCGCACCTTGAAATTGTGAATCCGGTAGTCGAAGGCTCGGTGCGCGCCCGCATGGACCGACGCAATGACCCCACTGGCCGTCAGGTGCTGGCAGTGCTGGTGCATGGTGATGCAGCGTTTGGTGGCCAGGGTGTCAACCAGGAAACCTTGTGCCTGGCCCAGACCCGTGGCTATACCACCGCTGGCACGGTTCACATCATCATCAACAACCAGATCGGTTTCACCACCTCAGATCCGCGTGACATGCGCTCTAGCGCGTTTTGCACCGACATCGTCAAAATGGTGGAGGCACCGGTTCTTCACGTCAATGGTGACGACCCGGAAGCCGTGGTGCTGGCGACCCAGCTGGCGCTGGAGTTCCGCATGGAATTCCGTCAGGACGTGGTGGTCGACATTACCTGCTTCCGAAAGTTGGGACACAACGAGCAGGACACACCAGCGTTGACCCAGCCGCTGATGTACAAAAAGATTGCAACCCACCCCGGTACGCGCAAGATTTACGCTGACAAATTGACTGCGCAGGGTTTGGGCGACAGTTTGGGTGACGACATGGCCAAAGCCTTCCGCGCCGCCATGGATGCCGGTCGCCACACAATCGACCCGGTGTTGACTAATTTCAAGAGCAAGTACGCGGTTGACTGGACTCCGTTTTTGGGCAAAAAGTGGACGGATGCGGGCGACACCGCCATTCCGCTGGCCGAATGGAAGCGTCTGGCGGACAAACTGACCACCATTCCCGCTGGCGTGACACCGCATAACCTGGTTAAAAAGGTGTACGACGACCGTGCTGCGATGGGTCGCGGTGACATCAACGTCGACTGGGGCATGGGCGAGCACATGGCGTTTGCCTCACTGGTGGCCAGCGGCTACCCGGTGCGCCTGTCGGGCGAAGATTGTGGCCGCGGCACCTTCACCCACCGCCATGCCGTGGTGCACGACCAGGCACGCGAAAAATGGGACACCGGCATCTATGTGCCGCTGCAAAACGTGGCCGAAAATCAGGCGCCGTTTGTCGTCATCGACTCCATTTTGTCCGAGGAAGCGGTGCTGGGCTTCGAGTACGGATACGCCTCCAACGACCCCAACACCTTGGTGATCTGGGAAGCCCAGTTTGGCGACTTTGCCAATGGTGCCCAAGTGGTGATCGACCAGTTCATTGCCTCTGGCGAGGTGAAGTGGGGTCGCGTCAATGGCATCACGCTGATGCTGCCGCACGGCTATGAGGGCCAGGGCCCGGAGCATAGCTCGGCACGGCTGGAGCGTTTCATGCAGTTGGCGGCTGATACCAATATGCAGATTGTGCAGCCCACCACCGCCAGCCAGATTTTTCATGTGCTGCGTCGCCAGATGGTGCGCAACCTGCGCAAGCCGCTCATCATCTTTACGCCCAAGTCCTTGTTGCGCCACAAGGATGCAACATCGCCCTTGTCCGAGTTCACCAAAGGCGCTTTCCAGACGGTCATTGCGGATCAAAAGGTCCTCAAGGCCGACAAGGTCAAACGCGTGGTGGCGTGTTCCGGCAAGGTGTTTTACGACTTGTCCAAGAAGCGTGAAGAAAAAGAGGCCAGCGATGTGGCCATTCTGCGCGTGGAGCAACTCTACCCGTTCCCGCACAAGGCTTTTGCTGCTGAGCTCAAGAAGTACCCGAACGCCACCGAGATCGTCTGGACGCAGGATGAGCCGCAAAATCAGGGCGCCTGGTTTTATGTGCAGCACTACATTCATGAAAACATGCTTGATGGGCAAAAACTGGGTTACTCCGGCCGCGCTGCAGCCGCCTCACCGGCCGTGGGTTACTCGCATCTGCACCAGGAGCAGCAAAAAGCCTTGGTTGAAGGTGCGTTTGGCAAGCTCAAGGGTTTTGTACTGAGCAAGTAAGCGCAAGCAAAAATCCTCCCAGACAAATCGTGCAAGCGGGTCAACATGACCTGTCTTGCACCTCCCCAAGAACACATTTGAAAGAATTGATATGGCACTCGTAGAAGTCAAAGTCCCGCAACTGTCGGAATCCGTGGCCGAAGCCACCTTGTTGCTGTGGAAGAAAAAAGTCGGCGATGTGGTCGCTATCGACGAAATCCTGATTGAAGTCGAAACCGACAAAGTGGTGATGGAAGTTCCCGCGCCCGCTGCGGGGGTCATCATCGAAATTTTGCAAGCCGATGGCAGCACGGTCGGCGCGGAGCAGCTGATTGCCCGCATCGACACCGAAGGCAAGGTCGGTACGGTTGCAGTACCTGCGTCTGTTGCGGCGATGGCGGCTGTGGCGGCTGTGGCAGCACCTGCTGCGGCTGTGGTTGCGGGTAATTCAATGGCCGGCGTGGCCATGCCGGCCGCGGCCAAGCTGATGGCGGATAACAATCTGGCCGCAGGCACCGTGGCTGGTTCCGGCAAAGATGGCCGTGTCACCAAGGGTGATGTGCTGGGTGCGGTGGGCAGTGCTGCAAATGCTCCTAAATCAGTAGCTGCTCCCGTAATGCCAGCAAGGGCTGCAACCACATTTCTGCCTCAAGTGGCAGCACCGGCAGTAAACCTGGCGCAGCGCCCGGAACAGCGCGTGCCGATGAGCCGCCTGCGCGCCCGTGTGGCTGAGCGTTTGCTGCAATCCCAAAGCACCAACGCCATTTTGACGACGTTTAACGAGATCAACATGGCCCCGGTGATGGACATGCGCAAGCGCATGCAAGACCGCTTTGAGAAAGAGCACGGCGTCAAACTCGGTTTCATGAGCTTCTTTGTCAAGGCGGCGGTGCATGCCCTGAAAAAATTTCCGGTGCTCAACGCCTCGGTGGACGGCAACGACATCGTCTACCACGGCTACTTTGACGTGGGTGTGGCGGTGGGTTCACCTCGCGGCTTGGTGGTGCCCATTCTGCGCAATGCCGACCAGATGAGTTTTGCCGACATCGAGAAGAAGATTGCCGAGTTTGGCAACAAAGCGCGTGACGGCAAGCTGGGCATTGAAGAAATGACCGGCGGCACCTTTACCGTCAGCAATGGCGGCACTTTTGGCTCGATGATGTCCACGCCCATCATCAACCCGCCGCAAAGCGCTATTTTGGGCATCCATGCCACCAAAGACCGCGCCATGGTGGAAAACGGCCAGGTCGTGGTGCGCCCGATGAACTACTTTGCCATGAGCTACGACCACCGCATCATCGACGGCCGCGAAGCCGTGCTGGGCTTGGTGGCGATGAAAGAAGCGCTGGAAGACCCGGCCCGGTTGTTGTTTGATATCTGAAACCGATTAAGGCAATTTTCCGTGGCGCCCGCGTGTGGGGCATTGGGCCCCACACGCGGCTAGCAGTGCCGAGGTGTGCCGGCCTTGAAAGACCAAGTCAACCAAGGTGAGTCATTGACATTGACATTGTCATGATTCTCCTGTTAACCAGAAAGAAAAAAATGAGCAAACAATTTGATGTCATCGTGATCGGTGCTGGCCCCGGCGGCTATATAGCCGCTATCCGGGCCGCCCAACTGGGCAAAAACGTCGCCTGTATCGACGAGTGGAAAAACGCCAAGGGCGGCCCGGCACTAGGTGGCACCTGCACCAACGTGGGCTGCATTCCGTCCAAGGCGCTGCTGCAATCGTCAGAGCATTACGAGCAGGCCAGCCACCACTTTGCCGATCATGGCATTGCAGTCAAGGGCTTGTCGATGGATGTGGCCAAGATGGTGGCGCGCAAGGACAACGTGGTCAAGCAAAACAACGACGGCATCCTGTACCTGTTCAAAAAGAACAAAGTCAGCTTCTTTCACGGCCGGGCTTCGTTCGTGAAGGCGGTCGAAGGCGGCTATGAGGTCAAGGCCGGCGACGAAACTTTGGTCGGTCAGCAGATCATTGTGGCTACTGGTTCCAGCGCGCGCGCCCTGCCAGGCACACCGTTTGACGAAGAAAACATCCTCTCCAACGATGGCGCATTGCGCATCGGTGCGGTGCCGAAAAAGCTGGGGCTGATCGGCTCGGGCGTGATTGGTCTGGAAATGGGTTCGGTCTGGCGCCGTCTGGGTTCTGACGTGACAGTGCTGGAAGGTTTGCCAACTTTCCTGGGCGCGGTGGACGAGCAAATTGCCAAAGAAGCTAAAAAAGCCTTTGACAAGCAGGGTTTGAAAATTGAGCTTGGCGTGACGGTGGGTGCCATCAAGACCGGTAAAAAAGGTGTCACCATTGCCTACACCAACGCCAAGGGCGAAGCCCAAACGCTTGATGTCGACAAACTGATCATCTCGATTGGCCGGGTTGCCAACACCACCGGACTGAATGTCGAAGCAATTGGCTTGCAGCTCGATGAGCGTGGTTTGATTGTGGTCGATGCCGAGTGCCGCACCAATTTACCCGGCATCTGGGCAGTTGGTGACGTGGTGCGCGGCCCGATGTTGGCGCACAAGGCCGAAGAAGAAGGCGTGGCAGTGGCTGAACGCATTGCCGGCCAGCACGGGCATGTGGATTTCAACCTGATTCCCTGGGTGATTTACACCAGCCCCGAGATCGCCTGGGTCGGCCAAACCGAGCAACAGCTCAAAGCCGCTGGCCGGGCCTACAAGGCGGGCACGTTCCCGTTTTTGGCCAATGGCCGCGCGCGCGCCTTGGGCGATACCACGGGTATGGTCAAGATGCTGGCCGATGCCACCACCGATGAGATTTTGGGTGTGCACATCGTCGGCCCCATGGCCAGCGAGCTGATTGCCGAATGCGTGGTGGCGATGGCCTTCAGGGCCAGCAGCGAGGACATAGCCCGCATTTGCCACGCCCATCCGTCTTTGAGCGAGTCGACCAAGGAAGCGGCATTGGCGGTTGACAAGCGGACACTGAATTTTTGATTGAAAAAATATAGAAAACAGGCCTCTAGCCCTTATGGAATAAGCGCTAGAAGCTATTTTTTTAATAGCAAAAATTGCCGTGACGGTTAAAAAAGCCTACCAGACAGAGCTGATTGCGCGTGGTTACAAAACAGACCCGGCGCAGTTGCGCGCGGTGCTGGCTCTTGAGACATGTGCCCGTGAGTGGGGCAAGTTCAAGGAGCAGCGCTCCAACGCTTTCAAAAAGCTGATCCTTCATCCGCCTATTCCCCGTGGCATCTATTTGTACGGCGGTGTCGGGCGGGGTAAAAGTTTCTTGATGGATTTGTTTTATGGCGCGGTGCCGCTCAAGCGTAAAACCAGGCTGCATTTTCACGAGTTCATGCGGGAAGTGCATCGTGAGCTCGCTGGTCTGCAGGGCACAGCCAATCCGCTGGAGGTGCTGGCCAAGCGCATTGCAGAAAAATACAAGCTGATCTGCTTTGACGAGTTTCATGTCTCGGACATCACCGATGCCATGATTTTGTACCGATTGCTTGGTGCCATGTTTGACAACGGTGTGGGCCTGATCACCACGTCCAACTTCAAGCCCGATGATTTGTATGCCAATGGCTTGCACCGTGATCGATTTTTGCCTGCGATTGCCTTGCTGAAGAGCCACCTGCATGTGCTCAATGTCGACAATGGCACCGACTATCGCGGTCTGACATTGGAGCAGCTGCAGCTCTATCACACGCCTTTGAGCGAGGCGGCCCAGGCCGCCATGCAAGATGCCTTCGAGCGTTTGGCCGAAACACAGGACGAAGAACCCGTGCTGCAAATCGAGTCCCGCAGGATTGTTGCCCGGCGCAAGGCCGGGGGTCTGGTGTGGTTTGACTTTAAAACGCTCTGTGGTGGCCCGCGTTCACAAAATGATTACCTTGAGCTTGCCAGCCAGTTTCACACGGTGTTGCTCAGTGATGTGCCGCAAATGCCGCCACGCATGTCGTCTGAGGCGCGGCGTTTTACCTGGTTGGTCGATGTGCTGTACGACCGGCGTGTCAAGCTGATCATCTCGGCGGCCGTGCCAGCTGAGCAGTTGTACCCGGAGGGCCAGCTGTCCAATGAATTTGCGCGAACCGTGTCGCGCTTGAATGAAATGCAGACCAGCGAATTTTTGGCACTCGATCGCCGCACTGTGGATACCCGACTGACATGAAATTACGGTGGCTAATAACGCCACTTGCGCTTGCGTTGCTGATGGGTGCAGCGCTGCCGTTGCAGGCGCAAGACGCGATGACAGGCTCTACTACCACGGAGGCAACGTCTTCGGCCGGGCTTAATCTCAGACTTCCTGATCCGCACGGAATCCATTTGTCATGGTGAAAGCCTGGTTGTTACTTTGTGGGAGGGCTGGCAAGCCCGAATTCGCGGCTGCCGCCGCTCCTACAAGTGCCAGTCCTATTCCTGAAAAAAGCAAACTGTGCCTATGCGCATCAGGAAGTCTGAATTTGGGGGACAGACCAAGGCTACACGCAGTGAGCATGCTCTGTCCTCAACTGATCAAGGGCTACCGAGCAAGTGTGATCCGTCGTTGGGCGGTGCTCGCAATCCTCAATCATGTCTGACACCAACGCGCTTGAGTCACTGATCCAGGCCTTGCGGCGGCTGCCGGGGGTGGGGGTCAAATCGGCGCAGCGCATGGCGTTTCATTTGCTGCAGCATGACCGGCCCGGGGCACAAACGCTAGCACGGGCGCTGGCGCAGGCTTCCCAAAATATTTTGCATTGCGAACGCTGCCACACCTTTACCGAAGGGCAGGTGTGTGCCACTTGCCTGGACGATCGGCGTGATGCCAGCAAGCTGTGCGTGGTGGAAACCCCAGCTGACCAGTCGGCCGTGGAGCGCACCGGGGCCTACAAGGGCTTGTACTTTGTATTGATGGGCCGCCTAAGCCCACTTGACGGTATCGGCCCCCATGACATTGGCCTGAAAAAATTGTTTGACCGCGCGCTAGACGGCAGCGTGCAGGAAGTGATTCTGGCCACCAATTTCACCGCCGAGGGTGAGGCAACTGCGCATGTCATCAGCGAAGGTCTCAAGGCCCGGGGCTTGCACCTGACGCGGTTGGCGCGCGGCGTGCCAGCGGGTAGTGAGCTGGAATATGTGGATTTGGGCACCATCGCACATGCGCTGGTAGACCGGCGCTAAGCCTTGCTGGTGGGCGGTCACACCCGCTTACTGACGCGCCAGCCGGGTTGGCTTTTTCACCGGGGATTTTTGATGGCTGGTTTTGGCAACCCGTTTGGCCGGAGCAGCCTTGCTGGCGTGGGCGATCCGGGGCACGTTGATTTTCATCGGCAAGTACAACACCACACTTTGGCCCGGTTTCAGAGCCGCTGAGGCGCTAACCTGGTTCCAGTCAGAAATAGCTGCCGCAGTGACGCGGTAGCGTTGTGCCAGGCTCGCGACGGTGTCTTTCTTGCCGGCCTTGACCAGTGTTCTTTTCAAAACCACCTCCGGTGCCAGCGACAAATGGCCGTTGTCAGCCACATGGTTGCTGACATCGGCATTGATGGTGGCATTGCGGCGCACAACCAGCGTGGAGCCAGCCCGGATCAGCATGCGTGCCGGGATATTGTTGATGTCGCGCAACTCGGTTTCCAGCATGCCCAATTGCTTGGCTGCATCCGCGGGCCTGAGGGTGGTGGGTGCTACCCAAGCGGTCCAATTGGCGAGTCGGCCACCGGTATAAGCCCCAAAATTGGCCTGAAAAATCAGGGCGTTGTCCCACGGCAGCAAGATTTGCGGTGTGCCGGCAGCCAGCAGCACGGGCTTGGTGGCTGATGGGTTGAGGGCTCTGAAATCAGCCATGGACACTTCGGCCAGCTTGGCGGCCACGCTGACATCGATGTCGTTTTGAATGTCGACGGTTTGAAAGTAGGGGTGGTTTTCGATCAGTGGCAAGGTGACGCGAAACGACTCCGGGCTGGCAATGATGTTTTTGACCGCTTGCAGTTTGGGCACATAAAACTGCGTCTCGACCGGCATTTTCAGGTCGGTGTAGGACCGCCCCAGACCGGCTTTCTGGTTCTTGGCAATGGCCCGCCCAACGCTGCCTTCGCCCCAGTTATAAGCCGCCAGCGCCAGATGCCAGTCGCCAAACAGGCCATAGAGTTTTTGCAGATAGTCCAAGGCTGCGCGGGTGGAGGCCAGCACGTCGCGGCGGTCGTCGCGAAACATGTTTTGCTTGAGGTCAAAGTGCTTGCCGGTGGCCGGCATGAACTGCCATATACCGGCCGCTTTGGCACTGGAGACGGCTTGCGGGTTGTAGGCGCTCTCAATGAAGGGCAGCAGGGCCAGCTCTGTGGGCATGTTGCGCCGCTCCAGCTCCTCAACAATGTAAAACAGGTATTTGTTGCCACGCTCGGTCATGCGTTGCATGTACTCGGGGCGTGCGCTGTACCACTGCTCGCGGTCGCGCACCAGATCACTGTCAAGGTTTTGCATGGCAAAACCGCGGCGGATGCGATCCCAAATATCGGCTGGTGTACTGAGCGCGTGCACGCTGGCAGACCTGATGTCTGTATCGAGCAGCGGACGCAGTCCGCCGGCTGGGTAAACAGGCGATTGCAGCCCGCTGGTCTTTGGCTTGTTGATGGCGACCGTGTTGGCGCTGTCTTGCAGGCCACCCGGTTCAACGGTAGTCGGCGCGGCGCACCCTGCCAGCCATAAAAGCGGCACGAGCGTTGCCCAAAGCAAGATATTTTTCAAAACTGATTTTTCCATGTTCGCAGCGCGGCAAAGACGCTGACGGGGTCTTGTGCGGCCGGGTCAAAGTGCCTGACAGCAGTGGCAACGCCCTTGAAGTGCGTGCGTAAAAAGGGGTTCACCGCTTTTTCCAGCCCAATGCTGGAGGGCAGGGTGGGTAAATCGCGTTGGCGCAGCAATTGTGCCTGTGATTGGTAAGCAATGACAGCCTGGTTTTCTGGCTCGACTGCGTGGGCAAATTTCAAGCCGCTCAGCGTGTACTCATGCGCACAGCAAACCCGGGTGGTATCCGGCAGGGCGGCCAGCCGATGGAGCGATGTGAGCATTTGTGCCGGTGTGCCCTCAAAAAGTCGCCCGCAACCGGCGCTGAACAGGGTGTCGCCGCAAAACAAAATTGGTTCTTGCCCGGTGGGCTGGCCGACATAGGCGATGTGCCCGGCGGTGTGCCCCGGTACGTCCAGAACCTCAAACCGGACACCCAAGCGTTCTATGCAGTCACCGTCGCCCAGCCGTGTCAGGGGCTCTGGCATGCGTTCGAGCCTGGGGCCAAAAACCTGGGCACCGGTGGCCTCGCGCAGGTCATCAACACCGCCGGTGTGATCGCCGTGGTGGTGCGTGACTAGAATCGACTCCAGCGTCAGGCTCAGGCGTTCAAGCACATCAAGCACAGGTTGCGCGTCGCCTGGGTCAACCACCAGAGCCCGGCGATCGTCGTGCAGCATCCAGATGTAGTTATCGTCGAAAGCGGCAATTGGAAGTAACTTCATGATCCAACAAATTATAGGGATGCACCAATGGTTGGCTACCCCCCCCGGTCAGTACCTGCTGGACTGGGAGCGCCAGCAAATGGATGCGGTAGTGGCCGATATATTTGGTTTTCATGCCCTGCAGCTGGGGCTGCCCGAGCTCGACGCGCTGGATTCCAACCGCATGCCGCACCGCTGGCTGGCAACGCAGACGGTGTCGCCGGCGGTGGTGGCGGGCGGCGCTAGCCCCATGCCGGTGGGTCATGTGCGGACCAGTGACAAAAAAATTACGTTTGTTACAGATTTTTCTGCCCTGCCGTTTCCAGCCAACAGCCTGGATCTGGTGGTAATGCCGCACGCGCTGGAGCTCACAGCAGACCCCCACGGCGCGCTGCGCGAGGTGCAGCGCGTGTTGGTGCCCGAAGGCAAGGTGGTGATTTCTGGATTCAACCCGATGAGCCTGTGGGGCTTTCGCCAGAGCCGGGCCCATTTGTACCGGCGTTTGGGATTTGACAGCCTCTTTTTGCCGGAAGCGGGTAAATTCATTGGCTATTTACGGCTGCGCGACTGGCTCAATTTGCTCAATCTGGAAATCGAGGTCGGAGAATTTGGCTGCTACCGGCCCGCGCTGTCCAAGCAGGGGTTGTTGCAGCGCTTTGCCTGGATGGACACGGCAGGCGCGCGTTGGTGGCCGATACTGGGCGCGGTTTATTTCGTGGTAGCGGTCAAAAGGGTGCGCGGCATGACGCTGCTCAGCCCCACCTGGAAGCCGGTGAGACGTTTGGGCAATGCTCCTGTTACTGTAGTGAACAGTGCAGGTTCTAAAAGGGCCGGAAGCCAATAACTCTGTTAATGACAAATGAAAGATGCAGTTTTGAATGTGATTGATATTTACACCGATGGGGCCTGCAAGGGCAACCCCGGCCCAGGCGGCTGGGGCGTGTTGCTGAAATCTGCCGATGCGCGCAAGGAATTGTTTGGCGGTGAACTGGCTACCACCAATAACCGCATGGAAATGATGGCGGTGATTGAGGCGCTGTCTGCGCTCAAGCGCCCCTGCAAGGTCGTTTTGCATGTGGACAGCCAGTATGTGCTCAAAGGCATGACGCAATGGCTACCCGGCTGGAAAGCCCGTGGCTGGAAAACTGCGGCCAAGGACCCGGTCAAAAACGTCGATTTGTGGCAGCGCCTGGACGCGCTGGTCAACAGCGGCACCCACCAGATTGAATGGCGTTGGGTGCGTGGCCACAACGGCGACCCCGGCAATGAAGCGGCTGACGAACTGGCTAACCGGGGCGTTGGCATTGCCCTGGCGCAGCGCTGACCGCGCTGCAAATGTTGCCAATGCTGGGCGGTATGGTTTGTTTTATCCCGCTACAGTCACGCCACCAAGGTATTCACTGAATAAGCGCATTTATGGCCAGCAAAATTAGTTACTCTGTTGCAGCGGTTCTGGGTATCGCGGTGGCCTCTGGCGCGGCCTGGTGGTACCAGTCCCAGCCCAAAGGCCCGCAGCCTGTCATGGGGGCCGAGCCGGGCAAACTCTCGGGCGCAGGCGGTGCAGCGGGGGCGGCACGCGTGGCCGGGGTTGAAGTGGCCAAGGTGCAAACCCAGGCGTTGCGCGACGATGCCCAGGCAGTAGGCAGCCTGCGCGCACGCCAGAGCGTGATGCTGCGCCCTGAGGTGATGGGGCGCATCGTGGCGCTGGGCTTCAAGGACGGACAGCCGGTGCGCAAGGGCCAGATGCTGGTGCAATTGGACGACGTGCTGCAGCGCGCCGACGTGCAACAGGCGCAGGCACAGGTAGCCATCGCGCAGGCTAGTTTCAAACGAAACCAGGAGCTGGTGGCCGCCAATTTTGTAGCGCAGCAAACGCTCGACACCAGTGCCGCCAATTTGCAGGTGGCGCAGGCGCAACTGGCGCTGGCGCAGGCTCGGCTGTCGCGCATGGCGATCCTGGCACCCTTTGAGGGCACGGTGGGTATCCGGCTGGTTAACGTGGGTGACTACGTGAAAGATGGTGCCGATCTGGTGGCGCTGGAAGATTCCCGCGCCATGATGGTCGACTTCCGCTTGCCCGAACGCTATGGCGGCAAACTCAAGGTAGGGCAGAGTGTCGAGATCGCCCTGGATGCCTTGCCGGGGCGTAATTTCAAAGCGGTGGTGGATGCCATTGACCCCCTGCTTGATGCCAATGGCCGCTCTTTGGGCGTGCGTGCAGTGCTGCCAAACGCAGCCAAGAATGCCAAGAGTGCCAAGAGTGCCAAGAGTGCCAATGACGCTGGCGGCAAAGCCGATGTCCTGCGCTCGGGCATGTTTGCCCGCGCCACGGTGGTGTTTTCGGTTAATGAATCGGCATTGGTTGTGCCGGAAGAGGCAATCGTGCCGCAAGGCAGTCGCCAGTTTGTGATCAAGGTGGTCGCCCCGGCTGATGTGCCCGATGCAGCGGCCAAATTGCCACCTGATACCCAGTGGGTGTCGCTGAGGAGAGAGGTCAAACTGGGCGTGCGTCGGCAGGGCATGGTTGAAATTCTGGAGGGCTTGAGCGTGGCCGATACGGTGGTGGTGGCCGGCCAGCAGCGGCTGCAAAAAGATGGCACTCCGGTGCGCATCGTGGAGCTGGGCAAGCCCACTGGCAAGCCCGCGGCATCAGCGTCAGCCGCTGCTTCGGCATCGGCTGATGCAGCCAGCCAGCCAGACAAGACGTTGCCAGCAGCCAGCGCCGCCAGTCGCTAGAGCGTGGAGAGCAACAGATGCAACTGGCTGAAACCTCGATTCGCCGCCCGGTCTTTGCCACCGTGCTGTCTTTGCTGATTGTGCTGATAGGCGCCGTCTCGTTTAATCGCCTGTCGGTGCGCGAATACCCCAAAATTGACGAGCCGGTGGTGTCGGTGACCACCAGTTTTTCGGGTGCCTCCAGCGAGGTGATGGAAACCCAGGTAACCAAGGTGCTGGAAGACTCGCTGTCGGGCATTGAGGGGGTCGATGTGATTACATCGACCAGTCGCCAGGAGCGCAGTCAGATTTCGGTGCGCTTTGTGCTCAGCCGAGATGCCGATTCCGCTGCCGCCGATGTGCGTGACAAGGTCACCCGGGTGCGCCAGAAACTGCCCCAAGGCATTGACGAGCCGGTGATTGCCAAGGTCGAGGCTGAGTCGTTTCCGGTGATTTTCCTGGCCTTGAGTTCAGACACTCACACAGCCTTGCAACTGTCAGAGATGGCCAACACGCTGGTCAAACCGGTGTTGCAAACGGCACCGGGTGCGGCTGAAGTGAATATTTACGGAGAGCGCAAATTTGCCATGCGCATCTGGGTAGACCCGGACAAACTGGCAGCCTACAAGCTGACGGTGCAAGACCTGGAAGACGCGCTGCGCCGTGCCAATCTGGAAGTGCTGGCCGGGCGCATTGAGAGCGCGCAGCGCGAGTTCAATGTGACGGCTGCCACCGACTTGCAGCGCCCGCAGGAGTTTGCCCAGGTGGTGATCCGCACGGTCAACGGTCAGCCGGTGCGCATTGGCGATGTGGCGCGGGTGCAGCAAGCCCCGGTAGATGAGCGCTCGTTTGTGCGGCTCAATGGCCGCGATTCGGTCGGTGTGGGTGTGGTCAAGCAGTCCACCGCCAATCCGCTGGAGCTCTCGGCCGGGGTGATCAAATTGCTCGATAAGTTGCGCCGTGATCTGCCGCCCGGCGTGCAGATTGATGTGGCCAACGACAACTCGGTGTTCATTGACCAGTCCATCAAGGCCGTGTTCAGAACGATCCTGGAAGCGTCGGTGTTGGTGGCACTGGTGATTTTTGTGTTTTTGCGCACGCTGCGCGCCTCGCTGATTCCGTTGGTGACCATTCCGGTGTCGCTGATTGGCACCTTTGCCATGATGGCGCTGGCCGGCTTCAGCATCAACACGCTGACCCTGCTGGCGCTGGTGCTGGCCATTGGGCTGGTGGTGGACGATGCCATCGTGATGTTGGAGAACATCTACCGCCACATTGAAGAAGGTTTGCCGCCGTTCCAAGCCGCCATCAAAGGGGCGCGCGAGGTCGGTTTTGCGATCATCGCCATGACCATGACGCTGGTGGCAGTTTACGCACCACTGGCTTTTTCGCCCGGGCGCACCGGCCGCCTGTTTACCGAATTTGCGCTGGCGCTGGCTGGAGCCGTGGTGGTGTCTGGCGTGGTGGCACTGACCTTGTCGCCCATGATGTCGTCTCTGTTGCTGCGCCACAACCCGCACCCCACCTGGTTTGATTCCCACATGAACGCAGGCCTGGATTGGGTGACCGCTACCTACAGCCGGTTGCTGGGCTGGTTTCTCAAACGCCGCTACCTGGTGCTGCTGGTGATGCTGGCCAGCGCGTTGGTGTCGTGGTGGGCACTGGGCGACCTGAAGCGCGAACTCTCACCGCTGGAAGACCGTGGCGTGGTGCTGGCGCGCATCAATGCACCCGATGGTGCCACGCTGGCTTATACCGACCGCTATGCCAAGAGCATTGAGCGCATTGCCGAGGACTACCCGGAGTTCGACCGTATTTTCTCCACCATTGGCAACCCCACCGTGTCACAGGGCAACATCTTTTTTCGGGCCAAACCCTGGGGCGAGCGCCAGCGCACCACACTGGAGATGGCGCGCAGCATGACCCCCAAGGTGTCGGGGCTGGCGGGGGTCACCGCCATTCCCATCACGCCACCATCGCTGGGGCAGGGCTTTAGTAGCCGCCCGATCGAGTTCGTCATCATCACCTCCGAGAGCTACCAGAATCTGGCGCAAACCGTGCGGGCGTTTCAGGACGAATTGGCCAAGAACCCAGGCTTTGTCCAGGTGGATACTGATTTGCGCCTGAACAAGCCCGAGATCAAGCTGGAAGTGGACCGCGAGCGTGCCGCCGACATGGGTGTCGGGGTAGACCTGATTGCGCGCGCCATCGAGACCCTGCTGGGCGGGCGCAAGGTGACGCGCTACAAGCGCGATGGTGAACAGTACGACGTGATTGTGCAAACCAACCCGAGTGGGCGTGACACGCCCGATGACATCGAGAAAATATTTGTGCGTGGCAAGGGGCTTGAGTTGATACCGCTGTCGGCGTTGGTGAAATTACGCGAAGTGGTGGTGCCGCGTGAATTGATTCACTTTGGCCAGCGCCGCGCCGCCACCATCACCGCCAATCTGAGCGCCGATTATTCAGTGGGCGAGGCGCTCAATTTCATGGACGCCACCGCCATCAAAGTGCTCAAACCGGGTTATGCCACTGATTTGAACGGCATCAGCCGCGAGTTTAAAAAATCATCCGAGTCGCTCAGCCTGGTGTTTGCGCTGGCCTTGTTGTTTATCTTTTTGGTGTTGGCAGCGCAGTTTGAGAGTTTTGTTGACCCGTTTGTGATCTTGTTCAGCGTGCCACTGTCAATGGCCGGGGCGCTGCTGGCACTCAAATTCTCAGGCGGCACGCTCAATGTCTTCAGCCAGATCGGCCTGATCACGCTGGTCGGGTTGATCACCAAGCACGGTATTTTGATTGTTGAATTTGCCAACCAGTTGCGCGAACAAGGCATGGACACGCTGGCTGCCATTCAGCAGTCGGCGGCCCAGCGCCTGCGCCCGATCATGATGACCACCGGTGCCATGGTGCTGGGGGCGGTGCCGCTGGCCATTGCCACCGGAGCTGGGGCCGAAAGCCGCCATCAGATTGGCTGGGTGATTGTGGGTGGCATGAGTTTGGGCACCTTGCTGACGGTGTTTGTGGTGCCCACCATGTACACGCTGCTGGCACGCAACCATGCTCCGGGGCCCAACAAGGCGCCGGCAGCGCAGGCGATCTTGCCAGAGTGATGCCATTGGTGGCGGCCTGGGTGATTTGGCCGGTGCCGCCATGGCGCAGGCGGCATTTGCCAACAAAAAAAGGGAACTGCGGTTCCCTTTTTTGTGGATCAAAACAAACGAATTTGAGCGGGTGATGGGAATCGAACCCACGCTATTTGCTTGGGAAGCAAAAGTTCTGCCATTGAACTACACCCGCGAGGCTGTGAATTATAGGGGGGGCCGGTCAGGCCGGTCATGTTTTTAAGCGTTTTATGGCTCTAGCCCTTATGCAGCATGCGCAAGTAGCTATTAATACGGTAGCAAATTGAAGTTATTTCAGAATGTCGCCCATGCACAGGTATTTGATTTCGACATAGTCATCCATGCCGTGGTGCGAGCCTTCGCGGCCCAGGCCGGACTGCTTGACTCCGCCAAACGGCACATGCTCGGTGGCCAGAATGCCCACGTTGATACCCACCATGCCGTATTCCAGCGCTTCGCTGACGCGCCAGATGCGCCCGATGTCGCGGCTATAAAAGTAGCTGGCCAAGCCAAATTCGGTGTTGTTGGCAGCATCAATGGCTTCTTGCTCGGTGTTGAACTTGAACACCGGGGCGAATGGGCCAAAGGTTTCCTCGCGGGCACACAGCATGTCGGCTGTGGCATCAGCCACCACGGTGGGCTCAAAAAACTGTCCGGCCAAGCGCTTGCCACCCACCAGCAAACGGGCACCTTTGGCCAGTGCATCTTGCACATGCCGCTCTACCTTTTGTAGCGCAGCCTCTTCAATCAGCGGGCCTTGGTTGACACCGTCTTCAAAGCCGTTGCCGACCTTGGCGGTTTTGACCTTGGCGGCAAACTTGCTGACGAACTCGTCATACACACCGGCCTGCACATACAGCCGGTTGGAGCACACGCAGGTCTGGCCGGCGTTGCGGTATTTGCTGGCGAAGGCACCTTCGACGGCGCTGTCGATGTCGGCATCGTCGAACACGATGAAGGGCGCGTTGCCACCGAGTTCTAGCGACAGTTTTTTGACCGTCGGTGCCGATTGCGCCATCAAAATGCGGCCCACTTCGGTGGAGCCGGTGAAGCTGATGTGGCGCACCACGCTGCTGGCGCACAGCACCTTGCCAATGGCAATCGAGTTGTCGGCATCGGCTGTGATCATGTTGAGCACGCCAGCAGGAATACCGGCGCGAATCGCCAGCTCGGCCGCGGCCAGCGCTGTCAGCGGGGTCAATTCGGCCGGTTTGATGATGACGGTACAGCCCGCAGCCAGCGCCGGAGCCACCTTGCGCGTGATCATGGCAATCGGAAAGTTCCACGGCGTAATCGCGGCGCACACGCCAATCGGCTGGCGCAATACCAGCAGGCGCCGGTTGTTGTCGAACTGGGGCAGGGTTTCACCGTTGACACGCTTGGCTTCTTCGGCAAACCACTCTACAAAGCTGGCACCGTAAGCCACTTCGCCCTTGGCTTCGGCAAACGGCTTGCCTTGCTCGGCCGTCATGATGCGCCCCAGATCGTCCTGGTTGGCCATCAGCAGGTCAAACCATTTGCGCAGGATGATGCTACGCTCTTTGGCGGTCTTGTTGCGCCAGGCCGGCCAGGCGGCATTGGCTGCGGCAATGGCCAGCTCAGCGTCAGCCGGGCCGAGGTTGGCCACATCAGCCAGGTGCGCGCCGGTGGCCGGGTCGGTGACAGCAAAGCGGCTGCTGCCCTTAACCCACTGGCCGTTGATCAGCGCGTCAGTTTTGAGCAGGCTAGGGTCTTTGAGGAGGGCGAGTGGCGAGGATGACATAAAACTCCTTGATTATGATAAAAATAGGGCTCTAGCCCTTATGTAATAAGCGCTAGTAGCTATAAAAATTCTAGCGTCTCAAGACCCCAGGTAGCACGCACAACATCTCGAATAGCAAATTGGCACCCAGCAGAGCCGTGTTGCCAGAGGTGTCGTAAGGCGGCGAGACTTCTACCAGATCGCCACCGACCAGATTGAGCCCATGGCAGCCGCGAATAATTTCCAGCGCCTGCGGCACGCTCAAGCCGCCCACTTCGGGGGTGCCGGTGCCGCCCGCGTAGGCCGGGTCGATGCCGTCGATGTCAAAGCTCAGGTAGCACGGCGTGTTGCCAATTTGAGCGCGCACCTTCGCCATCAGCGGCGCAAGCGACTGGTACCAGATTTCATGCGCAGGCACCAGAGTAAAGCCCTGCTGGCGTGGCCAGTCAAAGTCGTCAGACGCATAGCCGCTGCCGCGCAGGCCAATCTGAAATACCTTGTGGCAGTCGAGCAGTCGCTCTTCTACTGCCCGGCGAAACGGTGTGCCGTGCGCAATGCGCTCACCAAACATGTCGTCGTTGACATCAGCATGCGCATCCACATGCACCAATGCCACCGGGCCATGTTTGGCGGCCACGGCGCGCAAGATGGGTAGGGCGATGGTGTGGTCGCCGCCCAGGGTCAGCGGTGTGCAGCCCGCTGCCAGCACCGTCTGGTAAAAGTCGGTGATGATGGGCAGCGACTTTTCCAGCGAATAGGTGTTGATCGGCACATCACCCAAATCAGCCACTTGCAGCGTGTCAAACGGTGCCGCACCGGTGGCCATGTTGTAGGGGCGAATCAGCGACGACTCGGCCCGAATCTGGCGCGGCCCAAAGCGGGCACCAGGCCGGTGGCTGGTGCCAATGTCGAGCGGGATGCCGATGAAGGCGGCATTGAGCCCCTGCGCAGAAGTGGCCATCGGCAGGCGCAGCATGCTGGCAATGCCGCCAAAGCGGGGCATGGCGTTGCCGGACAAGGGTTGGTTCGTAAGCGGCGGGTGGCTCATGGCGCTTGTTACCGCCGCCGCCCACGCAGCCACTCCAGCCCCAGCATCAGTGTGGTGGTAAAGATGATCAGCAGCGTGGCCACGGCGGCAATGGTCGGGTTGATGTTTTCGCGGATGCCGGTAAACATCTGGCGTGGTAGCGTGACTTGCGTGGGCCCGGCGATGAAGAGTGTCACCACCACCTCGTCAAACGACGTGGCAAAGGCAAACAGCGCGCCAGATATCACGCCCGGCGCGATGATCGGCAGGGTGACGCGGAAAAACGTCGTGGTGTGCCCGGCCCCCAGGCTCAAAGACGCACGGATCAGGTTTTCGTTAAAGCTTTGCAGCGTGGCCAGCACGGTGGTCAGCACAAAGGGTGCGCCCAAGGCGGCATGCACCAGCACCAGCCCCAGATAGGTGTCATTGATGCCGATGCGGGCAAAAAACAGGTAGGTGCTGACCCCCACCACCACAATCGGCACCACCATCGGCGCAATCAGCAGGCTCATCAGTGCGCCTTTGCCCCAGAAGTTGATGCGTGCCAAACCAACGGCCGCCATGGTGCCCAGGACGGTTGCCAACACGGTCGCCAGCGGGGCCACGATAAAGCTGTTGCGCGTGGCTCGGGCCCACTCTGGCGAAGAAAACAGGTTGTCGTACCACTGCAGCGACCAGCCCGGCATGGGGTAAGACAAAAACGAGCTGCTGGAGAACGACAGCGGAATGATGACCAGAATCGGCAGCAGCAAAAAAAACAGCACCAGCACACCCATGCCGCGCAGGGCGTACCAGCCGATCTTGTCGGGCAGGGTGGCGTAGGCCGGAAATATCGGGCGGGCAGGCAGTGACATGTGGTTTATCCTAGGCTGAGTTCAGACTTGACGACCCGTCGGTACACCCCGTAGAGCACCAGCGTGGCTGTCAGCAGCACGGCACCCAGGGCGCAGGCCATGCCCCAATTGACGGTGACGTTGGTGTACTGCGCGATGTAATAGCTCAGCATCTGGTCGTCCGCGCCACCTAGCAGCGCCGGTGTCACGTAGTAGCCAATGCTCAAAATGAAGACCAGCAGGCCACCGGCACCGATGCCAGGGTAAGTTTGCGGCACATAGACCCGGAAAAAAGCCGCTAGCGGCGAGCTGCCCAGCGACACCGCTGCGCGCAGGTAGGTGGCGGGCACCGATTTCATCACGCTGTACAGCGGCAAAATCATGAACGGCAGCAAGATGTGCACCATCGCAATGATGACCCCGAGCCGGTTGAACAGCAGCGGCAGTGGTTCGCTGATGAAGCCCAGCTCCAGCAGCGAGCGGTTGACCAGCCCGTTGGATTGCAGCAGCACGATCCAGGCCGCCGAGCGCACCAGAATTGAAGTCCAGAACGGCACCAGCACCAGAATCATCAAAATATTGGCCTTGCGCGGTGACAACGTTGACAACCAGTAGGCCAGCGGGTAGCCCAGCAGCAGGCAAAACAGCATGACCACGGCACTGATCTCAAAAGTGCGCAGCAAAATCTTGCTGAAGGCAGCCGAATCGGCATCGACCTTGACGATGTTGCCCAGAATGTCGCGCTTCAAATCTACCGAGGTCAGCAGGTAGTCGGGGGTCCAGCGCGAACCATTTTTGGCAATCGCTTGCCAGTATCCCAATTCACTCCAGCGCGGATCAAGCTCCAGCAGGCGCGCACGCACCTGGGCCGGTGTCAGGGTCTTGTCAAAGGGCAATGCCCGGTAGGTGTTCATGACCAGTGAGCGGGCACCGCTGATCTCGCTATTGAGACGGCGCGCCAGTCCACCGGCATCGGATTGCTCCGAGATGGCGGACAGGTCTGTAACAAGCGCGGCATACGCTTCATCAGGTGGGGGTGAGGTGCGATCCCACTTGTGCAACACGCCCACCGTGTGGCGCAGCGTGCTTGCGACCTCGGGGTTTTCCACGGCGCGCACCAGCAGCGCGCCGATCGGCACAATAAAAACCGCCAGCAGAAAAATCAGCAATGGCAGGGTCAGAGAGATGGCAAAGGCTTTTTTACGTCGCTGTGAGCGGCGCAACTGTGCCGCCAGGTTGCCGGGAATTGCAGTCATCGCAACAGTCATGGCCATCTCTCCCGTAGCAAGTTACTGAGCAGCCCAGGCGGCAAAACGCTTTTCAAGCGCTTCGCCCTGGTCAGCCCAGAAGCTCACGTTGAATTGCAGTGCCGTTTTGGCATTGGCCGTGGAGGTGGGCAACTGGCCCAGCACCTTGGCATCGAGCTTGGCCAGTGCCTTGGTGTTGGTTGGGCCGTACGAAATGTTCTTGGCGTACTCGGCCTGTGCATCAGCACTGCTGGCCAGGGCAATGAACTTCAGCGCGGCTTCCTTGTTGGGCGTGCCTTTGGGCATGACCCAGTAGTCCAGGTCATAAATGCCACCGGTCCAGGTGATTTTGAGGTTTTTGCCTTCGCGCTGGGCGGCATCAATGCGGCCGTTGTAGGCGGTGGTCATGACCACGTCACCAGCGACCAAAAACTGCGGCGGCTGGGCACCGGCTTCCCACCACTGGATGTTGGGCTTGAGCTCGGTCAGTTTCTTGAAAGCGCGGTCGGCCCCGTCTTTGGTCATCAGCACCTTGTACACATCGGCCACCGGCACGCCATCCGCCATCAGGGCAAACTCGACGTTGTAGCGGGCGCCCTTGCGCATGGCGCGCTTGCCAGGAATCTTCTTCACGTCCCAGAAATCAGCCCAGGTGATGGGGGCAACTTTCAGCTTGTCGGCGTTATAGGCCATGACGGTAGACCACACAAAGGTGCCAATGCCGCACTCATGCACGGCCGCGGGCGTGAAGTCGGCCTTGTTGCCGATTTTGCTGTAATCAAGTTTCTCAAACAGGCCCTCATCGCAACCGCGGGTCACGTCGGGGGATTCAACTTCAACCACGTCCCAGTTGACCTTTTTGGACTCGACCATGGCCTTGATCTTGGCTTGTTCGCCGTTGTATTCAACACCAATGACCTTGTTGCCAGTGGCTTTTTCATAGGGGGCGAAGTAGGCAATTTTTTGCGCGTTGCCATTGGCACCACCAAAATTGACCACGGTGATCTGGGTCTCGGCCTGGCTGGCCAAGGCCATGAATGCGGCGCAGACGGCTACGAGGGGTTTGAGTTTCATTGACAGTCTCCTTCTAGGGTAAAAAACAGGGTTGAAAATGCAGGCGCGTTAAAGGTAGACGCGCAGATGCTCGGGGGGCAGGTGCAGCCAGATCAGGTTACCCGGTTGGGGTACGGTCTGGCCGGACAAGGCAATCTTTACAGTGGTAGGTGCCTGGTGGGCCACGCTGCAGCGCAGGCGCAGGTGGTCGCCAAAATAGATCAGGTTGTCAACGGTGGCTTGCAGGCAGTTGCCTGCGGGCCGCTCGGCGGTTGACAGCGCCACAATGCGCTCGGGGCGGATGCAGGCTTGTACCGCGCTGGCGTTGACAGCCGCGTTGACGTTGAGGCCGGTCAAGGTGCTGCCACAAGGCAGTTGCACGGCACATTGGCCGCTCTGTGTCGCCACAACCTGTCCATCAAATACGCTGTTGTCGCCGACAAAGCCCGCCACAAAGCGGTTGGCCGGGGTTTCATAAAGCTGGGTTACCACGTCAATTTGCTGAATGGCCCCGTCGTTGAATACGGCTACCCGGTCGGACATGGTCAAGGCTTCAGACTGGTCATGGGTCACGTAGACAAAGGTCAGACCCAGTTTGCTGTGCAATTCCTTGAGTTCGATCTGCATGTGTTCGCGCAGTTGCTTGTCCAGCGCGCCCAGCGGCTCGTCCATCAGCACCAATTGCAGGTTGAACACCAGTGCCCGAGCCAGTGCCACGCGTTGCTGCTGGCCACCCGAGAGTTGACCCGGAAAACGGTCACCTTTGCCCCCCAGATGCACCATGTCGAGCGCCTTTTTGACGCGCGCTTCACGTTCGGATTTTTCCACCTTGCGCACCGTCAGCGGGTAGGCCACGTTGTCGGCAATGGTCATGTGCGGAAACAGCGCGTAATTCTGGAACACCATGCCAAAGTTGCGCTTGTGCGGCGGTGTTTTGGTGATGGATTTGCCAGCCAGCATGATTTCCCCCGACGTCGGAGACTCAAAACCGGCCAGCATCATCAGCGTGGTGGTCTTGCCCGAGCCCGAGGGCCCCAGCAGCGACAAAAATTCACCACTTTGAATGTCCAGGTTCAGGTCACGCACCACCAGGGTGCTGCCGTCGTAGGATTTTTGCACGCTGGTGAAGCGTACCAAGGGCTCAGAAGTAGTCATTATTTGCTATGGTAATAGAAGCAGCCTACGCAAGCTGTATAAGGGCTAGAGGCTCATTAGCTATGCAAACAACGTGCCAGTCAGGCAATCGCCGCCAAACTGGCTTCGATGATGTCCAGACCTTCGTTGACGATGGCATCGCTGGCGGTCAATGGCACCAGGATACGCACCACGTTGCCATA
This sequence comes from Burkholderiales bacterium, assembly GCA_038328055.1. Classification (GTDB taxonomy): domain Bacteria; phylum Pseudomonadota; class Gammaproteobacteria; order Burkholderiales; family Burkholderiaceae_C; genus Rhodoferax. The sequence continues at coordinate 34,284 of JBBQLQ010000002.1, forward strand.
GGTACCGCAGGTCAGCAAAATCAGACCGCGCTGGGTGGCTTCGCTTGCCAGACGTTTGGCCAGGTCTGCATCAGGTTGGTGCAGATCACCGCCTTTGCACAGCTCGATGGCCACCATGGCACCCAAACCGCGCACATCGGTAATGCGCGGGTCTTTGGCGGCCACGGCTTGCAGGCGGCTAACCAGGTGCGCACCGAGTTGGCGGCTGCGGGCCAGCAACTGGTCTTTCTCGAACACATCCAGCACGGCCAGCGCGGCCACACAGGCAATCGGGCTGCCGGCGTAGGTGCCGCCCAAGCCGCCGGCGGCGGGCGCGTCCATGACTTCGGCGCGGCCCACCACGCCAGAAATCGGGTAGCCGCCACCCATGGATTTGGCCATGGTGATCATATCGGGGGCGACGCCGCTTTGCTCAATGGCAAACCAGGTGCCGGTGCGCCCGGCACCGGTCTGAATTTCGTCGGCAATCAGCAAAATGCCATGCTGGTCGCACAGGGCGCGCAGCCGCTGCAAAAAGTCGGCTGGGGCCACGTTGAAGCCGCCTTCGCCTTGCACGGGCTCGACGATGATGGCCGCCACGCGGCTGGCTTCCACGTCGTTTTTGAAGATCGACTCAATCGAGGCGATGGCGTCGTCCACGCTCACGCCATGTCGGGCATTGGGAAACTGGGCGTGAAAGATTTCTCCGGGAAACGGCCCAAAGCCGGTTTTGTACGGTGCCACTTTGCCAGTCAGGCCCAAGGTCAGCAGGGTGCGGCCGTGGTAGCTGCTGGTAAAGGCAATGACGGCGCTGCGCTTGGTGTACGAGCGGGCAATCTTGATGGCGTTTTCAACCGCTTCGGCACCAGTGGTCAAAAACAATGTTTTCTTGTCAAAGTTGCCGGGGGCCAGCGCGTTGAAGCGCTCGGCCAGCTCCACGTAGGGCTCGTAGGCCAGCACCTGAAAGCAGGTGTGGGTGTAGAGGTCGATCTGCGCTTTCACAGCCTCTTTGATTTCAGGGCGGCAGTGGCCGGTATTGAGCACGGCAATGCCGCCGGCGAAGTCGATGTAGCGCTTGCCTTCGACATCCCACACTTCGGCGTTGTCGCCGCGCGCAATGAAAACTTCGTGGCTTTGGCCGACACCCCGGGGAATGGCGGCTTTGCGCCGGGCCATCAGGGCGGCATTGGTTGGTTGGGTTTTGGTCAGCATAGGAGTCCTAAACAGTGGGGGAATGTCGATAAAGTGGCGTGACTTTAGTGGTGATGCAATTTCATAACCATATACAGTTACGCCTTTTTTGAGTCGTACTGTGCAGCCTGCCGGGCCAGTACATACAAACCCTATAGCCGCTCATGTTCACGCTCAACCCACAAAGTCCCAAGCCCTTGGTGTTGCAAATCGTGGCGGGTTTTTGTGCCGCCATTGACGCTGGCGAACTTCGCCCAGGCTCCAAAGCGCCGTCCATTCGCCAGTTTGCCCATGCCCACAATGTCAGCGTGTTCACCGTGGTGGATGCCTATGACCGCTTGGTGGCGCAGGGCTACTTTGCCTCGCGGCCGCACTCAGGATTTTTTGTCAAACAAAGGCCAAGCTCGGTCACCGAGTTGCCCGGCCATGGACCCAACTTCAGTTTTGATTCGATGTGGTACCTGCGCCGCATTTTTGAAAATCGGGCCCTGCGCATGAAGCCCGGCTGCGGCTGGTTGCCTGGCGACTGGCTGTTTCAGGACGGCGTGCGCCGGGGTTTGCGCAGTCTGGCGGCCGAAGATGTCGACTTGAGCGGCTACGGCGAGCCCAAAGGTTATTTGCCGTTGCGCAAACTGGTGCGGGAAATGCTGGCCGAACAGGAAATCGCTGTCACCGCAGAACAAGTGCTGCTGACGCAGGGCTCCAGCCAGGCGATGGATTTGGTGGCACGACGCCTGGTGCGTCCAGGTGATGCCGTGCTGGTGGATGATCCCGGCTATCCAAACTTGTTGTTTTCCCTGCGTTTTCTGGGCGCCCGTTTGATTGGTGTGCCGCGCACGCCAGCCGGTTACGACCTGGCAGCACTTGAGCGGCTGGTGATTGAAGAGAAGCCTAAGGTGTTTTTTACGCAGCCACGCCTGCAAAGCCCCACCGGCTCAATCGCCCAGCTAGCGCACCTGCACCGGGTGATGCAACTGGCTGACAAGCATGACTTTCTGGTGGTTGAAAATGACATTTATGCCGACCTCGACCCCGAGCCCCGTCCCAGCCTGGCCAGCCTGGATCAGTTGAATCGGGTGATTTACATCAGCAGTTTTTCCAAAACGATCTCGCCCAACATCCGGGTCGGTTACTTGGCTGCCAACCCGGACTTGCTGGAAGACCTGGCTCAGCTCAAAATGATTTCCGGTTTGACATCCAGCGAATTCAGCGAGCGCCTGGCCTATGAGGCGCAGACCGATGGGCGCTGCCGCAAACACGTCAAGGGTCTGCGTGAGCGCCTTGCCAAAGCCCATGTGGCAGCGGCGTCACAGCTGCTCAAAGTCGGGTTTGAAATATTTTGTGAGCCCAAGGCCGGCATTTTCCTGTGGGCGCGTCACCCGGACATCGATGATTCGGCCGAGCTGGCCTACAAGGCAGCTGAGCAGGACATCTTGCTCGGTCCCGGGCACCTGTTCAGCCCAGATTTGCGAACCAGCCCATGGCTGCGCTTCAACGTGATTTTTTGCGATGAGCCGGCGCTCTTTGATTTTTTGCAGAAAAATTCAGGGAAAAAACCACTGTAGCCCCCGTTGAATATGCGTAAGGTGCTATTGTTTTTGAAATTCATTCGCCGGACTAACAGTTTTCCGGACTCATAGCCGTTAAGGTAACCGACGCAGCACATCTGACATGCTGCTTGTGCATTGTTCGGCGGATTCAATTCAAAACTGCCAATCCGTGTCAGTGCGTACTCAGGCATATGATTTTTGTTTCCACAGGAAAGAGGAACCCATGAACAAAACTTGGCTTGGCCAATATCCGGCCGGCGTCCCGGCCGAGATCGATTGCCAAAAATTTTCCTCGCTCAAAGAGATGCTGGAGATCACTTGTGCGCGCTTTGGTGATTTGCCAGCCTATCGGTCGATGGGCTCGGCGATGTCGTTCAGTGAAATCGACGATGCGAGCCGCGCCTTTGCAGCTTGGCTCCAAAAGGTGGCAAAGCTGCAACGCGGTGACCGTGTTGCGCTGATGATGCCTAACCTGATGCAATACCCCGTCGCATTGTTTGGGGTGCTGCGCGCGGGCATGGTGGTGGTAAACGTCAACCCGCTCTACACACCCCGAGAGCTCTCGCATCAACTGAAAGACTGTGGCGCAACGGCCATCGTGGTGCTGGAAAACTTTGCGCACACGCTGGCGCAGGTTATCCAAACCACGCCGATACGCACCGTGGTTACGACGCAGGTTGGTGATTTGCTACCTCCGCTCAAACGGCTACTGACGAACACCGTGGTCAAGTATGTGAAGAAGCTGGTCCCACCCTGGCAGCTCGATGGTGCGGTGGATTTCAGGCATGTGTTGGCCGCTGGCCGTGCCCAGTCGCTCCAAGATGTGACGCTGAGCCATGATGACCTGGCATTCTTGCAATACACCGGTGGCACTACCGGGGTTGCCAAGGGAACCATGCTCAGTCACGGCAATATGGTCGCCAATGTGCTGCAAGTGGCCGCATGGATGTCACCGAACCTTAACGACGGCGAAGAGACCTTGATCATCCCGCTGCCGCTTTACCACGTGTTCGCCCTGACCGGGACGCTGTCATTTTTTAGCAAGGGTGCAGAGGCCGTGCTGATTGCCAACCCACGCGACATGCCGGCGTTCCTGAAGGTGCTCCAGCAGACGCGCTTGACCGCGATCATCGGCGTGAACACGCTTTTTAGAGCGCTGCTTGATGCGCCGGGCTTCGCCGATGTCGATCTGAGCCGATTGAAGCTCACTGTGGCCGGTGGCATGGCGGTGCAGAACGTGGTCGCCCATCGCTGGAAGCAGAGGGCAGGGGTGCCTCTGGTCGAAGGGTACGGTTTGACTGAAAGCGCTCCAGTGGCAATTGCAAACCCTGTCACTGTTCAGGAGTGGAGCGGTCAGATCGGCGTTCCGGTTCCGAGTACCGATGCCGCAATCCTTGACGAAGATGGCTTACCAGTTGCGCTGGGCCAGGTCGGCGAAATCGGCCTGCGCGGCCCGCAGATCATGAAAGGCTACTGGAACCAACCCGAAGAAACCGCCAAAATGTTCACTGCCGATGGATGGATGCGAACGGGTGACATGGGCGTGATGGATGAACACGGCAGCATTCGTATCACTGATCGTAAGAAAGACATGATCGTCATCTCCGGATTCAAAGTGTTTCCGAACGAAATTGAGGATGTTCTGACGATGCACCCCGGCGTACTGGAGGCTGGCGTGATTGGCGTTACCGACGAGCGTTCGGGCGAGACGGTCAAAGCAGTGATCGTGCGCAAAAAACCTGAGTTGACGCAGGCTGAGGTGCTCGCGCACTGCAAGCAGCATCTGACGGGCTACAAAGTGCCGCGCATTGTCGAGTTCCGCACGGAGCCGCTACCGAAGTCCAACATTGGCAAGATTTTGCGCCGCGAGTTGCGTGACGAGCCAACGGTATAGTTCTCTGTGGACCCCAACAAAGGCTGGCATGCGCAGCAATTAACACGCAAAGTGTGAAAAAAACGGCTATATCGCAATTGCGTTGTGTAAGTAACAGAACGCGCCGACAAGCCAATAACGCAATGGCCGCCAGAGCGGTGCCCCACGCACCTTGTGCCACCGGAATACATGTCGTAGCCAAAGCCCGTTGAATATGCGTAAGGTGCTACTGTTTTTGAAATTTTGGCAGCCGTGTGAATGCGCCACTTTCTTGACTCGGTCGATCAGTAACAAGCCTGGACGGCTAACCCATCAAATCCTGGTTGCGGCGTGGTGCCCGGTCCAGGTGGTACAGAAAAAACACCAGTAACACGGTTGCCGCAATCAAAAACAGCGGGCTAAACAACCAGAAAAGCAGCGGCACAGTGTAAAAGTAGGCCCGCATGCCGATGCGGTAAAAAATGCCGGCACGGTTCATTTGCGCCACCACATGCAAGACGTGAGAGTGTTCCTTCTGCTTATCCATCGGCACATTGATCAAATAACCAAGGTGATGAAAAATCCGCACCGACATCGAGAACGCAAAAAATGCAAAAAGCAGGTCAAACAGCATCATCAGCAGCTTGAACAGCCACATTTCAGCGCTCACATGACCGAGAAAATCAAGCACATGCCAGGTGCCCGACAGCTTTTCACCCTGTGCACTTAAAGTCAGCACACCAATAATCAGCAAAATGGCGGTGGATGCCATGAAGCTGGCAGCCATGGTGGAGTTGCGCAGCGTTTGCACCGCCAAAATGTCACGGCGGTCACGCATCACGCTCTCAACCCAGGCCGCACGCGCCACCAGCATGACATCTTGCGTGCTGGAGTTGGGGTCACGGCGGGTACGCCAACTCAGATAAAGTTGGTAGATTAGTAAGGCCCCAGCGCTAAGGATGAAGCAAATCAGGTCAATGGCGTGGGCGGTTAACAGTTCAGGCATGTTGTTATTTTGCCAGTTTTCAGCATGTGACCTTCAAAGCACAGCGGGCAATTCACCCAACAGGGGCATTGCCCGCACCCTAAAATCAGCCTATGAATGCCACCCTAAACGCTGACCTGCACTGCCACTCGGTCGTCTCTGACGGCACCTTGACCCCCGAGCAACTCGCCGAGCGAGCCAAAACCAACGGCGTGCAACTGTGGGCACTGACCGATCACGATGAAATCGGCGGACAGGCCCGGGCCGCCGCCGCCGCCGCCGCCATGGGGCTGGATTACATGACCGGGGTTGAAATTTCGGTGAGTTTTCTGAACCAGACCGTGCACATCGTTGGCCTGGGCTTTGACGCCGACAACCAACAACTGCGCCACGGGCTGCAGCGCACCCGAGGTGGTCGCGCCCAACGCGCCCGCGACATGGCGGCCGACTTGGCCGAAGTTGGCATCAAGGACGCGTTTGAAGGGGCCTTGAAGCACGCCGGCAACCCGGACCTGATCTCACGCACCCACTTTGCCCGCTTTATGGTCGAGACCGGTGTCTGCAAAGACACTTATGAAGTGTTTCGCAAGTATTTGACGGAAGGCAAACCTGGCTACGTGGAGCACCGCTGGGCAACCCTGAAAGAAGCCGTGAGCTGGATCACTGAAGCTGGCGGCATGGCCGTCATAGCGCATCCGGCCCGCTACAAATTCAGCGCCAACGAAGAATTTGCCTTGTTCACCGAATTCAAGGGCTATGGCGGACAGGGCGTCGAAGTCGTCACCGGCAGCCACTCGTCCGCTGAGGCGGTCAGCTACGCCGCCACCGCACTGGAGTTCGGCCTGGCTGCCTCACGCGGTAGCGACTTTCACAGCCCCGACGAGAGCCGCATCGATCTGGGTGCGCTGCCCGATCTGCCGGCTCAACTGACCCCGGTGTGGACCGTGCTGACCGATCGCATTCAGCGCGCGCCAGCGCACTGATCCGGCATGTCGTTTTGGCGCAGCCACCAAGGCGGTGGCATTTTGTTGATCATTCTGGCCACCTTGTCATTTGCCTTGCTCGACACCGCGACCAAACACGCCACCAGCCTGGCCCCAGTGCTGATGCTGCTGTGGTTTCGCTACGCGTTTCAGGCGGTGGTGACGTTGGCACTGCGCTTTCCGGTACAAAAAACCAAGCTCTTTAGCACGCCCAACCCGCGTTTTCAAGCGCTGCGTGGCGTACTGCTGCTGTGCACCAGCGCTTGCTCGTTCTTTGGTCTGCAATACCTGCCGGTGGGTGAGTTCACCGCCATCGTCATGCTGACACCGATGGTCGCCACGGCGTTGGCCGCGCTGACGCTGAAAAACCATGTTGCGCATCTGCGTTGGGTTCTGATGGCATTGGGCTTGTGTGGCGTGTTGCTGGTGGTGCGCCCAGGCGGCCAGGTGTTTGGCTGGGCGCTGCTGTTTCCGGTTCTTCTAGTGAGCACGTATGCGTGGTTTCAGGTGCTCACCAGCCGCCTGAGCGGCGACGAAAATCCCTACACCACGCACTTTTACACCGGGCTGGTGGGGACGCTGGTGTTGAGCCCAATCGTTGTCTTCAACTGGAAAACCCAGGCGTTGCTGGATTTTTGGCCGTGGTTTGTGGCGCTCGGGTTTCTGGGCACGTTTGGTCACCTGATGCTGATTCGCGCCTTCAACCGCGCCAGCGCCGTGGTGTTGTCGCCCTACCTTTACACACAAATCGCCTTTGCCACGCTGGCGGGCTGGCTGGCATTTCGCCATGTGCCTGATGCCTTTGCCTGGACCGGCATTGCGGTGATTGCGACCAGCGGCATTGGCAATGCCCTGCTGTCCATCCGTGAGGCCAGCCGCAAGCGACAATAGGGCCATGCCTCAGATTTTTGAAATTCACCCCGATAACCCGCAACCGCGCTTGTTGAAACAGGCCACCGCCTTGCTTGACAAGGGCGAAGTGCTGGCCGTTCCCACCGATTCCAGCTACGCCTTGGTTTGCCACCTCGACGACAAGGCCGCCGCCGACAAGCTGCGCCGCATCCGCGGGGTCGATGACAAGCACCATTTGACGCTGTTGTGCCGTGACCTGTCCGAATTGGCCACGTACGCCAAGGTGGACAACCAGCAATATCGGCTGATCAAAGCTGCTACCCCCGGGGCCTACACCTTCATTCTGGAAGCCACCAAAGAAGTGCCACGCCGCTTGAGCCACCCCTCGCGCAAAACCATTGGCTTGCGGGTGCCTGACCATAAAGTGCTGCAGGAACTGCTGGCCCTGTACAGCGCACCGCTTCTGGCCACCACGCTGATTGCGCCCGGCGAAACCGAGCCAATGAACGACGCCGAAGAAATCCGTGCCAACTACCGGGGCCGCATTGCCGCCATCATCGACGCCGGTGCCTGCCCGCGCGAACCCACCACGGTGGTCGATTTGAGCAGCGGCGAGCCCGTCCTCATCCGCGAAGGCCGTGGCCCGCTGGCGGTGCTCGGGCTGTAAGGCCGCCAGCATCGGCCTCCAGAAAAACCTCCCCTGAGAGATTGTTGCAATGAACTTTGCCCACCTGATTCAAACCATCACGCTCTACGCCATTCCGGTGCTGCTGTCGATCACCTTGCACGAAGCCGCGCATGGTTACGTGGCACGACATTTTGGCGACAACACCGCCTATGCCTTGGGCCGTGTCACGCTGAACCCGTTAAAGCACATCGACCCCATGGGCACGATTCTGATGCCGCTGATTTTGTACATCGCCACCTCCGGGGCGTTTTTGTTTGGTTACGCCAAGCCAGTGCCGGTGCGGTTTGGTAATTTACGCAACCCCAAGCGCGACATGATCTGGGTAGCGCTGGCCGGGCCAGGGGCCAACTTCGTCCAGGCGCTGCTGTGGGGCGCGGTGTTTTACCTGCTGCAAAGCGCCGGTGTCACTGAGCCGTTTTTCATCGAAATGGCGCAAGGTGGCATTCTGGTCAATGTGGTGATGTTTGTCTTTAACCTGTTTCCGTTGCCACCGCTGGACGGCGGGCGCATTCTGGTTGGGCTATTGCCGTATCGTCAGGCCATGCTGGTGTCGCGCGTCGAGCCCTATGGCTTTTTCATTGTCATGGCGCTGGTACTGACCGGTGTGGTCAGCAATTTGTGGTTACGCCCATTGATGGGCCTGACCTATAGCCTCATCAACCTGTTGCTGACACCGCTGGCAATGCTGGTTGGCTGACCTTTTTATCTCCAATTTCAACAGTTTTTTTATGAGTATTGAGCGCTTTCTCACCGGCATCACCACCTCCGGCACCCCGCATCTGGGCAATTATGTGGGTTCCATTCGTCCCGCAGTGCAAGCCAGCTTGAGCACCAACGTGCAAAGTTTTTATTTTCTGGCCGACTACCATGCGTTGATCAAGATCGATGAGCCAGCGCGCATTCAGCGTTCCACCCTGGAGATTGCAGCCAGCTGGCTGGCCGCCGGTCTGGACCCGAATCGGGTGATCTTTTATCGCCAGTCAGATGTGCCAGAAATCCCCGAGCTGACCTGGTTTTTGACCTGCGTGCTGGGCAAAGGTGTACTGAACCGGGCGCACGCTTACAAGGCCTGCGTCGACAAGAACGCCGCTGCCGGGCTTGATACCGATGCCGATGTCAGCGCGGGCCTGTTCATGTACCCGGTGCTGATGGGTGCCGACATTTTGTTGTTCAACGCGCACAAGGTGCCGGTTGGGCGCGACCAGGTGCAGCACATCGAAATGGCGCGTGACATGGCCTACAGCTTCAACCACCGTTATGGCCAGCACTTTGTCGCCCCCGAGGCCGCCATTGAGGACAACGTGGCCACCTTGCCCGGGCTCGATGGGCGCAAGATGAGCAAGAGCTACGACAACACCATCCCGATGTTCGCGCCGCGCGACCAGTTGCACAAGCTCATCAACAGCATCGTCACCGACTCCAAGGCACCCGGCGAGCCTAAAAGCCCCGATGGCTCGGCACTGTTCCAGATTTACCAGGCGTTTGCCAGCATTGGCGAAACCGAGGCGCTGCGCCAGGCCTACGCCAATGGCATTGCCTGGGGCGATGCAAAACAAACCGTGTTTGAGCGCATCGACCACGAAATCGCGCCAATGCGCGCGGCCTACCAGGCACTGATGGACAACCCGGCAAAAATCGAAGCAATATTAAAAACCGGTGCCGCCAAAGCGCGCGCCATTGCCACACCGTTTATGACGCAACTGCGCTATGCAGTGGGTTTACGTGATTTGAGTGCCAAAGACAGTGCCAGCGCGAAAACCGTCAAAGTGGCACTGCCGGTGTTCAAGCAATACCGTGAAAGCGACGGCCAGTTTTACTTCAAGCTGCAAGCTGCCGATGGACAGTTGCTGCTGCAAAGTGCCGGTTTTACGTCGCCCAAAGTGGCCGGGCAAACCATTGCAGCATTACAAACCAAAGGCATCAGCGCGCTAGCTGATGCCGGCGCGGCAGTGCAGCTCGCAGAAGGCATACAAACTGCCGACGTGGAACAAGCCCTGCAGGCGCTGATTGAGGCTAAAGCCAAGTAATGCACTGATACAATCGCTCCTTCGCGGAGAGATGGCAGAGTGGCCGAATGTACCTGACTCGAAATCAGGCGTACCGCAAGGTACCGTGGGTTCGAATCCCACTCTCTCCGCCAAGTAATAGAAACCTGATAAAAGTGAGTGGTATCAACAACTTACGATTATCAGGTTTTTCGCTTTTACATCTACCAAGCAGCCACCCGATTGCGTAACGCAGTCAATCGCTCTTCAGTTTTAGCTTCAACTTTGGTTCCTCCCATGCCCCAACTCTCACCCGCCGGCGTCAAGTGCGTCCAGGACATCGCCCAACGCCACGGGTTCAGTTTTGATGCAGTGCAATCCATGCTGGACTCCGTTATCAACGGCAATGGCAGCATGGCGCAATTCGGCCACCCCGAGTTCGGTGGCTCGGGCCAGTGGATGCAAGGCGGCATGACCATGATTGGCGACATGTTCAACAACTACCTCAAAGGCCGGGTCGACAACCTTTGCTCCGAGTTGGCCCGCCTGATCATGAATCAGCCCGACCTGATTCGCACCGGCAGCTTCCAGAGCCAGAGCCAAAATGGCAACACCGCGTACAACGGATTTGGCGGTGGTGGCTCGGATGGCAGCAACCCCAACAGCCTGTTCGCGCCCGCGCCACCCAACTGGTGGGGACCCGACTTGAAGTGGCCCAACAGTTCAGGCGGGCAAAACGGCATGCGCTACGCCTGGTTTTCCCAAGCACACCGGCTGGCCATCGAGTCCAACGGACAGGTCATCATTTATGACACGCTGGACCATCAAATTGGTGGCGTGTCGCAGCAGCAAAGCGGCGGCTACTCGGTGACGTTTTCCAGCCAGTACGGCTATGTGGATTTGTCCCGCCTGCCGGTGATCAGCATCAATGGTCAGCCGCCATTGGCACCAGCAGCACCGGTCTTCACATCGAGCTACAGCGACAACCAAAGTAACGGCAACGGCGTCCCGGCGAACAATGCACCGATGTCGACTAACGCGCCAACCTACTCAAGCGGCGACAGCGACATCTTCGCCAGCATCGAGAAACTGGCCGCACTGCAAAGCCGCGGCATTCTGAGCGAGCAGGAATACGCCGCCAAGAAAGCCGAGTTGTTGAGTCGCCTTTGATTTGCTATCAAATAGATATCTGACTATGCAGGAATGACGAGGGCTACAGGTCTATTTTTCATGTAGTCGTCAGCTGCGCGATGTGCTCTTGCGCAGGACCGCCATCAAGGCACCTTCATCAATCAGCCGATTCCGCCCCAGGCGGATGCGGTTCACCCTCAGGGTTGCGCGGATCGAGCTTGAGCACGGCTTGCGAACCGCTACCCATGATGATGTAGCCATCTTTCTGACCGGGCTCGCCACGGTTGAATGGGCGCAGACTGGTCACACGCCAGATAGCGACTGCCAGCGTCAGCAGGACCCCCGCGAAGTACAACAACAAGCTGCCCGGACCCATCAGATCCATCAGTCCGCCAGCCAGTGCCGGGCCAACTGTGGCACCCAAGCCATGCAACAACAACAAGCCCCCCGCCACCTCAAGCGCCCGTTTGCGGTCAATCAGGTCATTGACGTGCGCTACCGCTAGGCCATACAGCGTAAAGGTCAGGCCACCATACGCGATGCCCAAGCCGATCAACTCTGGCTCGGAATCCAGTGCCAGGTAAAAGCCGGCCAGCGCCACCGCCGCACCACTGGTGCAAACCCAGAACATCACCCAGCGCCGATCGTGGCGATCCGACAATTGACCGACCGGCCATTGAAGCGCAGCACCGCCCAAAATAGTAGCGGCCATGAACGTGGCAATACCCACTTCACTCAGCCCAACGCGCTGGCCAAAAACATGACCCAGACTGTAGAAAGCGCCGCTCAATAAACCTGAGGCGATCGCCCCGAGAACACCAATCGGGGATGTCGCAAACAACGCCACCAGACCAATTTTGGGTGCTTCCATGGGCTCGGGTTCGAGCACTGGCGTCAGCGTAATCGGCAGCAGGGCGAAAGAAAACAAAATTGACACCAAGGCAAAGGGCACAAACCCAAAGCGGTCACCGACCAGAATCAGCCATTGTCCGAGGGCCATGGCCACACCACTGACGGCCATGTAAGCGGCGAACACCTTGCCACGCTGATGACTCAAAGCCACCACGTTGAGCCAGCTCTCCACCACAATGTACAAGCCGACCAGGCACACCCCATTGATGAAACGAAGGCCGCCCCAGAACCACGGATTGAGCAACAAGGCATGCAGGATGGGCAGCGTGGAAGCAATTGATGCCATGGCGGCAAAGGCACGAATATGACCGACCCGGCGAATCACAACCGGGCATGCATAGGTGCCAAAAACAAAGCCGGCAAAATACGCTGAATTGATGAGACCGGTGACGATGACCGGAAAATTAGCCGCAGTGGCCTGCGCACCAATCACGGCAAACAACAAGCCAGTACCTACTACCAGCAAGCCCACGCCACTCAGCAAGGAAGCCAGTGGCAACAACAATTTAAGCAATTCACATCTCCGATAGAGCGAAGGGGCTAGCCTGCCGACAAACAGACCAGCGCCTTGACATGGTCTATTGTGACTACAGCATTTTTTCCAGAAATGCCCGGGTGCGAGGATGTTCGGGTGACGCAAAAAGCTCACGCGCCGGACGCGACTCAACAATCTTGCCATCGTCCATAAAGACCCCACGGTTGGCCACTTCGCGGGCAAAGGCCATTTCATGCGTGACCACGATCATGGTCATGCGCTCTGCGGCCAATTCGCGCATGGTGCCCAGCACCTCACCGGTGAGTTCGGGGTCCAGCGCCGAGGTGGGTTCATCAAACAACATGATGTCAGGCTCCATGGCCAGCGCGCGCGCGATGGCCACCCGCTGTTTCCGGCCGCCCGACAGGCGCGACGGGTAGCTGTCGCGCTTGTCAAAAAGCCCGACCTTGCGCAGCAAGGCCTCGGCCTTGGGAACAATCTCTTCCAGCCGAATCTTCTTCACCGTCAGGGGTGCCTCAATGATGTTTTGCAGCACAGTCAAGTGCGCAAACAGGTTGAAGTGCTGAAAGACCATGCCCATCTTGCGGCAGACACGGCGAACCTCGGCCTCGGGCACATACTTACAGTGGCCTTGGGCATCGGTCGTCACCAGTGGCTCGCCTTCAATGTCGATGCTGCCGCGGTGGATTGTCTCCAAATGGATCAGGCAACGCAAAAAGGTGCTTTTGCCTGAGCCAGACGGGCCGATGATGGCGATCACCTCACCTTTGCCAACCTCCAGCGAGACGCCCTTGAGCACCTCGACCGCACCAAAGCGCTTGTGAACATCAATAGCGTTGATCATGGGGCTAGTCATCATAGACCGCGTATTTCTTTTCCAGGCGCTGAAAACCATAGGTCAGCACCAGCGTCATGGCCAGATAAAAGGCGGCCGCCACGACAAACGGCGAAGTCGTGAAATCGCGCTGAACAATGCCACGCGCGGCACGCAGCAAGTCGTTCATGGCCAGCACATAAATCAGCGAGGTGTCCTTGACCAGCGTGATGGTCTCGTTGCTCATGGGCGGCAGGATGCGTTTGAGCACTTGTGGCAACACAATGCGCCGCATGGTCTGCGCGTAGGTCAGGCCCAGAACCTGGGCACCTTCATACTGGCCGCGGTTGATGGACTGGATGCCAGCGCGGAAAATTTCCGCAAAATAGGCAGCGTAATTCAGCACAAAGGCGAGCACGGCTGATGGAAAGTCGGGCAGACGCACACCAATCACCGGAATAAATGGCAAGGCAAAGTAAATGAACAGCATCTGCAGCATCAGTGGCGTGCCGCGCATGAGCCAGATGTAGCCATTGACCAGCGTGCTGAGAACTGCGAACCGCGAGATCCGCATCAAGGCCAAGCCCAGACCCAGTGGCACCGCCAGTGCCAGCGTGATCAAAAATACCTGAAGCGTGACGACGCTGCCTTGCAACAGCGGCGGCAAGATGGCAAGGATATAGCTCATGGATAAATCAAAAAGCCTGAGTCAGTCACCTCAGGCAAACCTATGATCGGCCTATTTTTTGACGATGTCCTTGCCGAACCACTTGGTCGAAATTGCGGCAGCAGCACCATCGGCTTTCATGTCGTCAAGCGCCTTTTGCAGCTTGGCGGCCAGCTCGGTATCGGTCTTGCGCATGCCAACACCATAGTCTTCGGTGCCAAAATTTTCTTCCAGCACACGGTATTCGCCGGGCTTCTTGGCGGTGTAGTAGCGGCCCACCACTTCATCGACCACCACGGCACCCAGACGACCGGCTGAAAGGTCCATCAAGGCCGTCACGTTGTCACCAAATTTCTTCAACTCCTTGATCGATTTCAGCGTGGCCGCGTCCTTCTGGATGGCTTCAACCGCGCTGCTGCCGTCCTGCACGCCGACAACGGCACCTTTCAGGTCAGCCTTGGTCTTGACCGGCGACTTGTCGGCCACCACAATGATCTGGCGGTTTTCGAGATAAGGCGTGGTGAACAGAATATTGGCCTTGCGCTCTTCGGTGATCGTCAAGCCGTTCCACAGCACGTCAACGCGGTTGCCGTTGAGTTCGGCTTCCTTGGCACTCCAGTCAATCGGCTTGAACGTCACTTCTACACCAAGGCGTTTGCCAGCTTCTTTGGCCAGATCGATGTCAAAGCCGACCAATTCATTTTTGTCATCACGAAAACCCATGGGCGGAAAATTGTCATCGAGACCAATCACAATGGCTTTCGCAGCGACGGGGGCCGGCGCTGGCGCAACCGCTGCGGCAGTTTCTTCCTTCTTGCCGCAGCCGGTAAACAAACCCGCCACCATCAAGCCAGTTACCAGCAACAAAATACGTTTATTCATTTGCTTATCCATTCGTGAAAAGTTGAAAATCTTTCAAGGCACATCGACTGCAGCGTGCCGCCTGATGCCTGCAAAACGGTAGATTTTAGTCCCCTGGCAATGCCAAATCAGGGAAAACCCTGATCATCACGGCTGATTCAGCCTACAGGCAGCAATCGCGCTGCCGCCAGCCGCACCGCCCGATCAGCCATAGCGCGGGCTTCCTGCTCATCATGTGTCACCAGCAGCGTGGCCATGCCGGCGGCGCGAATGCGAGTTTTGAATTCGTCACGCAGTGCCACCCGCAAATCTGCATCCAGTGCGGAAAACGGCTCATCAAGCAACAGTGCACGTGGCCGGGTGATCAGGGCACGGGCCAGCGCCACGCGCTGCTGCTCGCCACCCGACAGGCTCCAGACCTTGCGCCCGGCGTAATCCGTCAAACCAAAAATGCTCAGCATTGCCATGGCCTGATTCTTGGCATCGCGCTTTGGCGTGCGCTGCTCAATCAAACCAAACGCCACGTTATTGAGCACGTTCAAATGCGGGAACAGCGCAAAGTCCTGAAACATCAGCGCAAAGCCGCGCCGCTCGGGTGGCAGGTGGGTGATGTCACGGCCGTCAAACCAGACGCTGCCGGCATCGGGTGCTTGCAAGCCCGCGACAATTTTCAGCAAGGTGCTTTTGCCGCTGCCCGATGGCCCTAGCAGGGCCACAACTTCACCCGGGGCCACCTGCAAGTTGATGTCTTGCAGCAGTAGCCGGCCACCGTAGTGCTGGTCGATGTGGCGCAACTCAAGCATGGCGCGCATCCGACTCAGCCACCGGCCACTCAATCAGCAAAAACGCCAACAGTGCCAACGCCATCAGCAGGCAGGCCAGCACCATCGCCGCGTCCAGATTGGTCTGCCCCGGGCGACCGAGCCGTTGGTACATCAGGGTCGTCAGCGTGGCCCATTCGGGCCGCGACAAAAACAGCGTGACAGCAAATTCACCCAAGGCAGTGGCGGCAGCAAACGCCATGCCACGGCGCAGCGCGGGCCTGAGCAAGGGCAGCGTCACGCGCCAGAAACAACGCCACGGACTGGCTCCCAGGGTGCGGGCCGCCTGCAGCACAGGTTCGGGCAGGCTATCAAGCCCGGCAGACAAGGACTTGGCGACGAACGGATAGGCCAACACCGCATAGGCCGCCAGCAGCAGAGGCAAGCTGGCCGTCCAGGTTGGATACAACAGCAGCAAACCAAAGGCTACCGTCACCGGGGACACCACAAAGGGTAAAAAGGCCGCCGCACGCCACAGCACCGAGGCTTGCGCCGCCAGCCCGTGCAACACGCCCAGCAGTGTGGCCAGCAGCAGTGCCACGGCAGAAAAGCGCAGCGTGTTCCACAGGGCTGCCAGCGTTTCAGCGTCAAAAACCTGCGCCCAAGTGGTCGCGCCAACAAACAGCGAGCGCCAGACAATCGCCAGCACCGGTAAGGCACAAAAAAAGGCCAGTACGGCCAGCGTGGCGGCCAGCGCCAGCCATTGATAAACCCCACGAGGCTGCTGACGTGCAATCGGCTCACTGCGCGCCGGTGCCGCCAGGCGCTTTTCAAGCACCGCATAAGCCAGCGCCACCGCACCGGTCAGCCCCAGCATCCAGAGCGCCAGCACGCTGGCCTGGCCGAGTTGCAGTTCGTAGGCCACCAGCGTGTAGATTTCGACCTCGACCGTGGCGTAACGCTGACCACCGAGCACCAGCGCCAGACCAAAACCGGCAAAGCAGTATAAAAATACCAGGCACAGGCTCGACATCAGCCACGGCGCAATGGCCGGCCACTCGATACGCCAAAACGCCCGCCAGGGCGTCGCCCCCAACGTGCGCGCTGCGGCCACTTGGCGGGCATTGACCTGCCCCAAGGCATCGACCCCGGCACGCACCACCAGACACAGGTTGAAAAACAGATTGCCGTAGAGCAGCAGCCACGGCGTGTCCTGCAAATTGACACCCAACCAGCCACTCAAAACCCCATGCGGCCCCCACAGCGCCAGCACACCGAGCGCCGCCACCAGCGTGGGCACGACAAACGGCAGCATCAGCAAGCGCAACACCAGCGTGCGGCCAACAAACTCAAAGCGCGCCAACACCCAGGCCAGTGGCAAACCAATCACCAAGGCCAGCACGCAGGTGATGCTGGCCTGCGCCAGTGACCACAGCACGCGCCAGCGCAGGTAGTCGTCTTGCCAGGGCTTCCAGATCGACAGCGATTCGGTGGGATTGAAACTATCCGAGAAGCCTTCCAGCGCCAGCCGCGCCAAAGGTGCCAGCAGCATCGCCCCAAGCGCCAACACCGGGAGCAACGCCAGCAGCAGCGTGCGCCAGCGCAAGCGTTGACCCATTCTGTTGATGGCCTACTTCAGCACCAGCTGCGTCCAGCGCGCCACCCATTGCGCGCCTTTGTCGGCGATCACGGTGTTGGGCAAGGACTCGAAACTGGCCGGCTCAGCGGCATGGCGCATGACCTCGGCGCGGGGTGTGCCGGCCTGCACCGGGTACATCCACATGCTGGTTTGCAGCGCTTGCTGCACCGCGCCTGAACGCATGAACTCAACGAACTTGAGCGCCGCATCTCGTTGCGCACCGCCCTTGACCAAGCCCACGCCCTCAAGCTGACGGAACACGCCGCCTTTGAGGTTCAGGCTGGCGGTGGGCGACTCGGTAATCTTGTCCTTGCTATAAAAAACCTCGGCGGCCGGGCTGCTGGCGTAGCTCACCACCAGCGGGTGTGCGCCCTTGTTGCGGCTGAACTCGGTGTAATAGGCCTCGCTCCAGCCCTTGACCACTTTCAGACCGTTGGTGCGCATCTGCGCCCACCAGGCAAATGCTTGATCTTCACCCAAACCCGCAATGGTTGCCAGCAAAAAGGCGTAGCCGGTGCTGCTGGTGGCGGGGTTGGGCGTGACGAGCCAGCCTTTGTAGGCGGGTTGCGTCAAATCCTGCAAGCTCTTTGGCAGGGTAACGCCGCTTTTGGCAATGGCCGCCTTGTCGTAGTTGAGCGTGACATAGCCGTAATCGACCGCTGTCAGTGCGCTGCTCAGGCTGGCATCTGCGGCATCGTTGGACGGGGCCAGCGCAGGCTCCAGCACACCGGCGGCGAGCGCCTTGGCCACCAGCGTGTTGTCAATGCCGTACACCGCATCGGCCACCGGGTGCGCCTTGGTCAAAATCAGTTTGTTGAGCATTTCGCCCGCATCACCACCCTTGATGATGGCCAGCTTGATGCCGTTTTGCGATTCAAACTGCGCCAGCAGCGGCTTTGGCAGGTCAAAAGAGCTGTGCACCATCACACGCAGTTCGGTGGCGGCCAGGGTTGGCGTTGAAATGGCCAGCGCAGCCAGCGCGGTGGCGGCCAAAGTAAATAGTCGACGGTTCATGGCGGAGTCTTTCAGTTGCGCCAGCAAAAGAGTCGCTGGGCAACGGTGGGCGGCCCATCAGGCTCGCACCATGCAGCCATCACGCTCCCTACGCTGGCATGATCCAGATCAGGTATGGGGACTGTCTCAGCCCGCCTTGCAGCGGACACCCCCGGTGAGTTGCGAATTGTAAGACGCGCCTAATGCAACTTTGTGGCCAAGTGCGATTTCACCGCGCTGATAGCCGATTGCAACCGCGCGTCACCAGCGCCACCGATGCGCACCACCAACGGGTAGCCAGCCAGTTCATGCTCCAGCAACGCATGCACTGCCTGCTGTGTCGCCACACCATCGCGCTGTACGCCATCGGCCTGCCAGGGCAAGTCGGGCTGCAACAACAAGGTCAGGGCGTAGCCCCGATGGTGGATGTGGGCGGCCGGGTAAAGCGTGGGGTCGGTAAAGTAGTGGGCACTGTAAACCGCCGTCATCAACGGGGCTGAGTCGCAAAAAATAATAGCAGCTTGCGCTTGTTGCATAAGGGCTAGAGCCTTATTTTCTTCATAAATCTGCGCTTGCAAAATAGCCAGCTGCTGGTGCGCTTGCGGCGTGTAACCATGGCGATCGCACCAATCGCGCAAGTATTCCGCAACGTAAAGGCCGTTGAAGTGCGCAGCCAGCCGCTGCGCCAGCCAGGTCTTGCCGGTGCATTCGGCACCCAGCAGGCAGACCCGTTGGCTAGCTGAAAAAGGCATGGCCGACACAGCGGGCATCAGCATGGCTCGTGCGGGCTATTTCGCCATGGTCTGCGCCTGAATGGCGGTCAGGGCAATGGTGAAAACGATGTCGTCCACCAGTGCACCGCGCGACAGGTCATTGACCGGTTTGCGCAAGCCTTGCAGCATGGGGCCGACCGACACCACGTTGGCCGAGCGTTGTACCGCTTTGTAGGTGGTGTTGCCGGTGTTGAGGTCAGGAAAGATGAATACGGTGGCTTGGCCAGCCACGGCACTGCCGGGCGCCTTTTGCGCGGCCACTTGACTATCGGTAGCAGCGTCGTACTGCATGGGGCCGTCAATCACCATGTCTGGCCACTGGGTTTTGGCCAGACCAGTGGCCTCGCGGACTTTTTCAACATCGTCGCCAGTGCCGGACTTACCTGTGCTGTAGCTGATCATGGCGACCTTCGGGTCGATGCCAAATGCCTGAGCGCTATTAGCCGTCTGGTGGGCAATTTCAGCCAGCTCAGTGGCGCTCGGGTCGGGGTTGACTGCGCAGTCCGCATACACCAGTACCTGCTCGGGCATGAGCATGAAAAAGCATGACGACACAATGCTGGCCCCCGGCGCGGTTTTGATCAGTTGTAACGCCGGGCGCACCGTGTTGGCGGTGGTGTGCACCGCACCGCTGACCAGACCATCCACTTCGTCCATAGCCAGCATCATGGTGCCTAAAACCACGTTGTCTTCCAGCAATGCCTGCGCCTGGGTCGGCGTCAGGCCTTTGCTTTTGCGCATTTCTACCATCGGTTGCACATAGCGCTCAATGATCTCATCAGGGTCGAGAATTTCCAGCCCTGACGGGAGTACGACACCCATGGCATCGGCCACCGACTCAATGGCTTTTCGCTTGCCCAGCAGCACGCATCGTGCAATGCTTTTTTCGGTGCAGATCACGGCTGCGCGAATGGTGCGGGGCTCGCCCCCCTCTGGCAACACGATGCGTTTATGGGCCGCGCGTGCTTTTTGAATGAGCTGGTAGCGAAACGCCGGTGGCGACATCCGCTTGCTGGTGGCATGATCCAGACCAGCGCAGATTGCGTCGGCGTTGAGTCCTTCGGCCACGCTTTCAATCACCAAGTCCATGCGTGTCAGATCGTCTTGCGGCACCGCCATCGGCAGTCGGCTGATGCTGGCGACGGTCTCAAAACTATCGCCGTCGGTGCGCATCACCGGCAACCCGCTATTCAGGGCGCGGGCAGCAAATTGCTCAATGCGCGGGCTGATATAGCTGTGATGCGTGAGCACCAAACCGGCCAGTTCAATGCCGTTACTGGCGGCCAATGCCGTGGCCAGAATCACATCATCACGGTCACCGGCGCTAACCACCAGCGAACCCGGTCGCAACCGCGGAATGATCTCGGCTACAGATCGACCGCACATCACCGTATCCATCACGCGGCGACTGGCAATGTCACCCTCAATCATGACCTCAGCACCCAGATGCCGCGCCACATCCAGTGTGCGCGGAGCGGCTAGCGCAGGGATGCTTTTAATCACCCCCCAAATTGGTACACCATCAAGGGTGCTGGCCACCGCTGTCTGATCGAAGTCCGCTGGTGCCAGGTTGAAGATGACGCCCGCAACATCATGACCAGACCGGCGAACCCGCACTATCAAATACTGCGTTTGGGCGATGCCATCAGCATCTGCTGCACTGGCCACCAGCACCACATCGGCCTGCAAACTGCGGGAAATATCCGCTGACAATTGAGGAAGAAAGGCCCGGGTAGGGTCGGGATGAATGCCTTCGACCACCATCACATCGGCTCCCTGGGCTGCGGGCATAACCAGACCGACGATGCTTTCCAGCAGATCATCTCGTTTGCCGTCGTTCATTTGCTGCGTGACAAAACTCATGGGCAGCGGGTTGGGCGTGGTCTCTGCCTGGCAAAGACTGCGGGCAAACAGCACCGAAGGCTCCAACTCAGGGGTGACTTTGGTCACCGGTTTGGCAAAGGCCACCTTCAGCCCGCGCCGTTGCAAAGAGCGCAACAGCCCAAGGGCCACCGAGGTCAGACCCACATTGGGTTGTGTGGCGGTAAGGAAATACGTGCGCATAAGGGAAGCTCCGGAATTAGTCATGGCACGTCTCCAATTTGGTCGCGCCATTGTGCAGCGCAGCATAATACAAATAAGGGTAAACCCTTGATCAACTTAAACAATATTTTCAGCAATGCAACTGTAGCAGCGCAATTCAGCCGCCAATAGGGCGACAGTGTCTCGGGCACAGTCACCGAGCCGTCAACATTCTGTGAGTTAGCGCCTATGCTGGCAGAGTCGCGAAGGCTGCGCCGGGGTAAGGTTGTGTTTCTGGGTCGTGTGGCTCTGGTTTTACGACGACGGGGCGCAAACTCCTGGCAAATCAGGGTGGTGCGTGAGCGTATTCACTGAGACCGATTTTTGGTGCAGCACTTGACTGCATGCGGGTGAGTTTGCTTTTGTTTCTTTTTTGCTTTTGCAGAATTTCGCTTGTCTAGATTTGTTGTTTAATGCGCTCGGAACACCTCACGAGCATTTTTCTATATGAACGTCAACACTCGCAATCACGTCAATGTCATCGGCCACGGCAGTTCCACCCTGATTTATGGACACGGTTTTGGCTGCAATCAGGATATGTGGGATGCCATCACCCCGGCCTTTGAAGCCGATTGCAGGCAGGTTTTATTTGATTACGTGGGGTGCGGAAAGTCCGATCTTTCCGCTTTTGATGCCCAGCGGTACAGCACCCTGGCGGGCTACGCCCAGGACCTGCTGGAAGTCTGTGATGCCCAAGGGATCACGCACGACGCAGTCTATATCGGCCACTCGGTGAGTTGCTCCATTGGCATGCTGGCCGCCATCGCACGCCCCGGCTTGTTCAAACAACTGGTGCTGGTTGGACCGAACCCCTGTTTTGTGAACCAACTACCGGATTACACCGGCGGTTTTGAGCGCAAAGACCTGCAGGAACTGCTCGATTTGATGGACAGAAATTTTCTGGGCTGGGCCAATTTTCTTGCACCGGTGATCGCCGGCCAAAGCGACTCCACCAGCGCGCGGCTGAATGAAAGCTTTTGTTCCACCGACCCAGTGATGGCGCGCAGCTTTGCCCAAACCACCTTTTTCGCTGACAACCGCAGCGACCTGTCCAAGGTTGCTGTACCGTGCCTGATCCTGCAGCACCGCCAAGACACGCTCGCCCCCTTGTCCGTGGGGGAGTACCTGCACACACATCTGCCCTTGAGCACCCTGCAGGTGATGGATGTCGTGGGGCACTGCGCCCACATGAGTCACCCCGATAAAGTCATTGCGGCCATGCGCTCGGTGATACCCATGGTCAGCCACCCGGCCTGAGTCTCCAGCAGCATGCCGCTTGATATTTTTTCTGAGCTGCCTTGCGCCGTTCTGGTGACCGATACCCAGCAACGCGTGGTTTTTGCCAACCCGAATCTCGTCGCACTGACGGTTTCTGCGCCAGACCAGGCCATGCCTGAGTTCATGGACAGCTTGCTGACCCGGGCCTCCAGTATTTTTTGCCAGACCCATGTCTTGCCCTTGCTATGGCGTGAAGGCGAGGTGCATGAGATTTTTCTTTACCTGCACAGACCAACCGGCACACCGCTACCGGTAATGACCAATATCAAAAAAGTGAATTTGCAGGGCCAGACCGTCTATATCTGGCTATTCTTTGTGGCACAGGAGCGTAGCCGCTTTGAGTCGGAACTGCTTGAAGCCCGTAAGCAAGCCCAGACTATGGCTGCCCAGCTACTCGATGCGCATGAGCGTCTACGCGTTCTGAATGCCCAACTCGAAGCTCGGGTGGTGGTCACCGAAGACGACAACCGCTCCCTGACGCAGCTCACTTATACCGACAGCCTGACCGGGCTTGGCAACCGGCGCACCCTTGCCGTGGCGGCATCGATTCTTGGGCAACAACAGAACACCACGTTTTCTGTGCTGATGATCGATATTGACCATTTCAAAAACGTCAACGACACATACGGCCATGACCGGGGCGATGCCGTTTTGCGCGAGTTGGGGCAGTGTCTTCAGTCAGCAGCACGTCAAGGTGATTCGGTTATACGGTATGGCGGCGAGGAATTTGCGCTGATCCTGCCGAACTCAGATGTCGAACAGTCGCTGCGTGTGGCCCAACGCGTGCATCAAATCATCGTGGCAGCACGACCTGGCGGCTTGGACCTGACCGTGAGCATCGGCGCGGCCACCACGCAAGCCGGCCAGTCGCACGACCTGCTGGCCAATCTCAAATTGGCTGACGAGGCTGTCTATGCTGCCAAGCGTCAAGGGCGAAACCGGACGGTGCACCACAACAGTTGTGGTGTTCACCACCTGCTGATCACATAAAATTAGCGGCTTTGGCAGGCGCGCTTCAAGCGCATCATTGCCGGCCCTCATTTCTCACCCAGTCAACCAGGTTTTTTTTCAAGCCATGAATCCAACTGCCACCCCGGTCACTGTCGCCGACATTCGCAAGACTTTTCTTGATTTTTTTGCCTCCAAAGGCCACACCATCGTGCCCACGAGTCCGCTGGTTCCCGGCAATGATCCGACGTTGATGTTCACCAATTCGGGCATGGTGCAGTTCAAGGACGTGTTTCTGGGCACCGACAAGCGCAGTTACGTGCGCGCGGCCTCGGTGCAAGCCTGCCTGCGCGCTGGTGGCAAACACAACGACCTGGAAAACGTTGGCTACACCGCACGCCATCACACCTTTTTCGAGATGCTGGGCAACTGGAGCTTTGGCGACTACTTCAAGCACGAATCGCTGCAATGGGCCTGGGAACTGCTGACGCAGGTCTACAAATTGCCGGCTGACAAGCTGTGGGCCACGGTCTACATTGACGACGATGAGGCCTATGACATCTGGACCAAGGTGATTGGCTTGCCACCCGAGCGCGTGGTGCGCATTGGCGACAACAAGGGCGCCAAATACGCCTCTGACAATTTCTGGATGATGGCCGACACCGGCCCGTGCGGCCCGTGCAGTGAAATTTTCTTTGACCATGGCCCGGGCATTGCCGGTGGCCCGCCCGGATCACCCGATCAGGATGGCGACCGTTACATCGAGATCTGGAACAACGTGTTCATGCAGTTCGACATGCAGCCCGATGGCCGACTCTTGCCGCTGCCCGCACCCTGCGTGGACACCGGCATGGGGCTGGAGCGCCTCGCTGCCATCCTGCAACACGTGCACAGCAACTACGAAATCGACATTTTTGCGGCGCTGATCAAAGCGGCGGGCCGCGAAACCGGTTGCGCTGATTTGGCCAACAACTCGCTCAAGGTGATTGCTGACCACATCCGCGCGACCGCGTTTTTGGTCAGCGATGGCGTTTTGCCCAGCAACGAAGGCCGTGGCTACGTGCAGCGGCGCATCATTCGCCGGGCCATTCGCCATGGCTACAAACTGGGCAAAAAAACACCGTTTTTTCACAAATTGGTGCCTGATCTGGTGGCGCTGATGGGCGAGGCTTACCCAAGCTTGGCAGCACAATCGGGACGCATCATGGATGTGTTGCGGGTCGAAGAAGAGCGCTTTTACGAGACGCTGGAAATCGGCATGCAGATTCTGGACGAGGCCCTTGGCAGCAACGGGGCCGATGGCCAAGTCGCCGCTGGGGTCAAGACTTTGCCGGGCGATGTGGCCTTCAAGCTGCATGACACCTACGGCTTTCCGCTCGACTTGTCGGCCGATGTCTGCCGCGAACGCGGCGTGGAAGTGGACGAGGCCGGTTTCCATGCCGCCATGGACCATCAAAAGGCACAGGGCCGTGCAGCTGGCAAATTCAAGATGGATCGGGCGCTCGAATACGCCGGCGCGGGCAACGAGTTTGTGGGCTACGAACACTTGACAGTTGCTTCTAAAGTAGTAGCTATCTACGCAGGTGGTGTAAGCGTTGCCAGCCTAAAAGAAGGTCAACAAGGTGTGATCGTACTGGCCGCGACACCGTTTTACGCTGAAAGCGGCGGCCAGGTGGGCGACCAGGGCGCGATCTTCTGCGACACGGCGCTGTTTGAAGTGGCCGACACCCAAAAAATCAAGGCCGATGTGTTTGGCCACCATGGTGTTTTGAAGTCTGGCACGCTAGCGGTCGGTGACGGCGTGACAGCCCATGTCAACGCTAGTTTGCGCGCCGCCACCGTGCGCAACCACTCGGCCACGCACCTGATGCACAAGGCGCTGCGCGAGGTGTTGGGCAGCCATGTGCAGCAAAAAGGCAGTCTGGTGAACCCGGAGCGCACGCGCTTTGACTTTGCCCACAACGCGCCGGTGACCGATCCTGAAATCCGCGAGGTTGAAGCGCGCGTCAACGCCGAGATTCTGACCAACGCCGCAGCGCAAGCCCGTGTCATGGACATCGAGTCGGCGCAGGCCACCGGTGCCATGATGCTGTTTGGCGAGAAGTATGGCGAGTCGGTGCGCGTGCTTGACATCGGCTCCAGCCGCGAGCTGTGCGGCGGCACGCATGTGCAGCGCACCGGTGACATCGGCCTGTTCAAGGTGGTGGCTGAAAGCGGCGTGGCATCCGGCATTCGCCGTATTGAGGCGGTGACCGGTGAAAACGCGCTGAAGTATTTGCAGCACCTGGAAGACACGGTGAGTCATGCGGCAGGCGTGTTGAAAACCCCGGTGGCTGAGGTCAACGACCGCATCGTGACGGTGCTCGATCACGTCAAGGCACTGGAGAAAGAAGTCGCCGCCCTCAAAGGCAAGCTGGCCTCGGCACAGGGCGATGAGCTGGTTGAAAAAGCGCAAGACATCAACGGTGTCAAGCTGCTGGTTGCGCGCCTGGAGGGGGCTGACACCAAGACCTTGCGCGACACCATGGACAAACTCAAGGACAAACTGAAAACCGCCGTCATCGTGCTCGGCGTGGTCGATGGCGACAAGGTGCAAATCGCGGTGGGCGTGACACCTGACACCACGGGTCGGGTCAAGGCTGGCGAGTTGGTCAACTTTGTTGCGGCACAAGTTGGCGGCAAGGGCGGCGGCAAGCCCGACATGGCGATGGCCGGTGGCACTGAGCCTGGCAAGCTTGATGCGGCCTTGGCCAGTGTGGCGGGCTGGGTTGCGCCGAAGCTTTAAGAAATATCAAAATGATAGCTGCTTGCGCATGCGCTGCTTGGGTTAGAGGCCAATTTGTTATAAAAATAGTAACGGATATCAGGGGTGCTGAGTAATTGCTATAAAGGTGTCGCACGGCTTGGCTGGCTGCTGGCGCTGCTGGCTGGCCCGGCAGGCGCGCAAGGGTTCGAGTTCCAAGCCTGGAACGCGCGCCAGCCGGTACCAGTTTTTGCGGCAGCAGATTTGAGCGGCCACGTCTGGCGTTTGAGTGAACTCAAGGGCAGGGTGGTATTGATCAACTTTTGGGCCAGTTGGTGCCCGCCATGCCTGGCAGAGATGCCCTCGCTGCAAACGCTGGCTGAGTTGTATGGCCCGGAAAAACTCACCGTGTTGGCGGTCAATTTCAAGCAATCGGTGCCAAGCATTCAGGGTTTTGTGCAGCGCACCGGGCTGGCTTTGCCGGTTGTTCCTGATTTCCAAGGCAAGATCGCCGCGCAGTGGGGCGTGAGCGCCTTTCCCAGTACCGTGGTGGTTGGCAAAGATGGTGCCATACGCGGCGTGCTGCGGGGCGAATTCGATTGGACTGGGGAGCAGGCCAACCGGCTGCTGCAGCCTTTGCTTGATCCGTGACCCTCATCGTTCACGGTTTGACTCCCATTAAAAATTTTGGACGTTTGAGTTATGTCAGGGCAAAGTTGGGACCTTGTTTTAGACTATGTCCCTTTTATTGACCATCATCAAGGCTTTTCATGAGTGCATTTTTGAATGAAACCGTTTTAAGCGTTCACCACTGGACCGACCGGCTGTTTAGTTTTACCACCACGCGCGACCCGGCGCTGCGGTTTTCAAACGGCCACTTCACCATGATTGGTCTGCGTGTTGACGGCAAACCCTTGCTGCGCGCCTACAGCATCGTCAGTGCCAATTACGAAGACCATCTGGAGTTTTTGAGCATCAAGGTGCAAGACGGCCCGCTCACATCCCGCCTGCAACACATCCAGGTGGGCGACAAGATTGTGGTGGGCAAAAAGCCCACCGGCACACTATTGATTGACTACCTGCTGCCGGGCAAAAACCTGTATTTATTCGGCAGCGGTACTGGTCTGGCCCCGTTTTTGAGCGTCGTGCGTGACCCTGCGACCTATGAAAAGTTTGAAAAAGTGATTTTGGTGCATGGTGTGCGTGAAGTGGCCGAGCTGGCTTACCACGACTACCTGACGCTGGAACTGCCTGACCATGAGTTTTTGGGCGAGATGGTGACTGCGCAACTGCTGTACTACCCGACCGTGACGCGTGAGCCGTTCAAAAATCAGGGCCGCATCACAACCTTGCTGGAAACCGGCAAGCTGCAAGCCGATCTGGGTTTACCCAAATTTGATCCAGCCCACGATCGCGCCATGATGTGCGGCAGCCCGGCGTTGTTGCGTGATCTGAAGGCAATTCTGGAGCACAAAGGCTTCATGGAAGGCAACACCACCAAACAAGGTGACTATGTGGTTGAACGCGCTTTTGTAGAGCAGTAAGCATGACGACGCACCACGACCTTTACGCGATTGGCAACGCGTTGGTGGACTCTGAATACGACGTGTCTGATGTGCAATTGCAGACAGCGGGCGTTGCCAAACGCCACATGACCCTGATTGATACGGACCGGCGGGCTGAGTTGCTGCGCCATGTGCACGGCCTTCATTCGCGGCGTACCGGCGGCGGCTCTGCTGGCAACACGGTGGTCGCGCTGGCCCAGTTAGGTGGCCGCGCGTTTTACTCGTGCCGGGTAGCTGACGACGAATTGGGCGATTTTTATACCAAAGACTTGTTGTCGCACGGTGTTGCCACCAACCTGACCAACACCCGCGCCCCGCAAGGGCAGACGGGTAGTTGCATGGTCATGGTGACCCCGGATGCCGAGCGCAGCATGAGCACCTTTTTGGGTGCTACAGCTGATATTGATGCCGCGTCGCTGCAGCCGCACGACATCGCCAAGTCCAAGGTCTATTACATGGAAGGCTATTTGGCGGCGTCGCCCACCGGCTTGGATGCGGCCATTCAGGGCCGTGAGGTTGCCAAAGCAGCGGGCGTGGCGCTGGCCACCACGCTGAGCGACATGAGCATGATCAACTTTTGCCGTCCGGGTCTGGATGCCATGGTCGGCAACGCCGCCACTGGCGAGTTGGACTACCTGTTTTGCAACGAGGAAGAAGCACAAGTGTGGTGTGGCACCACCGACATGGCGCTGATCTGCCAGCAACTCAGCCAGCAGTCCCGCGTGGTGTGCCTGACGCGCAGTGCCAAAGGTTGCATCGTGCTCGAAGGCGGTCAGCACACCGAGGTGCCGGCTGCCAAGGTCAAGGCGCTCGATACCAACGGGGCTGGCGACATGTTTGCTGGCGCGTTTTTGTACGCTGTGACGCATGGCCACAGCCACGCACAAGCCGCTTGGCTGGCCAATCAGGCGGCAGGGCGTGTGGTGGCGCAATACGGCAACCGGCTTAGCCAAGTCGCGATGGATGAGCTCAAAACAGAGTTTTCTGATTTCCTGACAGCTTGATTCGCTGATGGAGCGGGCCTGCACCCGCCGATAATTCCGGCTCTTGCCAACGCGGCGCACCTTTACCTGGGCCGCTTGGTTTTTTTTATTTTCCGGAGTTCTCTTGATGACCACCGTCCATGCTTTGGCACGCCGCCAATTTATACAAAAAACGGCTGTAGCCCTTACAGCGCTTGCGCAACCAGCTATCAATTTTGCACAAACCGCGACAACACCAGCGCGCCAATTCAAGCCTGAACCGGGTCTGTGGCGCACGTTTGAGCTGACCACCCGCGTCGATGTAGCGCATACAGCCGGCGGCACCCGGGTTTGGCTGCCAATACCCAGTGTCGATACCGATTGGCAAAAGTCGCTGGAGAGCAGCTTTACCAGCAACGGCAAAACCCATGTGACCAGCGACACCCAGTACGGGGCGCGCATGTTGTTTGTGGAGTTTGCAGACAGCGTGGAGAAGCCCTATGTTGAGCTGACCAGCCGCATCCAGACGCAAAACCGCGCGGTCAACTGGTTACATAAAGAGGCCGTCTCTGAAGATGCCGCCACGCTCAAAGCGCGAACCGCTGCCACCAGCTTGCTGCCGACCGATGGCATCGTGCTCAAAACCGCGCTTGAAGCCATCAAAGGTGTTAAATCCGACGCTGAAAAGGCCCAAAAACTCTACGATTGGGTCGTCACCAACGCCTACCGTGAGCCCAAAACCCGTGGTTGTGGCGAAGGCGACATCAAAACCATGCTGGAAACCGGCAACTTGGGCGGCAAATGCGCTGACCTGAACGCCTTGTTCGTTGGCTTGTGCCGTGCAGTCGGGCTGCCCGCGCGTGATGTTTACGGCGTGCGCCTGGTGCCCAGCGCCTTTGGCTACAAAGAACTCGGTGGCAACCCGGCCAAACTGTCGGGCGCACAGCATTGTCGTGCCGAGGTGTTTCTGAAAGGCCATGGCTGGGTAGCGATGGACCCGGCCGATGTGGCCAAGGTGATGCGCCAGGAAACGGCCGAATGGATCAAAAACCAGCAGCATCCGCTGGTGGCACCGGTCAAAACGGCGCTGTTTGGTGGGTGGGAGGGCAACTGGGTCGCCTTCAATACCGCCCACGATGTGCTGCTGCCCGGTAGTTCAGGTGACAAGCTTGGCTTCTTTATGTACCCGGTGGCCGAGACGGCTGCAGGACGGCTGGATTCATACACGCCGGACAGCTTTAAATACCAGATGAGTGCCAAAGAAATCAGGGTCTGACGCCAAGCGCCCAAGTGTTGCGTCTTGGCCACCGGCATTTATCGCGATTCACTTATTTATAGGGTTATTCGAAAAAAAATATGACATAGCGCTTGGCAAGTGTGAAAATTGCCCCGCTTGTTGCCGTGGTTTTTTTGGCAACTGCAGGCATCTCTCAACTATCAAGGAAATATTCCAATGACAAATCGTCGCGTATTCATTTTGCAATCGGTTATCGGTACTAGCGTGTTGGCTTCGGGTGTGGCCATGGCTGCAGCTCCTATGGTTGATGAGACCGACGGCGCAGCCAAGGGCCTGGGTTATGTTGCCGACTCTGCCAAGGCAGATGGCAAGAAATACCCTAAGCACGCTGCAGCACAAATGTGCAACAACTGCGCCTTGTTCCAAGGCAAGGCAGCTGACGCAGCCGGTGGCTGCCCACTGTTTGCCGGCAAGCAAGTTGCTGGCAAAGGCTGGTGCAGCGCCTACGCCAAGAAGGCATAAGCCTTTTCGCTCCGAAAAACCCGCCTGCGTGGCGGGTTTTTTTTCGACCGCTCATTGCTGACGATCCTATTATTTGAGCCATAAATTTCGGATAATCGGGACATGAATCCAACAATCAACGCAGATGCCGCCGAACTGGCAAAATTTTCAGACTTGGCCCACCGCTGGTGGGACGCGGACGGCGAGTTTCGCCCCTTGCATCAGATCAACCCGCTGCGCCTAGCGTGGATCAATGGTTTGTGTCCATTGGCTGGGAAAAATGTGCTCGACATTGGCTGCGGCGGGGGCATTTTGACCGACTCGATGGCTCGTGCAGGCGCTGTTGCGACCGGCATTGACCTCTCAACCAAAGCATTACGCATTGCCCAACTGCATGCGCTTGATGCAAAAACCGAGAATGTGCACTACCGTGAAATCAGCGCTGAGGCCATGGCCGATGAGCAGCCGGCCAGCTTTGATGTGGTGACCTGTATGGAAATGCTTGAGCATGTACCAGACCCTGCCTCTGTGGTTCAAGCCTGTGCAACATTGGTTAAGCCAGGTGGCTGGGTGTTCTTTTCCACCTTGAATCGCAACCCCAAATCATTCTTGTTGGCCATTGTGGGGGCGGAATACGTGCTGAACATGCTGCCGCGCGGGACCCACGAATACGCCAAGATGATTCGTCCCAGCGAACTGGCCGGGTTTTGTCGGGCATCAGAGTTGGCTGTGACGCACAGCAAGGGCCTGTCATTTAACCCGTTGACCCAACGCTATTGGCTCAATGCGGACACCAGCGTCAATTACTTGTTGGCAACCCAAAAACCTGCGAGCACACAGCCGTGACGCAAGCTGTTGCACAGTTTGCCAATGTGCAAGCGGTGCTGTTTGATCTGGATGGCACGCTGATCGACAGCGCGCCCGACTTGGCAGCAGCAGCCGATGCGATGCGGGTGGTGCGTGGCTTGCCATCGTTGCCGCTGGCGCAATACCGCCCGATGGCTGGTGCCGGTGCCCGCGGCATGCTTGGGATTGCATTTGACTTGACACCTGAGCATCCGGATTTTGATGCCTTGCGCGAAGAATTCTTTTCAAACTACGAGCGCTGCCTGACCCAAAGAACACTGATTTTTGAAGGTGTGACAGAGTTGGTGTCGACACTGGTTTCGAAGGGGCTGCTTTGGGGCGTTGTCACCAACAAATCGGCCCGTTTTACCAATCCCTTGACCCGCGCCATGCCCCTGTTTGACACTGCCGGCACCATCATCAGTGGCGACACCACGCCATTCGCTAAACCACACCCACAGCCATTGCTGGAGGCAGCGCAACGCATTGGCGTGTCGCCTGCGCGCTGCGTGTATGTGGGTGACGACGAGCGTGACATCGCAGCCGGCCTGGCCGCAGGCATGGGCACCGTGGCCGTTACCTATGGCTATCTGGGGCATAAAGCCGATACCCTGCAGTGGGGTGCGCATGCCCACATAAATTCTGCGATTGAGCTATTGCAATTGTTGACATTGGCATAAAATACGACGCTTGGGGCTGCACTGGTTTCGACGTGGATTCGGACGCGTAGCAGGGCATGTCGAGCTGAATGTGCTCGTAAAACTGATTCAAAAAAACTAACTGCAAACGACGAACGTTTCGCACTCGCTGCTTAATTGCACGTGAGCCTCACAACAGCAAGCCGATAGGCTGGGCAAGGGTGGTTGAGCTGCAAGGCACAAGCATCCAGGCTGTGGGGTAATTTCATTCGGCTGGGCTCGC
>JBBQLQ010000003.1:0-60622 GCA_038328055.1 Burkholderiales bacterium
CTGGCTCATCTGGGTGACAGCTACGGTGAAGACCGCTACCGTATTTCACCGCTGATCCAGCGACACATCTTTGCAGGAAAGAAGCTTCATGACTGAACAAATCACCCAAGTTCCGCCAGCCGAGGCACAGGCGCTGGCCGACGCGACTGCAGCGGCCATGTGGGCGCGCGACCGTGCCGCCAACGCACTCGGAATGAGCATCCTTAATGTCAGGCCTGGTTACGCCAAACTGGCCATGCCGGTTCGTGCCGACATGGTCAATGGTCACCACATCTGCCACGGTGGCATGATTTTTACCCTGGCCGATACCGCCTTTGCCTACGCCTGCAACAGCTACAACAAAAATACCGTCGCTTCCGCCTGCCATATTGACTTTCTGGCCCCAGCCAAGGAAAGTGACACGCTGGAAGCTGAAGCCATGGAGCAATCGCAATCCGGGCGAACGGGCGTTTATGACGTCACCGTCCGTACGCCTGGCGGTAAAACTATTGCCCTGTTTCGGGGCAAGTCTTACCGTATCCAGGGCGAAGTGATCGCCGGGCTGCAACAGTCCGCATCAACTCAGCCTGACAACCAATAATTATTCAGCACAGGAGACAAACATGCCCGTCAAAAAACCCATGCCAGGTGATCTGGAGCCGATCGAAACCGCCAGCCGAGATGAAATCTCGGCACTGCAACTCGAGCGGATGAAATGGTCGCTCAAGCACGCCTATGACAACGTGCCGCACCACAAAAAGGCGTTTGACGAGAAAGGCGTTCATCCTGATGACTTGAAAACGCTTGCCGACCTCGCCAAGTTTCCGTTCATGACCAAAACGGACCTGCGCGACCACTATCCGTTCGGCTTGTTTGCGGTGCCACGCAACAAGCTGGCCCGCCTGCATGCCTCGTCGGGCACCACCGGCAAGTCCATCGTTGTCGGCTACACCCTCAAGGACATCGACAACTGGGCTAACGTAGTGGCGCGTTCCATTCGCGCCGCCGGTGGCCGGGCGGGCGACATGCTTCACAACTCGTACGGCTACGGCATGTTCACCGGCGGCATTGGCGCGCATTACGGTGCCGAGCGCGCCGGTTGTGCGGTGGTCCCCATGTCCGGTGGTCAGACCGAAAAACAGGTGCAGCAGATCATCGATTTTCAGCCAGAGATCATCATGGTCACGCCGTCTTACTCTTTGGTGATTGCCGAAGAGTTCGAGCGGCTGGGCATCACGCCAGACCAGATTTCCCTCAAGGTCGGTATTTTTGGAGCAGAACCCTGGGGCGAGGGCATGCGCGCAGAGATCGAAAGAAAGCTGGGCATAGATGCCATCGACATCTATGGACTGACCGAAGTCATGGGCCCGGGCGTGGCCTGCGAGTGCATCGAATCCAAGGATGGCCCGGTCATCTGGGAAGACCACTTTTACCCCGAAATCATCAACCCGGAAACGGGTGAGGTGGTCGCCGACGGAGAAGATGGCGAATTGGTGTTTACCTCGCTGACCAAGGAGGCTTTCCCGGTGATTCGCTACCGCACCCGCGACCTGACCCGGCTGCTGCCGCCAACCTCCCGCGCGTTCCGCCGGATGGGCAAGATCACGGGCCGTTCCGACGACATGCTGATCATCCGCGGTGTCAATGTGTTTCCTACCCAGATAGAAGAGCAGATTCTGCGTGACAAGAAGCTGACCGGAAACTACCAGGTGGTCCTGACCCGCGACGGCCACCTGGACAACATCGAAGTGCGCTGTGAGGTGCAGCGCGAGTTGTCCGGCAGCCTGAGTTCGGCGGAAATGGCAGCCATCGGCAAGGAACTGCAGCACCACATCAAGACCAATGTGGGTGTATCGACGCGCGTCAATGTGATGGCTTTTGACTCCTTGCCCCGAACCCAGACCGGCAAGGCGCGCCGTGTGATCGACCAACGTCCCAAGCAGAATTGAAGAATTGAGTAAAAAATGATTGAAGCATTTATCTGCGATGCCATTCGCACGCCCATCGGGCGCTATGGCGGTGCGCTTGCTAGCGTGCGGCCCGACGACTTGGGTGCCGTTCCCCTCAAAGCTTTGATGGAACGCAATACCCAGGTGGACTGGGCCGCGGTGGAGGACCTCATCTATGGTTGCGCCAACCAGGCTGGCGAAGACAACCGCAACGTTGCCCGTATGTCCGGGTTGCTGGCGGGCTTGCCGGTCGAAGTGCCGGGCACCACGGTCAACCGCCTGTGCGGCTCCAGTCTGGACTGTGTGGGCATGGCAGCGCGCGCTATCAAGTCGGGCGAGACCGATCTGATGATTGCTGGCGGTGTCGAGAGCATGTCGCGTGCGCCGTTTGTCATGGGCAAGGCCGAGTCAGCCTACTCGCGCAGCGCCGCCATTTTTGACACCACCATTGGCTGGCGCTTTGCCAACCCGCTGATGAAAAAACTCTACGACACGCATTCGATGCCGCAAACGGCTGACAACGTGGCGGCAGACTTCAACATTTCGCGCGCCGATCAGGACGCGTTTGCGCTGCGCTCGCAGCAACGCTGGGCCGCCGCCCACGCTGCAGGCCGCTTTGCCGACGAGCTGACACCGGTGCTGATTGCGCGCAAGAAGGGCGAGCCGCTGGTGGTCGACACCGACGAACACCCGCGCCCCGAGACCACACTGGAGATGTTGACCAAGCTCAAAGGTGTCAACGGCCCTGAGCTGTCAGTGACCGCAGGCAATGCCTCAGGTGTGAACGACGGCGCCTGCGCCTTGCTGATTGCCAGTGAGGCCACTGCCCGTGCTAACGGCCTGACGCCACGCGCCCGCATCGTGGCCATGGCCAGTGCTGGCGTGGCCCCGCGCATCATGGGCTTTGGCCCGGCACCGGCAGTACGCAAGGTGCTGGCCAAAGCCGGGTTGATCCTGGACCAGATGGATGTGATTGAACTTAACGAAGCCTTTGCTGCGCAAGCGCTGGCGGTGCTGCGTGATCTGGGACTGAAAGACAACGAAGCCCGGGTCAACCCTAATGGCGGTGCCATCGCGCTAGGGCATCCTCTGGGCATGAGCGGCGCGCGTCTGGTGACGACCGCCAGCTACGAACTGGCACGGCGTGGCGGGCGTTATGCGCTTTGCACGATGTGCATTGGTGTTGGGCAAGGCATTGCCCTGGTAATAGAGCGAATCTGACAATTTTTTAACCACAACGGAGACAAACCCATGAAATTTTCCCTGAAAAAAATCGCACTTGGCGCGGCACTGGCCGTGGGCACATTGACCGCTTTTGCGGCTGACCCGATCAAAATTGGCTCGGTTTTATCCGTCACCGGACCGGCGGCCTTTTTGGGTGACCCCGAACTCAAGACGCTGCAGATGTATGTTGAAGACATCAACAAAAAAGGTGGCGTGCTGGGCCGTCAACTCGAGTTGGTGCACTACGACGACGGCAGTGACGCAGGCAAAGCCAACGGCTTTGGCAAGCGCCTGATTGATGACGACAAGGTGGACATCCTCGTGGGCGGCACCACCACCGGCGCCACCATGTCGATGGCCCCACTGGTTGAAAAGGCTGGCATTCCGTTCATCTCGCTAGCCGGTGCGGTGGTGGTGGTGGAGCCCGTCAAAAAATGGATATTCAAGACACCTCATACCGACCGCATGGCCGCTGAAAAAGTCTTTGAAGACATGAAAAAGCACAACCTCACCAAGGTGGCTCTGTTCTCCGAAACCAGTGGTTTTGGCCAGTCGGGCAAGAAGGAAACTGAAGGCGTGGCGGCAAAGATGGGCATCACTTTGGTGGCCAACGAAACCTATGGCCCCAAAGACACCGACATGAGCCCGCAGCTGACCAAAATCCGCAACACGCCTGGCGTGCAAGCGGTGTTTATTTTTGGCCTCGGTCAAGGCCCGGCCATTGCCACCAAGGGCTACAAACAACTCGGCATCACCCTGCCGCTGTACCACGCGCATGGTGTGGCATCTGATGAATTCATCAAGATTGCCGGTGCGGCTGCTGACGGTGTGCGCATGCCAGGGGCTGCCTTGCTGGTGCACGACAAACTCGCTGCCAACGACCCCCAAAAGCCAGTGGCAGAAGGCTACGCCAAAGCGTACAAGGCCAAGTGGAACGCCGATGTGTCGACCTTTGGCGGCCATGCCTATGACGGCCTGATGCTGGCGGTAGACGCGATCAAGCGCGCCGGTGGCACCGACAAGGCCAAGGTTCGCGATGCCATTGAAGCCACCAAGGGCTTCGTCGGAACGGGTGGTGTGGTCAATATGTCAGCCACCGACCACATGGGCCTGGACCTGTCGGCGTTTCGCATGCTTGAAATCAAGGGTGGCGACTGGACCCTGGCCAAGTAATTGCATCCAAACCTGATACCACCATGACCACCATGCTTGAAACGCTGACCATCGAACGCGATGGACAGGTCGCCACGATCTGGATGAACCGCCCGCAGGTGTTCAACGCCTTCAACGAGCAGCTGATTGCCGATTTGAGCGATGCCTGTCTACAACTCGATGCCGATGCAGGGGTGCGCGTGGTGGTGTTGGGCGGGCGCGGCAAACACTTCTCGGCCGGTGCCGACCTGAACTGGATGCGCCGTGCGGCCCTCGGCAGCGAGGCTGATAACCTGGCCGACGCGCGCCGCTTTGCCGGCATGTTGCGCACGCTCTCGGGCCTGTCCAAACCCACCATTGCACGCGTGCAGGGCGCGGCGTTGGGCGGTGGCACCGGGCTTGCGGCGGCGTGCGACATGGCTGTGGCCTCAAGCGACGCGGTTTTTTCCACCAGCGAGGTCAAGTTCGGCATCATCCCGGCGGTGATCAGTCCGTATGTGTTGCGCGCC
The DNA here is from genome assembly GCA_038328055.1 of Burkholderiales bacterium. Taxonomy (GTDB): domain Bacteria; phylum Pseudomonadota; class Gammaproteobacteria; order Burkholderiales; family Burkholderiaceae_C; genus Rhodoferax. The sequence continues at coordinate 4,814 of JBBQLQ010000003.1, forward strand.
ATCGGGCCACGTCATGCGCTGCGTTACTTTCAAAGTGCCGAGCGCATCACGGCCGAGCGCGCGTTGGCCATCAGCCTGGTCAGCGAAGTCACTTCGGTGGACGGGCTTGATGCGGGCGTGGCGGCTTTGATCGAGCCGCTGTTGGCCGGTGCACCAGGGGCTCAAAAGGCTGCCAAGGACTTGATCGAAGCCATCAAGGGCCGCCCGATCGATGGCAGCACCCTGGAAGAAACAGCCCTGCGCATTGCCCGCCAACGCGCCACGCCTGAAGGGCGCGACGGCGTGGCAGCGTTTCTGGACAAACGGCAGCCGGCCTGGCTGCAAGACTAACGGATCTATTTTTTACCCACAGGAGAGAGTTGAGATGTACACACAATCTTTCAACGTGCAAGAAACTCCGGGGCAAAAGGCGCCACCCAAAGCGGTGTCGCTGGAAAACCCCGAATCTCAGGCACGTTTTGACGCAAAAATTGATGCCGACGGCAAGATCGAGCCGCAAGACTGGATGCCCGAGGCTTACCGCAAGACGCTGATTCGCCAGATCAGTCAGCATGCCCACAGCGAAATCGTCGGCATGCTGCCCGAGGGCAACTGGATCAGCCGCGCGCCCAGCCTCAAACGCAAGGCGATTCTGATTGCCAAGGTGCAAGACGAAGGCGGCCACGGGCTGTACCTGTACAGCGCCGCCGAAACGCTCGGCATCGGGCGCGACCAAATGCTGGCCGACCTGCACAGTGGCAAAGCCAAGTACAGCTCGATCTTCAACTACCCCACCCTCAACTGGGCCGATGTCGGCGTGATTGGCTGGCTGGTTGATGGTGCCGCCATCAGCAACCAGATTCCGCTGTGCCGCTGCAGTTTTGGCCCCTATGCCCGCGCCATGATTCGCGTCTGCAAAGAAGAGTCTTTTCACCAGCGCCAGGGCTACGAGGCGTTGCTGGTCATGATGCAAGGCACCGCGGCGCAAAAGGCCATGGTGCAGGACTCGGTCAACCGCTTCTGGTGGAAGTGCCTGGCCATGTTTGGTCCGCCAGATGCCAACAGCCCGCACAGCGAGCAAGCCATGCGCTGGGGCATCAAGCGCATCAGCAATGACGACCTGCGTCAGAAGTTCATCGACGCCACCGTGCCGCAAGCGCAGGTGCTGGGCATCAGCTTGCCTGACCCCAAGCTGAAATGGAACGAAGAGCGCCAGCACTACGACCACGGCGAGATCGACTGGGACGAGTTCTGGGCCACCGTCAATGGCCATGGCCCGTGCAACAAGGAGCGCCTGGCGACCCGTGTCAAAGCGCACAACGACGGCCAATGGGTGCGCGATGCCGCGCTGGCCCACGCGCAGAAAAACGAAAAACTTTGCGGGACAGACCAACAATTGCGCAGCAATTTTGCTCTGTCCTCAACTCAACAGATCACAAAGGAAGCAGCATGACTACCACTACACCCGCACTGAAAGACTGGCCCCTCTGGGAAGTATTTGTTCGCAGCAAACAAGGCCTGGAGCACAAACACTGTGGCAGCCTGCACGCCAGCGATGCGCAACACGCACTGCAAATGGCACGTGATGTGTACACCCGTCGCCAGGAAGGCGTGAGCATTTGGGTGCTGCCATCCAAGAGCATTACCGCCAGCAGCCCGGACGACAAGGACGCAATGTTTGAGCCCGCCGCCGACAAGATTTACCGTCACCCGACCTTTTATGACATTCCTGAAGAAGTGGGGCACATGTAATGAACCTCCAAGCAACGCCTGTGGCCACTTACCAGGACTACCTGCTGCATTTGGCTGATAACGCGGTCATTTTGGGTCAGCGCAACGCCGAATGGTGCGGCCACGGCCCGGTACTGGAAGAAGACCTGGCGCTGGCCAACAACAGCCTGGACCTGATTGGTCAAGCCCGATTGCTGTACCAGCATGTGGCCACCGTGCGCAAGGACGGCCGCAGTTCCGAAGACCTGCTGGCTTACTTTCGTGATGTGCCCGACTTCAAAAACTACACGCTGCTGGAGTTGCCGCACAGTACTGCGCTGGCCCCCACGTCGGCGGGCGACCGCGACTACGCCGTGACGATGGCACGCAACTTCTTATACAGCGCGCTGATGGTGTTGGTGTGGGATGCGCTGAAAAGCTCATCTGATGCACAACTGGCTGCGATTGCCGCCAAGTCGCTCAAAGAAACCCAATACCACCTGCGCCACGCCCGCGACTGGATGGTGCGCTTAGGCGACGGCACCGAGGTATCACACGCCAAGATGCAAGCCGCTTTAGACCATTTAATGCCTTACACCCAGGAGTTCTGGACGCAAAGCGCTATGGAAACTGCAGCAATCAAGACCGGCATGGGTGCCGACACCCGGCAACTACAAGCCAGCTGGAATGCGATGGTGGACGATGCAGTGATGGCGGCCACGCTCAAGCGCCCCAGCAGTGCGGGTTTTGTCTCGACCGGCAAACTGGGTGCGCACTCCGAGCACCTGGGTTTTGTGCTGGCCGAAATGCAAAGCCTGGCACGCGCGCACCCGGAAGCCGTCTGGTAGCCACCATGCAACCCACGGTACCCGCGCGCGCCGCCAGCAGCTTGCCCGATGGCCCGGTGGCCAGGCGGCAGGCTGGTGAGCCGTATCACGCCATTTGGGAGGCGCTGGAAGCGGTCTGTGACCCTGAAATTCCGGTGGTCAACCTGCGCGAGATGGGCATCTTGCGTGCCGTTCGCCAAGGTGCATCGACGCTAGAAGTGGTGATCACACCCACCTACAGCGGTTGCCCGGCGATGAGCCAGATGGAAGACGACGTGGTCAGCGCCCTTGCTACAGCGGGCGTGGCGGCACGGGTGATAACGCAACTGGCACCGGCCTGGTCAACCGACTGGATGACGCCTGAGGCCCGCGAGAAATTGCGCGCCTACGGCATTGCGCCACCGCATGCTTGTGCGTCCGGGCTCACTGTCGTTCAGTTTGCTCCGAAAAAAGGAGCGCCCAGGGCGGTATTGACGGTGGCTTGCCCGCAGTGCGGCTCACACAACACGACCGAGACCTCGCACTTTGGCTCGACCGCCTGCAAGGCGCTGTACCGTTGCCTGAGCTGCATGGAACCCTTTGATTACTTCAAACCTTATTAGGCCAATATGTCTACTTCCCCCCGTTTTCACGACCTGCAAGTCGCCAGCGTCAGCCCCGAAGCCGCAGGCTCCGTGGCACTTGCCCTGAGCGTGCCCGATGCCTTGCTGGAGAGTTTTGACTTTCAGCCCGGTCAATACCTGACACTGCGCAGCAAGATTGATGGTGCCGATGTGCGCCGCAGCTATTCGATCTGCTGCACCCACAGCCATCTCAAGAATCACCACGAACTGGTGGTCGGTATCCGCCCGATGGAAGGCGGTGTGTTCTCCAATTGGGCGGCGCACAACCTCAAGGCCGGTGACACCCTTTCGGTGATGCCGCCCGATGGCCGCTTTGTCTCCAAGCGCCCGCGGGCCCTGCACCGCGTCGGCTTTGCCGCTGGCTCGGGCATCACGCCCATTCTGTCGATCATGGCCAGCACGCTGGAAGACCAGCCAGAGTCCAAATTCACCCTGGTTTTTGGTAACCGCCGCATGAGCTCGGTGATGTTCAACGAAGCCTTGCAAGATCTCAAGGATCGCTTTGCCGGACGACTGACGCTGATCCACATCCTGTCGCGTCAGGCGCAAGAGGTAGACCTTCTGGAAGGCCGCATTGATGCCGCCAAGGTCAAGTCCATCATCGACACCTTGCTGCCGGTGGGCAGCATGGACGAAGTCTTCATCTGCGGCCCTGAGGCCATGATTGAGGTGACCGAAAAGGCCTTGCTGGATGCCGGTGTGCCGGCCAAACAGGTGCACACCGAGCGCTTCACCTCGCCCACACTCGAAACGCTGACCCCCGAGGCGCGCAAAGCGGTTGTCGCCAACCTGAAATTGCCCGCTGGTGGCCAGGTCGCGCTTACCGTGGTGCTGGATGGCAAGGCGCATGCGCTGCGAGTGAACCCGGGTGAACTGGTGCTGGATGCCGCACTGGCAGCTGGGCTGGACCTGCCGTTTTCCTGCAAAGGCGGCGTCTGCGCCACCTGCCGCTGCAAGGTGATTACCGGCAGTGTGGCGATGGACAAAAACTTTGGCCTGGAAGCCTGGGAGACTGACAAGGGTTTTGTGCTGTCGTGCCAGTCACGCCCAACCTCTGAGTCCGTCACGGTGAGCTTTGACGAGCGCTGATACATTGGCCTGAGAAGTCCCATGCAAATCTACAACTACTTTCGCAGCGGTACCTCGCACCGCTTGCGCATTGCGCTCAACCTCAAGGGTTTGGCATGGGACTACGTGGCGGTGGATTTGCGGGCCGAGGCGCATTTTGGCGATGCTTTCAAGGCGCTGAACCCGCAGGGCTTCGTCCCCACGCTGATGGATGGTGACCTGGTGCTGACGCAGTCGCCAGCGATCATCGAGTGGCTGGAAGAGCGCTACCCAGAGCCGCCTTTGCTGCCCGCCGATGTGAATGACCGGGCCCGGGTGCGGGCGTTGGCTGCCCTGGTGGGTTGCGACATTCACCCGCTCAACAACCGGCGCGTGCTCGAATACCTGCGCCACACGCTGCATTGCGATGAAGCTGCCGTGCTGGCCTGGTGCGGCACCTGGATACGTGCTGGCTTTGATGCGCTGGAGGTGATGCTGACCGGCGACCAGGCGCGCGGCGACTTTTGCTTCGGACACCGCCCCACACTTGCCGATGCCTATTTGGTGGCACAGGTCGAAAGTGCCCGGCGTTTCAAGGTCGACCTGCGACCGTTTCCGAGTATTGTGGCCATCGACCGGGCTTGCAGCGCACTGCCGGCTTTTGATAGTGCTGCGCCAAAAAACCAGCCTGATGCAATCTAGACTTTGCGCCAGCGTCAGTTCAAAGACAGGGATTTTGAAGTCGGCGACATAGGCAATGCAATACTTAAGCGCCATTTTTTGAAGCATTTTTAGCCTGAAATCGGGAAACTCATGTCAAAAACCATCTTGTTGGGCGATGAAGCAGTGGCCCGCGCTGCCATTGATGCCGGTATCAGCGTGGCCTACGCCTACCCGGGCACGCCCTCCACTGAAATCTACCAAACCATCGAAGCCTTGGTCAAAGAGCACAACCTGGATATCCGAGGCATGTGGTCCACCAATGAAAAAGTGGCGCTTGAACAAGCCGTGGGAGCCTCTTATGCGGGGCGACGTGTGCTGGTGGCGATGAAGCATGTGGGCCTGAATGTCGCCGCCGATCCGTTCATGAATGTGGCCATTACCGGTGCCCATGGTGGTATCGTGATCGTGGTGGCCGACGACCCTGGCATGCACAGCTCACAAAACGAGCAGGATTCACGCTACTTTGCCGACTTTGCCATGGTGCCGGGTGCGATTCAAACTGGTGTGTTGCAACGGCTTTGCGGTCAGATCACGATTTTGGCTGCTGGCTGATGAGCTTGCTAACAGTCGCCCCCCCCCAAAAACTCGTGCTCTGACCCCAATGCTTTAGCTAAGGCCACCAAGCTTGTCTGTCTATCTTCGAAATGCTGTCAATTTACTATCATAAACATAGCTATCAACGCTTATTAAATAAGGGCTTGATGGTTATTTTCTGCATCAAATTCATTTGAACGCCGCATCTGCGCCGTATTGGGGCAGCAGATACTGCTCGCGTCCAGACCGACTCCTGCTGCACATCACTTTGAATCGCGCCCGGTACCACAGTTTCACCCAACACAAAGCGTACCCGTGAGCCGTTGCCTTTAGTCGCGCTGGGTGTCCCCAGCTTCTGAGCGCACGGCCGTTTTGTGCGGTGGAATGTTGATTTTGGCCTTTGATTGTTGAGACAAAACTGCCGTTGCAACGGGCTCGCCGTCGTAGGCACCATCTCCAATGAATGCATCGAACGGGGTGGCGATTTGCCCCAGCAGATGCACAACGGCTGTGGGGTCTCCAACCTCTGGCGTTGTCAGTTCGCACGTCAGTACCTGATGGTGCTCGTCAATGGCCAGATGCAACTATTTGTAGGGCTCGGGCTTTTGGTTCGGACAGTTTGGTCAGAATCAAACCTTAATCTCTGGCCGGTGCCTCCAAAGTCGATTTATTCAACAACGACAGCACTAACCAAGTGTTTCCCAGCGCTCCATCGCCGCCAGCAGCGCATCGTCAATCTGTGCGCTGCGGGTGGCCAGTTTCATGGCGCGGGTGTTGTCGATGGCGTACAGGCTGCCGTCGGCCAGCAGGGTGTTGATTTCCTTTTGCTCGGCTTCCAGGCTGGCAATCAGTTCGGGCAAGGCATCCAGCTCGCGTTGTTCCTTGAAACTGAGCTTGCGGGCTTTTGGCGCGGCTGCAGCAACAGCCGCCACGGGGGCCGCAGCGGCTGAAGCTGTCTGCTCTTGTTTTAATAGCTGTTCGCGCCCGTAGTTAAAGGGCTGTGAGCCTTTTTGACCACTTTTCTTGGCAATCTCATCGGCGCGGCGGCTTTGCGTCAGCCAGTCGGTCACGCCGCCTTCGTACTCGCGCCAGCGGCCTTCGCCCTCGCTGGCAATGGTGCTGGTGACTACGTTGTCGAGAAAGGTGCGGTCGTGGCTGACCAGAAACACTGTGCCATCAAAGTTTTGCAACAGGTCTTCCAGCAGCTCCAGCGTGTCGATGTCCAGATCATTGGTGGGTTCGTCCAGCACCAGCACATTGGCCGGGCGGGCAAACAGGCGCGCCAGCAGCAGGCGGTTGCGCTCGCCACCGCTCAAAGAGCGCACCGGCGAATTGGCGCGCGCCGGTGAGAACAAAAAATCACCCAGGTAGCTTTTGACATGCTGGCGGCGGTTGCCAATCTCGATCCACTCGCTGCCGGGGCTGATGAAGTCTTCCAGCGTGGCATCCAGGTCGAGCGCGTTGCGCATTTGGTCAAAGTAGGCCACGGTGATGTTGGCCCCTTGGCGCACCGTGCCCCAGGGGCTGTGGCCGGGCTCGGGTGCGGGAGAGTTGGGCGGTGCCGGGTCGGGCTGGAGCTGTCCCAAAATCAGCTTGAGCAGCGTGGTTTTGCCAGCACCGTTGGGGCCGAGCAAGCCGATCTTGTCGCCGCGCAAAATGGTGGCCGAAAAATCGCGCACGATCTGCTTAGGCAGGGCACCTTCACTGGTCGCCGGGAATGTTTTCGAGACATGCGTCAGCTCGGCCACCAGCTTGCCGCTGGCCGCGCCGGTGACCACATCCATGTTGACGCTGCCCACCACATCACGGCGCGCCTCGTGCTGGGCGCGCAGGTTTTGCAGCCGGGTGATGCGCCCTTGGGCGCGGGTGCGCCGGGCCTCCACGCCTTTGCGAATCCAGACCTCTTCTTGGGCCAACAGCTTGTCGGCACGCGCGTTGATGACGGCTTCTTGCGCCAGTTGCTCTTCTTTTTGAAGCAGGTAAGCGGCAAAATTGCCGGGGTACGAGAGCAGCTTGCCGCGGTCAAGTTCCACGATGCGGGTGGCCACGTTGTCCAGAAAAGAGCGGTCGTGGGTGACGGTGATCACGCTGCCTTTGAATTCGACCAGCAGGCCTTCCAGCCATTCAATCGAGTCCAGGTCCAGGTGGTTGGTCGGTTCATCAAGCAGCAGCACATCGGGCTGCGCCACCAGCGCCTGCGCCAGCGCCACCCGTTTTTTGGTGCCGCCTGACAGCGTGCTGATGATGGCATCCGGGTCCAGGTGCAGGCGGTGCAGCGTCTCGGTGACGCGCTGTTCCCAGTTCCAGCCGTCCAGCGCTTCGATTTCGCTTTGCATCGCGTCGAGATCGCCGTGGCCCAGGGAATATTCATCAATTAGCTCTCTAGCCCTTGCTACACCTGCGCTAGTAGCTATAAATACTGTAGCGTCAGAGTCAAGCTGCGGCTCTTGCGCCACATAGGCGATGCGGGTGTTGCTTTGCACCTGCAGGCTGCCGTCGTCGGGTTTTTCCAGCCCGCCCAGAATTTTGAGCATGGATGATTTGCCGGCACCGTTGCGGCCAATCAGGCCAACGCGTTCTTGCGTTTCAAGGGAAAAACCAGCGTGGTCGAGTAGGGGAACGTGGCCGTAGGCCAGTTGTGCGTCAAGGAGTGTGATGAGTGCCATGTGGCGGGCATTATCGGGGCTGCGGCTGCTGACGGGGCGCAGGCGGTCTGCAAACCGCCCTTGCACCGCTCAATGTTTGATGCACCGTGGTGCAAAGCAAGTTGCCATTCTTGCTAGGCAACTGAGTGGCTGGCTTGCAGTAAATATCAATAGCTGCAAATATTCATTGAATAAGCGTAAATAAAACTTGATAAAAATCAATGACTTGAGGCGCGTCATCGGTGTTTTCCCTTGCTTGCCTCAAAGTGGCGCGATTGTTGAGTCACTGGCTTGTCACTCAACCATTTCTGGAGCCCCCCCATGGAGACGTTTTACGAGGTCATGCGCCGTCAAGGCATATCACGGCGCAGTTTGATGAAATATTGCTCGCTGACGGCTACGTCGCTGGGGCTGGCGCCGTCATTTGTGCCGCAGATTGCCCACGCCATGGAAACCAAGCCGCGCACGCCGGTGCTGTGGCTGCACGGGCTCGAATGCACCTGCTGCTCGGAGTCGTTCATCCGCTCGGCGCACCCACTGGCCAAAGACGTAGTGCTGTCGATGATTTCGCTCGACTACGACGACACCCTGATGGCTGCCGCCGGGCACCAGGCCGAGGCGATTCTTGAAGAAATCATGGTCAAGTACAAGGGCCAATACATCTTGGCCGTGGAGGGCAACCCGCCGCTCAACGAAGACGGCATGTTCTGCATCCAGTCTGGTAAACCCTTTATCGAAAAACTCAAGCGTGTCGCCAAGGATGCCAAGGCCGTGATTGCCTGGGGCTCGTGCGCCTCCTGGGGCTGTGTTCAGGCCGCCAAACCCAATCCGACACAGGCCACCCCGATTCACAAGGTCATTACCGACAAACCCATCATCAAGGTGCCGGGCTGCCCACCGATTGCTGAGGTAATGACCGGCGTGATCACCTACATGTTGACGTTTGACCGCATTCCCGAGCTCGACCGCCAGGGCCGGCCCAAGATGTTTTACAGCCAGCGCATCCATGACAAGTGTTATCGGCGGCCGCACTTTGATGCCGGTCAGTTTGTCGAGGCCTTTGACGATGAAGCTGCCCGCAAAGGCTATTGCCTGTACAAGGTTGGCTGCAAGGGCCCCACCACCTACAACGCCTGCTCCACCGTGATGTGGAATGAGGGCACCAGCTTTCCGATCAAGGCCGGTCATGGCTGCATTGGCTGCTCGGAAGACGGCTTCTGGGACAAGGGCTCGTTTTACGACCGCTTGACCACCATCCATCAGTTTGGCATTGAAGCCAATGCCGACCAGATCGGCGGCACGGCCGCAGCAGTGGTGGGTGCCGCGGTCGTGGCCCATGCGGCCGTGTCAGCTGTCAAGCGCGCCGCCGACAAAAGCGCTGCCACCAAAGCCTGATTTGGCCCTAACTTAGCAAAGAAGGAAACACACCATGGGTGCTTACGAAACACAAGGCTTCAAGATGGACAACACGGGTCGGCGCATCGTCGTGGACCCGGTGACCCGCATCGAAGGCCATATGCGCTGCGAGGTCAATCTCGACAGCAACAACGTCATCCGCAACGCGGTGTCCACCGGCACCATGTGGCGCGGGCTGGAAGTCATTCTGAAAGGCCGCGACCCGCGTGATGCCTGGGCGTTTGTCGAGCGCATTTGCGGCGTTTGCACCGGCACACACGCGCTCACTTCGGTGCGGGCGGTAGAAGATGCGTTGGGTATCAAGATACCCAAAAACGCCCACCTGTTGCGTGAGATTTTCGACAAGACATTGCAGGTGCATGACCATGTGGTGCACTTCTACCACCTGCACGCCTTGGACTGGGTGGACATTGTGTCGGCACTCAAAGCGGACCCGAAAAAGACCAGCGAATTGCAACAACTGGTGTCGAGTTCGCACCCGATGTCATCGCCCGGTTATTTCCGCGACATCCAGAACCGGCTGAAAAAATTCGTTGAATCCGGCCAGTTGGGCCCGTTTGCCAACGGCTACTGGGGCAGCAAGGCCTATGTGTTGCCCGCTGAAGCCAACCTGATGGCGGTGGCCCATTACCTTGAGGCGCTAGACCTGCAAAAAGACTGGGTGAAGATACACACCATCATTGGCGGAAAAAACCCGCACCCGAACTTCCTGGTGGGGGGTATGCCATGCGCCATCAACATCGACGGCGATGGCGCCTCCGGTGCGCCCATCAATATGGAGCGGCTTAACTTCATCAAGGCGCGCATTGACGAGATGAACGAGTTTGTCAAAAACGTCTACTTGCCTGATGTGCTGGCCATTGGCACGCTGTACAAGCACGCAGGCTGGCTGCATGGCGGCGGACTGGCCGCCACCAACGTGATGGACTACGGTGCCTACGCCAAGGTCAACTACGACAAGAGCACCGACCAATTGCCCGGTGGTGCCATCATCGGCGGCAAATGGGATGAGGTGCTGCCGGTTGATCCGCGTGACCCGGCGCAGGTTCAGGAGTTCGTCACGCACAGTTGGTACAAATATGCTGACGACACCAAGGGATTGCACCCCTGGGATGGCGAGACGGTGCCCAACTACGCGCTGGGCGCCAAGACCAAAGGCACCAAGACCAATATTCAGGAAATTGACGAGAGCGCCAAATACTCCTGGATCAAAGCGCCACGCTGGCGTGGTCACGCGGTAGAGGTGGGCCCGTTGTCGCGCTACATTCTGGCCTACGCGCACGCCCTGAAAGGCAACAAATACGCCCAGCGCCCCAAGGAGCAGCTGGAGTTTGCCGCCATGATGGTCAACAGTGGCATCCCGAAAGCACTGGGCTTGCCTGAGACCCAATTCACTCTGAAACAACTGCTGCCCAGCACCATAGGCCGCACCTTGGCGCGCTGCCTGGAGGGTCAATACTGCGCCGAAATGCTGGTCGATGATTTCAATGAACTGGTGGCCAACATCAAGGCTGGTGACCGTGCCACGGCCAACGTGGAGAAGTGGGATCCCGCCACCTGGCCGAAAGAAGCCAAGGGTGTCGGCACGGCGGCGGCGCCGCGCGGCGCACTGGCGCATTGGATCAAGATCAAAGACGGCAGAATAGACAACTACCAGTGCGTGGTGCCCACCACCTGGAACGGCAGCCCACGTGATGCCAAGGGGCAGATCGGTGCCTTTGAGGCGGCGCTGATGAACACGCCGATGGTTAACCCCGAGCAGCCACTGGAAATCTTGCGCACGCTGCACTCGTTCGACCCCTGCCTGGCCTGCTCCACCCATGTGATGAGCCCGGACGGTCAGGAAATGGCCAGCGTCAAAGTACGTTGAGTCCTGGTTGCAAAAGTATCAATTTTGGAGAATTCCATGCAAATTTTGTCGAACAAATCTTTCCGTCTGGCCACCCTGGCCGCACTGACCCTGACGGTGGGTGCGGCCCAGGCACACACCGGGCACGGCACCTCGGGTGTCGCCCAGGGGCTGGCGCATCCGCTGGGTGCGGACCACCTGCTGGCCATGGTGGCCGTGGGTCTGTGGTCAGTATCCGCCTTGCCTGCCAACAAGGCCTGGTGGGGGCCTGCCGCCTTCATGCTGTCACTGATTCTGAGTGCTGCGTTGGGTGCCATGGGGGTCAGCGTGCCGTTTCTGGAGCAAATGATCTCTTTGAGTGTGGTGCTGTTTGGTGCCATGCTGGTACTCGCGCGCCTGAAGATGCCGCCCGTTCTGGGGCTTGGCCTGGTGGCAATGGCGGCATCGCTGCATGGCTTGGCACACGGTGCTGAGGCACCCGAGAGCGGTTTTGCGATGTATGCGGCTGGTTTCCTGGCCACCACGGCTGTGCTGCATTTTGGCGGGGTGGCCGCTGGCCTGGGCATTCGGCGTTATCTCGCAGCCAAAGCCGGCTGGGTCATGGCTGGCCTGGGAACCCTGTGCAGCGGTGCCGGGGTGTATCTTTTTAGCCAAATTTGATCAGTCAACCTTCATCGCCAACGCGACCTGCAGGAGAGATTCATGAACCCTAGCGCAAGCACCAGCACGCCCGTGCTGGTTGACCCCCACGATGCGGATGAATTGGCGCACAGCCAATCGATCCGCTCGGTGTATGTTTACGAGGCCCCGGTGCGCATCTGGCACTGGGTCAACGCACTGGCCATCACTGTGCTGTGTGTTACGGGCTACCTGATTGGCTCGCCGCTGCCCAGCGTGATGGGCGAGGCCAGTGACCATTACGTCATGGGCTATATCCGCTTCGCCCACTTCTCGGCGGCCTACCTGTTTGCTGTGGGGCTGCTGGGGCGCGTGTACTGGGCCTTTGCCGGCAACCACCATGCGCGTGAGCTGTTCAGCTTCCCGCTGCTACAAAAAACCTATTGGAACGAGATATTCCTGATGGTCAAGTGGTACCTGTTTCTGGCACCGCGCCCAGGCCAGTATGTGGGGCACAACCCGGTGGCACGCTTTGCCATGGTGTTTGTGTTTGTTCCCTTTGCCTTCTTCATGATGTTGAGCGGTTTTGCCATGTATGGCGAAGGCCTGCAGGCGGGCTCGTGGGCTGACAAGCTGTTTGGCTGGGTCATCCCGATGATGGGGCAGTCGCAAGACGTGCACACCTGGCACCACATGGGCATGTGGGTGCTGGTGATTTTTGTCATTGCACACGTGTACGCCGCCATTCGCGAAGACATCATGGGTCGACAGAGCATCATCAGCACCATGGTGTCGGGTTTTCGCACCTTCAAAGACTGAGCCCGGCATGAATTCATGTGACGTTTCGCCCGGCCATATTTTGGTGCTGGGTATTGGCAATGTGCTGTGGGCTGACGAAGGCTTTGGCGTGCGCTGCGTCGAGACACTGCAGCGCGAATACACTTTTGCGCCGCACGTCGAGCTGATGGATGGCGGCACACAAGGTTTGTACTTGTTGCACTACGTGCAAGAGGCCACCCGGTTGCTGATCTTTGATGCCATCGACTACGGTCTGGCACCGGGCACCTTGAAGCTGGTGGAAGACGACGATGTGCCACGCTTCATGGGGGCCAAAAAAATGAGCCTGCACCAGACCGGGTTTCAGGAGGTGCTCAGCCTGGCGCAGTTCACCGAGCAGTACCCGCAGCAAGTCTTGCTCATTGGCTGCCAGCCCGAAGAGCTGGAAGACTACGGCGGCAGCCTGCGCCCCATCGTCAAACAAACCATGGCGCTGGCACTGGCGCATGGCATTGAGCGTCTGACGGCCTGGGGGGCAGAGCCGCAGCGCCGCGCGCAGCCCTTGCCTGAGGACGACACGCTGACGGGTGCCATGCTGACGCTGGAGCGCTACGAGTCTGAACGCCCTAGCGCAGAACTGGCTTGTCGCATTGGCGACGACCGATTTATTCCCAAGGCGGCCTGAAATGTGCATCGGAATCCCCATGCAGGTGCTGCACCTTGAGCCCGGCCATGCGCTGGTGAGTGGCCGGGGCGAGACGCGCAAAGTCAACACCGCCCTGGTCAGCCCGGTGGGGCTTGGCCAATGGCTACTGGTATTTTTGCAGGATGCCCGCGAAGTGATCAGCGCCGAGCGGGCGGCTGAAGTCAATGCCACACTGGACCTGCTGCAAGAGGCCATGAGCGGCTTGGCAGGTTTGGAGAGCCACGCCAGTCCCAGTTCTGACAACCCTGGTTTTGCCCTGCCGTCTGCCATGGACATAGCCTCTTTGCGCCAACTCACGCAAGCACCATGAACCGAAAAGCCGTCATTGCGAGTAGCGTCAGCGACGCGGCAATCCCTGAACTCCTGGGGTCATGGACTGCCGCGCTGCGCTCGCAGCGACGAAAAAACCGAAAAGCCGTCTTTGCGAGGAGCGTCAGCGACGCGGCAATCCCTGTACTCCTGGGGTCATGGACTTCCGCGCTGCGCTCGCCGCGACGAAAAAACCGAAAAGCCGTCATTGCGAGGAGCGTCAGCGACGCGGCAATCCCTGAACTCCTGGGGTCATGGACTGCCGCGCTGCGCTCGCAGCGACGAAAAACGACAAACTATTTTTCAAGGAACACCTCATGCAAGACTGCGCCGTTGTGGCCCCGCCCCTGCTCACCCAATTGGTGGACAAACACCACGCCCAGTGGGTTGACTTTGACAACATTGATGGCTGGCTGACCCAGCAGACCGGTGACCATGTGCTTTTGTTTGCCGGTGATCCGGTGGCTTTTCCAGAAGGGATGGATGTGGCAGTCGTGTTGCCTGAGCTGCAAGCCGCAAGCGTTGCCCAGCAGCGACCTTTCGGCATGGCTGTGGCGGTACCCGACTGCGCGCTGGAATTGGCCAAAAAGTTCGGCTCGCAGCGCTGGCCCACGCTGATGTTCTTCAGGGATGGGCAGTACGTCACCACGCTGTGCGGCATGCACGATTGGACGGATTACCTGGCGCTGCTGGCGCAGGCTCTGGCGCATCCCATCAGCCGTGCGCCCACCGTTGGTATTCCTGTTGTCAGCGCGCAAGCCTCTTCCGGCGCTTGCCATTAGTAAAGAAAACCATGAACTTCATGCAAAGCACCAAACCCTTTCCGATTCCCGTGGTTGCCGCTGCGGGCATGAACATCGAAGACGAAACGCTGGACTACCTGGCGATGCCCCAAGGCATGGACACGTATCGCGCGCCGATCCTGCCCGAACCCGAAGACATTGCCCGCCATGCAGGTGCGGTGAAAGTGCTGCACACCTTGGTGCAGGCGCTCAAGGGCGTGGTCAACGGGGGCAATCCGCAGCGACAAACCGCATCAGTATCCTTGCAGGGGCTCGATGCCGCAGCTTTAAGCCTGATCAACCAGGTGCTGGGCGAGGGCGAGGTTAGCGCCCAGGTGATGGGTGATGCAGGTGTACCTCAGGTGCGCATCCAGGAGTCAGTGTTTGCCGGCGTTTGGCGCGTGATCGAATCGCTAAGCGACGGCGGCGTGCGCGACACCATTCAAGTGGCTGCAGTGCCCGATGTGCTGCGCCAAGCAGCCGTGTTGGACGGCGCTTGCGCCATGCCCGAAGCACCGCCGCTGCCGCCCCAGGTGATGAATGTGCCCAGCGTGCTGGTCGAATTGGAAGACCAGCGGCGTATTTGGCAAACGGGCAAGCCTGCCCACGTGGTCAATCTCAGCCTGTTGCCTTTGACCCCCGAAGACATTGGCTACCTGGACTATCGCCTTGGCACCGGCCGGGTGCTGATGCTCTCGCGTGGCTATGGCAATTGCCGCATCACCAATTGCTGCGTGCCTAAAACCTGGCGGGTGGTGTACTACAACTCGCAGGACACGGTGATTTTGAATTCTGTTGAGGTGACCGATATGCCGGAAGTGGCCTGCGCAGCCCCCGAAGACCTGGCTGATTCGCTGGAGCGGCTGCAAGACGTGGTGCAATGGGTGCAACAGTCATGATTTCACTTCCATATCAATACGATACGTCGTTGCTTCGCCTCGCCGTGCTAAAGCACTGTCTGCGGCTTCGCGCCTAGTCTCCTATCGATCTGGAACTGAAATGAGTCATCTGGTCACAATATCGGCATGAGCAACATCAACGGTCAGCAATTTGAGGGCAGCTATCTGGGCGACAGCTCCCGCCTGCCTGCTGATGCCAAACTGGAATGCAAAATTTGCTGGTGGGTCTATGACCCAGCCGAGGGCGATGCCCAGTGGCAGGTAGCGCCGGGCACCGCCTTTGCCGATTTGCCGGCGCATTGGCGCTGCCCACAGTGCGATGGCGCGGCGCACCAGTTTATGGTGGTGCCGTGAACGCTGCGCAAAGCCAGCGCGCGAGTCTGCTCGAACATGTGTTTGAGCGCATTGCACGCACCCGCATGTTGGGAGTGCCGGTGCAAAACCTGCAGCTTCGGGTGCAGGCGCTGGGGTTTGTTGCGGGTCAGGAGAGGTGCGAGGGGCGCGAGCCAGACCAGGCCGCGGTGCTGACGGGCATCCTGATTACCCCGTGGTTTATGAATCTGGTGCGCTTGCCCGAAGTACTGATACCGCCCGGCGCAGCGGTGCTGGCACCCGGCACCAAAGCGCGGCGCACGCTGAATGCCGAAAGCTTTGAGTTCATTGGGTCGTTTGAGGAGGAACTGGGCGCGTTTGAAGCCTGCTCGCTGTTTTCGCCCATGTTTGAGTTTGCCGACCACCAGGGCGCGGTGGCCACTGCCGTCGAAGTGCTGGCGTTGTTGCGCAAGCAGGTGCCTGCCGCGCCACAGCCTCCTACGATTCCCGGTCGCCGGGGGTTTTTGCTGGGTCGGCCAAGTTTGAGCACCCACGCGTGACAGCCACAGCAAATCCTTCGCCTCTGGCCGCACTAGCGGGTCAGTATCTGCTGCGCCCTGGGCAGCAACACAGCGTTGAAGGCCTGCGGCCCGTGTTGCAGGCGGGCACACTGGCTCGCCTGCTGCAGGGCAAAACCGGTGAAGTTGCGGTGCGACTGCTGGGCAGCCTGTTCACCCTGTGCGCCCACGCCCACCAGCGCACAGCGGCGCTGGCCTTGAATGCAGCCTGTTTGCAAATTGGGGCACCGCTTGCCCCACTGACGGTGGCGCCACTGCCGCTGTTGCGCCTGGAAACGGCGCGCGATCACCTGCGCAGTATGGCGCTGGACTGGCCGCAGCGCCTGACACTGGGCGCACCCCAGTCGAAAGCCTTGCTGGCCTTGGCAGCATGCCCGGTGATGCGGACTGACCCCCGACAGTTGACAGCGGTGCAAGCGAGCGAGCTTCTGGGCGCGCTGCCCGGCTGGCTGCAGGCAAGCGGCCTCGTTGATCCAGACAATGCGCTACTGTTTTTGAATGACTGGTCGGCTCTGGCAAAGGGCTTGCGGCCGGTTTTTCATGAACTTGATGTGCTGCACCCGGATGCCGGTGAGCAGGCTGCTCGTTTGCGCGAGCTGGCGCAGGCCATGCTTGCTAATCCCGATTTTGCGCAGCAGCCGGTCTGGCGCGGTCAATGTGTCGAGACCGGTGCCTGGACCCGCTTGCGCCACCGGGCCGCGCCGCTGGCTGCCGAACCCAGTGTGTGGTGGCGCTTGTCGGCGCGCTGGCAGGAGTTGACCGACATCGCCCATGCTGCGGCCCTGCCTGAAGGGGCGTTGCACGATCCTTTGCTGTCCAGCGGAGCGTTGGCGCTGGGTGCTGGCGCAGCGATTGCCTGGTGTGAAATGGCACGTGGCTTGCTGCTGCACTGGGTGCAGGTCGATGCGAGTGGCGCGGTGCTGGACTACCGGGTGCTGGCACCAACAGAATGGAATTTTCATCCGCAGGGTGCTTTGGCCCAGGCTCTGAGTGCCCTGCAGGCCGATGACGTACGCGCGGCTCAATGTCTGGCGGCAGCATTTGATGCCTGTGTGGACTGCCGTATTGACGGATCAACAAAGGAGAGCAGTTGTGCATGAGGTGAGTTTGGCCGGAGGCATTTTGCAAGTGGTGGAGCAAACGCGTGCGCGCGACCCGTTTACCCGCGTGATGCACCTGACGCTTGAAGTCGGTGCGCTCAGCGGGGTCGAGGTGTCCTCGCTGCGTTTTGCCCTGCAAGCCATCTCGCACGACACCTGTCTGGCGGGGTCCGAGATTGAAATTCAGGAGCCCTCGGCCACCGCCTGGTGCTTGCCGTGTGGTCAAAGTGTGCCCATTCACGACCGCCTTGACCTGTGCCCGCTGTGCGGCAGCGCCCAGTTGCAAGCCACCAGCGGCACTGAGTTGCGCGTTCTTGATTTGCGCGTGATATAAAACCTGAAAACCAATCCTAACCAAAGGAAATTACCATGTGTGTTGTATGCGGTTGTAACGCTACGGGCGCGCCCGCTGGCGCTGAAATGCAGGTGCATCCCGAAACCGGTGACCTGCATTTTGGTGCGGGTGTGGCCCGCGTGTCGGTGCCCGGCATGAGCCAGGAGCGCGCCATCAAACTCGAAATTGACGTATTGGGGGCCAACAATGCGGTGGCAGCACAAAACCGGGCCCATTTTGCCTCGCACGGAATTGCTGCCTATAACCTGGTCTCCAGTCCCGGCTCGGGCAAAACCACGCTCTTGTGTGCCACGATTGAAGCGCTGAAAAAGCGTGCACCACAAACTGCCCTGGCGGTGATCGAAGGCGACCAGCAAACCAGTAACGACGCTGACCGCATTCGTGCCACCGGCGCACCCGCGATTCAAATCAATACCGGCAAGGGTTGCCACCTGGATGCGCCGATGATTGCGCAAGCTTTTTCCAGACTTGACTTGCACGCTGCCAGCCACGGGCAGGAGCATGAGCACCATCATCACGCACACGGCGAACATGGGCATGAACATCAGCACGACCACGGTGACAGCCACCCACATTCCCACGACCACGATCATGGCAAATCCCTGCTATTCATTGAAAACGTTGGCAATCTGGTGTGCCCCGCCCTGTGGGACCTGGGCGAGAAGGCCAAGGTTGCCATCCTGTCGGTCACCGAGGGTGAGGACAAACCCCTCAAATACCCCGACATGTTTGCCGCGTCGAGCCTGATGCTGCTCAACAAGGTTGACCTGCTGCCCTACCTGAAGTTTGATGTGGTCAAGTGCATCGACAACGCGCGCCGGGTCAACCCCGGCATTCAAGTCTTGCTGATATCGGCCCAAACCGGGCAGGGTATGGATGCGTGGCTGGACTGGGTGTTGGAACCTCAAGCTTAAGTAGAGATTCAGCAGTGCTATTAAAACAAGAGCTACTAGCGCATACCCATAGCGGGCTGGAGCCTGTTTTGGCATATGGAGCGTGGCTCAGGAACACCGCTTGCCTGCTGGAAGGCGATTCGGTGTGGTGGTCGCCTCTGCAGGGTGATCTGGATGGCCCCGCCAACCGGCAAGCTTTGCTGGCATCCGTTAACGCCTTGCACCGCCAAGCCGGTGGTGCCATCCAGGCCATAGCCCATGACTTGCACCCGGACTTTTACAGTACCACCTTGGCGCAACAGTTGGCTGCCGAATCGGGCGTGCCTGCTGTGGCCGTTCAACACCACCACGCCCACACTGCAGCCGTGCTGGCCGAACATGGGGTGAACATGCCTGTGGTGGGCTTGGCACTGGACGGCGTGATTGACCTCTCACCCCTGTTCACCAGTTGGCTACGCCAGGCCACCCTGACGGCGCAGGCACTGGACGAAGCCGCTGTCCGCTTGCACCTGACGCTGGCCGATGTCTTGGCCACTTACGCAGTTCAGGTGGCACATAACGCTACAAAAATAGTAGCTGCCTGCGCAAGCTACACCAGCGCTGCAGCCTGTTTTCTCTCAAATTCTCAGCGGAGCCCAACATGTGTTTAGCCATTCCCGCCCGCGTGGTGGAACTCTTGCCCGGTCTGCGCGCCGTGGTCGATTTGGGCGGTGTGCGCAAAGAGGTGTCCATCGACCTGGTGGACGATGCCCAGGTGAACGATTACGTCATCATCCACGTCGGCTACGCCTTGGGCAAGATCGACCCTGAAGAAGCTGCACGCACGCTGGCCCTGTTTGCCGAGATGGCAACTGGGGTATTGCCTGCATCAAGTTCATTGGCACGCACAGCGATCACGACGCGGTAGACGCTGCCACGGTGGATATGAATTACTGACAAGGAGTAAGAACCATGGAAATCAAACCAATTCGCACCGAAGCGGATTACAAAGCCACCTTACAAATGGTGTCTGATCTGATGGAGGTGCCTGATCCGATTGATGCCATTGAGTTTTTTATGGAAAAACAGGGGCTAAGGCTGAAAGATTTGCAGCCTATGCTGGGCGGGCTTGGCATTGCCACGGAGGTGCTCTTACGCGCACCCATGACTGCGCCCCAACGCGCAGCCATTGGGGTTTGAGATGGCGCGTGAATTAGCATGAAATACATCGACGAGTTCCGCGACGGCGACAGTGCGCGCCACATCGCCGCCAACATTGCCGCTGAGGTTCAGCCAGACAAGCGTTACAGCTTCATGGAGTTTTGCGGTGGCCACACCCACGCCATTTCGCGCTATGGCATTGCTGGCATGTTGCCGCCCAATGTGCGCATGATCCACGGCCCCGGTTGCCCGGTGTGCGTGCTGCCCATCGGCCGCATTGATTTGGCGATCAAGCTGGCGCTGGAGCGCGGTGTGATGCTGTGTACCTATGGCGACACCATGCGCGTCCCCGCGTCGGACGGTCTGTCACTGATCAAGGCCAAGGCGCGTGGCGCTGATGTGCGCATGGTCTATTCGGCCTCTGACGCGCTCAAACTCGCCGAACAGAACCCCGATCGTGAAGTGGTGTTTTTTGCCATCGGCTTTGAGACCACCACGCCGCCCACGGCGCTGGTGCTGCGTGATGCCAAAGCGCGCGATGTCAGTAACTTCAGCGTGCTGTGCTGCCATGTGCTCACGCCGGCGGCCATCACGCACATTCTCGAATCGGCCGAAGTGCGCCAGTTAGGCACCGTGCCGATTGATGGTTTTGTCGGCCCGGCGCATGTGAGCATCGTCATTGGCTCTGCGCCTTACGACCACTTTGCCGATGAATACCGCAAGCCGGTGGTGATTGCGGGCTTTGAACCGCTGGACGTGATGCAGGGCATTTTGATGCTGGTGCGTCAGGTCAACGCCGGGCGTGCCGTGGTTGAAAACGAGTTCACCCGCGCCGTCACACCCGAGGGCAACCTGGCGGCGCAAACGCTGGTGTCGCAGGTGTTTGAACTGCGCGAAAGCTTTGAGTGGCGCGGCCTGGGCGAGGTGCCTTACAGCGCACTCAAAATCCGCCCCGCCTATGCAGCTTGGGATGCTGAGCGCAAGTTTGCCCTGCTTTACGCCAGCGTGCCTGACCACAAGCAATGCGAATGTGGGGCGATTTTGCGCGGGGTCAAACGCCCGGCGGATTGCAAACTGTTTGGCACCGTTTGCACCCCCGAGAACCCGATGGGCTCGTGCATGGTGTCCAACGAAGGCGCTTGTGCAGCGCACTATTCCTATGGCCGGTTTCAAGGCATTCCTGTGGTGACAGCATGAGTATCAAAAAAGACTACGTTCGACCCATCGACTTCAAGCACGGGCGCATTGACATGACGCACGGTGCCGGGGGCCGTGCTGGCGCACAACTGATAGACGAATTGTTTGCTCGCGCCTTTGACAACGAGTACCTGCGCCAGGGCCATGATGCGGCGCTGCTGCCGCTGCCCACCCAAGGCAAGCTGGTGATGGCGACCGATGGCCATGTCATTTCACCCCTGTTTTTTCCGGGCGGTGACATTGGTGCCTTGTCGGTGCATGGCACGCTCAACGATGTGGCCATGTCGGGTGCCATGCCGCTGTACCTGGCGGCCAGTTTCATCATCGAAGAAGGCTTTGCGCTGGCGGATCTGAAGCGCATCGTCGAGTCCATGGCGGGTGCAGCGCGAGCAGCGGGCGTGCCCATCGTGACGGGCGACACCAAGGTGGTCGAAAAAGGCAAGGGCGACGGTGTGTTCATCAGCACCACCGGGGTCGGCGTGGCACCACCGGGCCTGTGCATTGACGGCCGGCAAGCCAAAGCGGGCGATGTAATTTTGGTGTCGGGCACGCTGGGCGAGCATGGTGTGGCGGTGATGTCCTTGCGCGAGTCGCTGGAGTTTGAAACCGCCATCGAGTCCGACAGTGCCGCCCTGCACACGCTGGTGCAAGCCATGCTGCACGCCCTGCCCGATGCCAGCGCCTTGCATGTGCTGCGCGACCCCACGCGCGGCGGGCTGGCCACCACGCTCAACGAAATTGCCAAACAGTCGCAGGTCGGCATGATGATTCGCGAGGCCGATATTCCGGTGCTGCCGCAGGTGGCTGCAGCCTGTGAGTTGTTGGGGCTGGACCCGCTGTACGTGGCCAACGAAGGCAAGCTGATTGCCATTTGCGCCCCCGAGGTGGCCGACACCCTGCTGGCGGCCATGCGTGCACACCCGCTGGGAAAAAACGCTCAGCGCATTGGTGCGGTGCACGTTGATGTCAACGGTTTTGTCCAGATGGCCACCATTTTTGGCGGGCAACGCGTGGTGGACTGGCTCAGCGGCGAGCAGTTGCCGCGCATTTGCTAAAGCACGGTATGCGCATTCTGCTGCTCGCCCACAGCTTTAACAGCCTGACCCAGCGCCTGTTCGGGCTGCTGCGCCAGCAAGGGCACCAGGTGTCGGTCGAGCTGGACATTGCCGACAGCGTGTCCGAAGAGGCGGTGACGCTGTTCAAGCCCGATCTGGTGCTGGCCTCGTTTCTCAAGCGGCGCATTCCGGAGTCTGTGTGGTCGCGCACCGTGTGCCTGGTGGTGCACCCGGGAATTCCCGGTGACCGGGGCCCCAGCGCGCTGGACTGGGCTTTGATGCGTGGCGAAACCCGCTGGGGCGTGACCGTGTTGCAGGCCGTGGCTGATTTGGATGCGGGTGAAGTCTGGGCCTGGGAGCCGTTTGCCGTGCGACCCGGTGCCACCAAGTCCAGCGTGTACCGGCGCGAAGTCACGCAGGCGGCGGTGGTGGCCGTGCAACGGGCGTTGCAGCGTTTTGTGCCGGGGCAGATGCAGCCCACACCGGTGCTGCCCGCTGCTATCCATCAGGGTCAATGGCATCCCCTGATGAAGCAAGCAGAACGCCAAATCGACTGGACACAAGACGACTCGGCCACGGTGCTGCGCAAAATAGCCGCTGCCGACGGCTTTCCGGGCGTATTGGACGCGCTGTGGGGGCAACCCTGCCGCTTGTTCGATGCCCATGCCGCCAGCACCGCTGTCGTTGAATGTTTTGCAGCCAGTGCTCCTGGGGAGTTGCTGGCGCGCCGTGGCCCGGCACTGCTGCGCCGCGCGCTGAACGGCGCGGTGTGGATCGGCCATGT
The DNA here is from genome assembly GCA_038328055.1 of Burkholderiales bacterium. Taxonomy (GTDB): domain Bacteria; phylum Pseudomonadota; class Gammaproteobacteria; order Burkholderiales; family Burkholderiaceae_C; genus Rhodoferax. The sequence continues at coordinate 27,672 of JBBQLQ010000003.1, forward strand.
TCGCCCGGACGATGGCCAGGCGGCTCGTGCCGATGGCAGCAACGTACTCAAGCTGGCCGCTACCCGTGTCTTTGCAGCGGAGGCAGCGGGATTACCCGAACTGGCCGTGCCACTGATGCGCGACGACGACGAATGGGACGAACTGCGCTACCGCGAGTTCGGCCCCGAGGGTGCCCGCGTGGGCTGGCTGGAGTTTGATTTTCACAATGGCGCCATGTCTGAGCGCCAGTGCCTGCGTTTGCGCGATGCCTTGCAGTGGGTGCGCACGCGTCCCACCCAGGTGCTGGTATTGGCTGGCGGACGGGAATTCTTCTCCAACGGTATCCATCTGCATGACATTGAAGCGGCGCAACGCGTTGACGGTGACAGCGCTGCCGACGCGTCCTGGCGCACCATCAACGCCATGGACGACGCGGCGCTGGAAGTGCTGACGCTTACCGATCGCATCACCGTGGCTGCACTGTGCGGCAATGCGGGTGCGGGTGGCTGTTTCTTGGCGCTGGCGGCAGACCTGGTGTGGGCACACCAAGGCGTGGTGCTCAACCCGCACTACAAAAACATGGGCAACCTGTATGGGTCGGAATACTGGACTTATTCGCTGCCCCGTCGCGTGGGCGAGGCAACGAGTCGCACCATCATGCAGCAACGCCTGCCGCTGACTGCCTTTGAGGCGCTGCAGAGCGGTTTGCTCGACGACTGTTTCGCGCTGGGTGCGCAGGCCTTTGAGGTGCAGGCGTTGGAGCGCGCTTTGGCGCTGGCGGCAGAGCATAATCTCGCGCAGCGCCTGCAGGCCAAGTCTGCGCAGCGCGAACAAGATGAGGCACAAAAACCCCTGGCCACCTACCGCGCAGAAGAGTTGGCACGCATGAACCGCAATTTTTACGGCTTTGACTCCAGCTACCACGTGGCGCGGCACCACTTTGTCTATCGCAAACCGCATGCCTGGACACCGCGCCATCTGGCACAGCACCGTGAGTTGGTGGCAGCCGTAAGCAGGGGTGCCGCATGAACGCCAGCGACGCGTCAGTACAGCTTGAGGCGCTGCCACTGGTACTGGTGGTGGACGACGAGCCCCGTTCACTTGAAACCATTCAGCGCAACCTGGAAGAAGACTTCCGGATTCTCACCGCCACCTGTGCCGGTGATGCGCGTGGGCTGCTGGAGCGCCATGAGGTCAGCGTGATCCTGTGCGACCAGCGTATGCCCGGTGTCAGCGGTGTCGAGTTTCTCAAGGAAGTGCGCCAGGCCTGGCCTGACTGCGTGCGCATCGTGATTTCGGGCTACTCCGACAGCGAAGACATCATTGCTGGTGTCAATGATGCAGGAATTTACCGCTACATCCTCAAACCCTGGATGCCCGCACATTTGCTGACGGTGGTGCGTGAAGCTGTGCAGGCACGCAGACTGCAAAGCGATGTGCATCGTATTGAGCAGGATTTGCGTGCGCTGCCACAAACCTTGCAGGCACGCCGGTACCTGCGGCTGGGGCAGGTGCGCGCACTCAACAACTTCGAGCGCATGGTGCGTGCTCCCGGCAGTCCGCTGGACCGGGTTTGCGACATGGCCGCCAGGGTGGCGCGTTATGACCTCTCGGTGCTGGTGCAAGGTGAGTCCGGCACCGGCAAAGAGCTGCTGGCGCGCGCCATCCATTACGCCAGCCCCCGGCATGAAGCTACTTTTGTGGTGGAAAACTGCGCTGCCCTGACCGACACCCTGCTGGAGAGCGAGCTGTTTGGCCACAAGCGCGGCTCGTTCACCGGGGCGTTTGAAGACCACGTGGGCATTTTTCAGCGCGCGCACGGCGGCACTTTGTTTCTCGATGAAATTGGCGAAACCTCTCCCGCCTTTCAGGTGCGTCTGCTGCGCGTGCTGCAAGAGCGCGAGGTGCGCCCGGTCGGCTCGGCCCGCGCCGTCCCGGTGGACGTGCGAGTGCTGTGCGCTACCCACCGGGATTTGGAAAAAGAAGTGCAAGCTGGGCGCTTTCGCGAAGACCTGTACTACCGGCTGGCCGAGGTGACCCTGACCATGCCGCCGCTGCGCGAGCGCGTGGGCGACATTGCGCCAGTGGCCAATCTGGTGTTGCAGGCCGTGGCATCCGCCTTGGCACGACCGGGCTTGACGTTTGGTGCAGACACGTTGGCTTGCCTGATGGCGTACCCCTGGCCGGGCAATATCCGCGAGCTGCGCAACGAAATCGGCCGTGCCGTGGCTTTGTCGGACGAACAGGTGATTGGTGCAGCAGCGTTTTCACCGAAGGTGTTGCGCGGCAGCACCGAGCCAGCAGGCAGCGCGATGCCGCTGGCGACCTTGCCCGGCAGCGGCACCCTGGCCGAGCGTCTGGATGCGCTGGAAGCCATGGTCTTGCGTGAGGCCATGATTCGACACCGTTGGAATAAGACCCACGTGGCCAAGGAGTTGGGGCTGTCGCGCGTGGGCCTGCGGGCCAAGCTCCAACGCCTGCACCTGGAGGGTAAAGCGCCATGACATTGAACGTCCTCTGGTTGCAGTCGGGTGGTTGCGGTGGGTGCAGTATGTCGCTGCTGTGCGCCGATACGCCCGACTTTGCGGCGATGCTGCAAACTGCAGGCATCAACTTGCTATGGCACCCGTCGCTGAGTCTGGCGAGCGGTCAGGAAATGCTCGACCTTCTGGCACAAATTTTGACCGGAGAGCAGCGCCTGGATGTTCTGTGCCTGGAAGGTGCGGTGATGCGTGGGCCCAACCACAGTGGGCGATTTCACCTGTTGGCAGGCACCGACGTGCCGATGATGGACTGGCTTCAACGCTTGTCACACGTGGCGCAACACGTGGTGGCGGTAGGCAGTTGTGCGGCGTGGGGCGGCATCAGCGCGATGGGCGCGAACCCGGTGCAAGCCTGTGGGCTGCAATATGAAGACGAGCACCCTGGTGGCTTGCTCGGTCGCAGCTTTGTGGCGCAGGGCGGACTTCCGGTGATCAATATCGCGGGTTGCCCCACCCACCCCGGTTGGGTGACCGACACCCTGATGGCGTTGGCCGCTGGGCAATGGGGTGCGCAAGACCTCGACAGTTTGAATCGGCCACGGTTTTTTGCCGACCAATTGGTGCACCACGGCTGCTCGCGCAACGAGTATTACGAGTTCAAGGCCAGCGCTGAAAAACCAACTGACCTGGGCTGCCTGATGGAACACATGGGTTGCAAAGGCACGCAAGCCCACGCCGATTGCAATATTCGGCTATGGAACGGCGAGGGTTCTTGCCTGCGTGGCGGTTACGCCTGTATCAGTTGCACCGAGCCGGGTTTTCAGAGCCCTGGCCATGCGTTTCACACCACACCCAAAGTGGCCGGTATCCCGATTGGCCTGCCCACCGACATGCCCAAGGCCTGGTTTGTGGCGCTGGCATCGCTGTCGAAAAGCGCCACGCCCAAGCGTGTCAAGCAAAACGCCGTGCACGACCATCTGGTAGTGCCGCCCGTGTCGCGCAAGACCGGTCGCCATTAAATTTGATAGCATCTTACGCATGTCCCGCTTGATCATTGGCCCATTTAATCGCGTTGAGGGCGACCTTGAAGTGCAGCTCGACGTGCACGACGGTATCGTTCGCACTGCCCGCGTCAACGCGCCGTTGTACCGGGGTTTTGAGAACATGCTGGTGGGTCGCGACCCGGTCGATGTGCTGACGATTGTTCCGCGCATTTGTGGCATTTGCTCGGTATCGCAATCGGTCGCTGCTGCCCGGGCCCTGGCCGATGCGGCAGGCGTGGTCATGCCTCCCAACGGCTTGCACGTTACCAACCTGATGCTGGCGTGTGAAAACCTGGCCGACCATCTGACGCATTTTTATGTGTTTTTCATGCCTGACTTCACACGGGCGTGCTACAGCCAGCGGCCCTGGTTCGCCCAAGCGCAAAGCCGTTTTGCGGCGGTGGGCACCGCTGCCCCGTCCACCGGCTCACAAGCACGCATCACCCTGGCGGCGCGTGCTCGTTGGTTTGAGCTGATGGGCACACTAGGGGGCAAGTGGCCGCACACGGGCTCGATTCTGCCCGGTGGCTCGTCCCGCGCGGTAGAGCGCTTTGAAAGCCTGCGCATGCTCGCACGCTTACGAGAAATGCGGGGTTTTCTGGAGCGCACCTTGTTTGGCTGTGCGCTGGAGGAAATGACGGCGTTGGACAGTCTGCCAGGCTTGCAAACCTGGCAGGCGCGTGCTGCGCACAGCGATCTGGCATTTTTTCTTGACATCGCGGCAGATGTCGGCCTGCACACTATGGGTGCCGGGCCAGGGCGCTACCTGAGCTACGGAGCCTACGCCTTGGCCGAGGGCGGTCATGCACTGGCACAAGGCGTGTGGGACGGGGCAGCACAGCAAGGCTTGCCGCTGGATGCGCAAACCATCACCGAGGATACCCACAGCGCCTGGCTGGCAGATACCCCGCTGGGCCAGCCTTTGCATCCCGCACAGGGGCAGACCGTTCCCCAGTCGGATAAACCCGGTGCCTATACCTGGAACAAGGCTCCCCGTTTGGCGGGTGCGGTGGTGGAGACCGGTGCCCTGGCGCGCCAGGTGGTCGATGGCCAACCGCTGATGCGTGCGGCGGTAGCCTGCTATGGCAGCACGGTCACCACCCGGGTGCTGGGGCGTTTGATCGAGGTAGCCCGTCTTTTGCCCTTGATGGAGCAGTGGTTGATGGCGCTTGCGCCCCATGAGCCGTTTCACACGCTTTGGGCCCTGCCCGAGCAGGCGCAAGGGGTGGGCCTGTCGGAGGCGGCGCGTGGTAGCCTGGGGCATTGGCTGCGCATAGAGCGCGGGCGCATTGCGCACTACCAAATCATTGCACCCACAAGTTGGAATTTTTCGCCACGCGATGTTGCCGGTACACCCGGTGCGCTGGAGGCTGCTTTGGTGGGCATCCGACTTGACGAGGCGCAGGGCGATGCCAGAAACAGCGTGGTGGTGCAGCACATCGTGCGCTCGTTTGACCCTTGCATGGTCTGCACGGTGCATTAGCCTCAATGACAAGCCTCTTTTGCCATGAAACGCAAACCGTCCAAACCTGCCCCAACCAGCCACGAAACCCCGCCTGAATTTGCCGGCATGGACGAATCGGCCTGGGTGGATGTGATCCACAAGATGGACGAGGTTTACTCGCAGTTGTTGGCCGACGAAGTGGCTTTGGAGGAGAAAAACGCGCAACTCGAACAATCGCAGCAGTTCATTTTTGGCCTGCTTTCCGCTATGAGCGACGTGCTGGTGGCGTGCAATCAGGATGGCCTGATCGAGGAAACCAACCGTGCCTTGTGTGAGTTGCTGGGGCGCTCGGAGGGCGATCTGCGTGACCTTGCGCTGGAATCCTTGCTGGCAGACGATGCCAGTGTGCAGAGCCTGCGCCAGGCGTGCCAGGCCAGCAGTTTGCATACCAAAGGCAGCGTGGTTGAAATCCACTTGCGCCATAGTTCAGGCAGCCTCATCTCAGTGGACATGAATTGCACACCCCGGCACAACAGCCGTGGGCAGCACATCGGCCACGTGCTGGTCGGCCGTCCCATGGGTGAGCTCAAGCGTGCTTACCACCAATTGCGCGAAGCGCATGAAGCCTTGAAGGATACCCAGCAACAACTCTTGCATTCCGAAAAAATGGCCTCTTTGGGTCGTTTGGTGGCAGGGGTGGCGCATGAGCTCAACAACCCCATCAGTTTTGTGCTGGGCAATGTGTTTTCACTGCAGCGCTATAGCCAGCGTCTGCAGCAGTATCTGCACCAGATTCACGGGTTGCCTCTGCCCGAATCGGTGCTGGCGCTGCGCCGTGAACTGCGGATTGATCGTCTGCTGGAGGACTTGCCTTCTCTGATGGAGGGTACACAGGAAGGCGCGCAGCGTACGGCTGACATCGTGAGTGGTCTCAAACGTTTTTCTGCCATGGATCGCGAGGAACTGAGCAGGGTTGAGCTCAACGGCGTGGTGGAGCGCGCGATTCGCTGGATCAAGATTGGCACGGCACCGCGTTTTGTTGTGAAATGGACGCACCAAGCCGACTGTTTTGTCAGCGGTCACGGTGGGCAATTGCTACAGGTGATGATGAATCTGATTCAAAACGCCTACGACGCTGCCGTTGCCGTGAACCAGCAATCGCCGGAATTACACATCACCCTGACCCAGCAGGGCGCGCGGGTGAAGCTTAATTTCGACGACAACGGCCCAGGCATTGCGCCTGAGCACATGCAACGCATCTTTGAGCCATTTTTCACCACCAAGAGTGCCAGCAAGGGCACCGGACTTGGCTTGTCGATCAGCTATGGCATTGTGGAGCAACACGTCGGCACACTGTCAGCCCGAAACCTGCCCCAAGGCGGTGCCCGGTTTACCCTGGAGCTGCCGCTGGCGGGCTAAGGGTTCGTCAAGTCCAGGTTCAATCGAGCAGCGTGTCAGCATTCACGTAGGGGTAACCCAAGTCTTTCGCTACCGCCTCGTAGGTGACGTGCCCGTTGGCCACATTCAGGCCATTTTTCAGGTGCGGGTTGTCTTTGAGCGCTTGTTTCCAGCCTTTGTCCGCCAGTGCCACAGCGTGGCCGATGGTGGCGTTGTTCAAGGCGAAGGTGGATGTGCGGGCCACCGCGCCGGGCATGTTGGCCACACAGTAGTGCACCACGCCATCGACTTCATAGGTGGGCTCGGCATGTGTGGTGGCGTGCGAGGTCTCGAAACAGCCACCCTGGTCAATCGCCACGTCCACCACCACGGCACCTTTTTTCATCCGGCTAATCATGTCACGCGTGACCAGCTTGGGCGCAGCAGCACCAGGAATCAGCACGCCGCCCACCACCAGATCGGCATCGTGCACCGCGTCCTCGATACTTTGTGCGTTGGAATAAACGGTGTGGATGCGGTTGCCAAAAATCAGGTCAAGTTGGCGCAGGCGGTCAACGTTCTTGTCCAGCACGGTCACCTTGGCCCCCATCCCGACCGCCATTTGCATGGCGTGCGTGCCCACCACGCCAGCGCCCAGAATCACCACATGCGCAGCCGGCACACCGGGCACACCACCGAGCAAAATGCCCATGCCGCCTTTGGACTTTTCCAGATGGGCCGCACCGGCCTGCACCGCCATGCGGCCAGCCACTTCACTCATGGGTGCCAGCAGTGGCAGGCCACCACCGTGGCCGGTGATGGTCTCATACGCAATGCAGACCGCACCGGACTTGACCAGCGCGGCGGTCTGCTCCGGATCAGGGGCCAGGTGCAGGTAGGTGTACAGAATTTGTCCGGGGCGCAGCATGGCGCACTCTTGCGGCTGGGGTTCCTTGACCTTGACGATCATGTCGGCGGCCGCAAACACCTCAGCTGCGGTGGCGGCCAGCGTGGCACCCGCGGCCAGGTATTGCGCATCGGCTAAGCCAATGCCGGCCCCGGCACCGGCTTGCACCAGCACCTGGTGGCCGTGGCTGGCGAGTTCGCGCACGCTGGCGGGTGTCAGGCCTACGCGAAATTCGTTGTTCTTGACTTCTTTGGGTAATCCGACCAGCATGCTGTGCTCCAAGTGTGTTGTGATGAAAGCGTGCAGTGTGTGGCAAGAAGCGCGTACAGGGAATAGCCATCAGACAATTAGGTGAAACATTTTTTTGGCTAATGGGGTGGGTACTTCATCGGCCAAGCGTCGACATGGCCCGAAAAAACGGCCCCGCAGGGCCGTCGTGTGTCATAGCAAAGACGGCGCTCAACTGCGCGGTTCACCCTGCTCGTTGACGGTGATGGTGCGTCCCGGCGGGGTGGTCATCTGCACACGATGCTCCTGGCCGCGGAAGCTATAGGTTACATCCCAATACGCGGGGCGGGCCTGGCTAGGCACGTCTGCGCAGCGCTGCACGTCCTGGGTTGCGGCCTGTGGCGTGTTGCCCCCCAAGCGGGAGCCGAGCACCGCACCAGCGATGGCACCACCCGCAGTGGCAATATCCTTGCCGGTGCCCCCGCCAACCTGGTGACCAAGCACACCGCCCAGCAGGGCCCCGACGATCGCTGCGGGCGCATTGGCACCGCTCTGTTCTTGCGGCACTTGCTCGCGCTCAACCCAGCAGCGCCGCTCGGGCGTGCCAACCACGGCGCGAACCGAGCTCACGTTGGCTTCAAACAGGCGCTCGTTGTCGCGTTGACGGTAGTCCGGCGCTGCTACCGCTGCCGGTGCGTACCGCCAGTCGTCAACACGCGCATCGCGGCTGACGGCTCGCACTGACGAAATGCGGTCATTCAATCCCATCGCGGACAGCGAGGGGTACTGGCCCGGGCGCAAGATCATGCAGCGGCCGTTGAAGCGTGCGTCATCGCAGACTTCCCAGCGATCGCCGCCGACCACCACGGCCGAGGATGCGCGGTCATTGAAGCCGTAGCTCTGGAAGTTGTCGACTTGCTTGTCGGTGGTGAAAGAGCGTCCGATAAAGCCTTCCTGTTCAAACAAGGTGACCTGAGGGGGTACCGCTGGCGGTGCCATCACTGGCGCGGGCAGCTGGTGGCTGGCATTGCGCACCGACGAAATTCGGTCGTTCAGACCGGTGCTGCGCAAGGACGGGTACTGGCCCGGACGCAGCACGATGCAGCGGCCATTGAAGCGGGTGTCTTCGCAAGCCTCCCACTGGTCGGGACCGGTCACCACGGCGGAGGAGACGCGGTCATTGAAGCCTTTGTTCTGGAAGTTCTCGACCAGGGTGTCGGTGCTGAAAGAGCGGCCGCCAAAACCTTCGTTCTCGTAAAAAGTAATCTGTGCTGTTGCCGGTGCGGGCGCATAACGCCAGTCATCAACACGTGCATTGGGGCTGATGGGGCGCACCGATGAGACGCGGTCGTTCAGGCCCATGGCGGCGAGCGTCGGGTACTGACCCGGACGCAGCACGGCACAGCGACCGCGCAAGCGTACGTCGTCGCAGACTTCCCAGCGCTGGCTCGTCACCACGACGGAAGACGAACGGTCATTGAAGCCGAAGCGCTCAAAGTTGGCAACCTGTTTCTGGGTGGTGAACGAGCGGCCTTGGAAGCCCTGCTGTTCATAAAAAGTGACCTGTGCGCTGGCTTGTGCCGCAAATGCCACTGCTGCCACGGCCATGGCGGTTTTGGTGAGTGCTTTCATTGATAGCTCCGGTAGAAAGTTGTGGTGGGCTGCTAATCCCCACCCTGCCGCTACCGGACTCCAAGTGAGCCAAGTAGCTGAGCGGCAACTTTCGCACCGTTGCGGGCCGCCGTCTGTGCGGCGACCAACATAAACGGCAGCTGGCCATCTGGCAGACCAGCGCGCCCGTCGGGGCGCGTACTCGCCGTTACTGATGCACCGGAAAACTGAACACCGCGCCCTCACGCACCCCGGCTGACGGCCAGCGCTGGGTGATGGTTTTGCGCTTGGTATAAAAGCGCACGGCATCGGGGCCGTAGGCGTGCAGATCGCCAAACAACGATCGCTTCCAGCCACCAAACGAGTGGTAGGCCACCGGCACCGGCAGTGGCACGTTGATGCCGACCATGCCGACCAGAATATTGTCTGAAAAGTAGCGTGCGGCTTCGCCATCGCGGGTAAAGATGCAGGTGCCGTTGCCGTATTCGTGGGCATCGATCATGTCCATGGCCTCTTGCAGTGTCTTGACGCGCACCACGCCCAGCACCGGGCCGAAGATTTCTTCCTGGTAGGTCACCATGCCGGGTTTGACATGGTCAAACAGGCAGGCCCCCAGAAAGTAGCCGCCCGCGTGACCCGGCACGCTCACGCCCCGGCCATCGACCACCAGCGTGGCACCTTCGGCCACGCCTTGGTCTACGTAGCCTTTGACCTTCTCGAAATGCGCTTTGGTTACCAGCGGGCCCATGTCGCAACTGGCATCGGTTCCGGGGCCAACTTTCATTTTGGCAATTTCGACCTTCAGGCCGGCTACCACCGCGTCAGCCGTGGCATCACCAACCGCCACCACCAGCGGAATCGCCATGCAGCGCTCGCCACACGAGCCATAAGCCGCACCCATCAAGGCGCTAACTGCATTCGGGATGTCGGCATCGGGCATCACCACGGCGTGGTTTTTGGCACCACCCAGCGCTTGCACCCGCTTGCCGTGGGCGCAACCGGTGGTGTAGATGTATTCGGCAATCGGGGTCGATCCGACAAAGCTGATGGCTTTGACGCGCGGGTCGGTCAGCAGCGTGTCGACCGCCTCTTTGTCACCATTGACCACGTTGAGCACGCCCGGTGGCAGGCCGGCTTGCAGCGCCAACTCGGCCACCAGCAGGGTGCTGCTGGGGTCGCGCTCGGACGGTTTCAAAATGAAGGTGTTGCCGCAGGCCACGGCCATCGGCCACATCCACAGCGGCACCATCACCGGAAAATTGAACGGCGTGATGCCAGCGGTAACACCCAGCGCCTGAAACTCGCTCCACGAGTCTATCGCCGGGCCAACGTTTTTGCTGTGTTCGCCCTTGAGCAGTTCAGGCGCATAAGAGGCGTATTCGACGTTTTCAATGCCGCGCTGCAGTTCGCCCATCGAGTCGCTCAACACCTTGCCGTGTTCGGCGGTGACCAGTGCGCAAATGCGCTCGGCATTGGCTTCCAGCAGCACTTTCAGGTTGCTCATGACGCGGGCACGCTTCAGTGGGGGTGTGGCGCGCCAGGCCGGGTAGGCGGCTTGGGCGCTGGCAATGGCCGCCTCGACGGTCAGCTTGTCCGCCAGCAGCACGCGCTTTTCAGCCTGGCCGGTGGCGGGGTTGAACACCTCTTGCGACCGGTTGCCGCCTGGGGTGAGTTTGCCGTCGATCAGGTGGCCGATGCTGGGAAGAGAGGTCATGAAAAACTCCGTATTTATAGATAAAAATGACTGTAGCGCCCGCCTGTAAAGCGTGAGCAGCTACACAAAGAATAGCAATTAAATTAAACCTATGACCGTGTCGGCAACTCGTTCGGCGGATGCCGCACCGCCTGGGCCATCGCCGGCACAAGTTCTTGCAGCGCCCGGATCACACCTTCGCGGTTCACCTCGGGCTGGTTCTGGCTGACTTTCCATTTGCCAACCAAGCTGGCGATAGGGATTTCAATGCCGACGATGGCGCGCATCATCTGGGCGATGTAGTCCGGTGGCGCATCGCCTGGCTGCCAGGGATGTGGCAGCGGCTGCTCTTGTTGATGGGTCAGCGCATCCAATTGCTGGCGCAGCCAAGCCGTGTCACCGTCTTGGTGTTGCAAGGTGCCGCTGGCCTGTACCACCACGTAATTCCAGGTGGGAACCGCCTTGCCGTGCTCGGCCTTGGTGGCGTACCACGAGGGCGAGATGTAGGCTTGCGCCCCTTTGAACACCACCAGCACGGGCTTGCTTGCATCGTGCCGCTGCCACAGCGGGTTGCCGCGCGCCACGTGGGCGCGCAACGTGCCGAGTGCGCCAGCGCTGGCGTCAAGCAGAAACGGAACTTCATCGGCCACCAGTCCACCGCCTTGCAACGTGATCAAGGTGCCCAGTGGGTGTGCACCGATGAGCCGGTGCAGCACCTCGGTGTGGGTTTCTTGGAAGTGGCTGGGGCTGTACATGGAAATCCTGTTTAGCCAGCTTCACCAGCCAATTCCAGAACGGTTTGGATGAGTTGTTCACCTACAAAAACCGGGCTGGCTGCAATTTGCAAAATTAACGGTGCGACGCACGAGATCAACCCCACGCGCTTGGCTTGCAGCAAAACGCTGAGTGATCCGATGGTCTTGATCCGGTTGATCTTGGCTACTTTGCGGCCACGTTTGTCATCAATGAGCAGATAGTTCGCCGATACCTGTTTGTAGAGCAGCATGGCTTGCGTCTCACCCGCATCGGCATAGGCATCAAGGTAAACAAACGCGTGCATATCAACGCTGCGAACCTTGCCGACGAGGTAGTCACTCAGTTGTTGAGACTGCGGTTTGTCAGCCCTGACGACTTCGGCATAAACCGCTTCAGGCACGATGACCGTGCCAACCAGGGCATCAAGGAGTGCCAAGCTGTCGCAGATGGCCAGGGCAATCAGTGCAGAAGCATCTGCAACGAGAATCATGCGGGCATCCATCCGGCTAAATCGTCGAGCAGATCTTGGCGTGTCATGTCAATTACAGCCACTCGGTTAAGTTTGCAAAGCGACATGAAGTCGTACAAACTCAGCCCCGCCAGTTCAGCGGCTTTGGCCAACGTCACGCGTTCACGCTGGTACAGCCACAGTGCGTAAGATGAGCGGACCTCTTGCGTGATCTCTGCCATGGTTTGAAAACTCACGAAATCATTGGGCAAGTCAATTGCTATCTGCATGATCTATCTCTTGGTGGGTTGTTTTGTCGGGCTTTCGCAGACGGATTGCCGCTGCAACACAGACCGCAAGTAAATCACAAAGTAAATTTATCTGCCGTGGTAATTGCATATCTTTGCGCACGCCGGCTTTAGGCGGTGGCGTTGATGGACTCACCCAGCGCATTAATCAGGCTGTCTATCTGCTCTGGCGTGCTGATGAAAGGCGGCGCGAGCTGGATGGTGTCGCCACCGTAGCGCACGTAGAAGCCTTTTTTCAGCATGGCCATGGCAATCTCATAGGGCCGCTTGGCTGGCTCGCCGGGGAAGGCATCGATGGTCAAGCCAGCCGCCAACCCATAGTTGCGGATGTCGGCGATGTGCCTGACTCCTTTGAGCGAATGCACCGCGTTCTCAAAGTGGGGAGCCAATGCTTTGACCCGCTCCACCATGTTCTCGCGCACCAGAATGTCCAGCGTGGCCAGGCCAACCGCGCACGGCACCGGGTGGGCTGAATAGGTGTAGCCGTGGGCAAATTCGACCAGGTACTCAGGGCCGCCGGCGGCCATGAAGGTGTCGTAAATCTCTTTTTTGGCAATCACCGCGCCCAGTGGTTGCGCGCCGTTGGTGATCTGCTTGGCGCAGTTCATGATGTCGGGTACCACGCCAAACGCCTCGGCGCCGGTGTAGGCCCCCATGCGGCCAAAGCCGGTAATCACTTCGTCAAAAATCAACAAGATGTTGTTGGCCGTGCAAATGTCGCGCAGGCGCTGCAAATAGCCTTTGGGCGGGATGATGACACCGGCCGAGCCGGCCATCGGCTCGACGATGACGGCGGCGATGTTGCTGGCATCGTGCAAGGCAATCAGTTTGAGCAAGTCGTCTGCCAGCTCGGCACCCTGCGCGGGCATACCGCGAAAAAATGACCCGTTTGGTGGTTGTGTGTGGGGCAGGTGGTCGGCCGGAATGCCCTGGCCAAAGGTCTTGCGGTTGCCGCCAATGCCACCGACTGAGATGCCGCCAAAGTTGACCCCGTGGTAACCTTTTTCACGACCAATCAACAGGCTTTTGCTGCCCTGCCCCTTGGCGCGCCAGTAAGCCCGCGCCATCTTCAAAGATGTGTCGGCTGACTCGGAGCCTGAGCCGGTGAAGAACACATAGTCCAAGCCCTCGGGCGTGAGTTCTTTCAACTTGTTGGCCAGTGCAAATGACAGCGGGTGACCGTACTGAAAAGCCGGTGAGTAATCGAGCGTGGCGAGCTGCTTGTAAGCGGCCTCGGCAATTTCGGTGCGGCCGTGGCCCAGGCCGCTAGTCCACAAGCCCGACAGACCATCAAAAATCTGCCGACCATCGACATCGGTGTAGTAGCAGCCTTGCGCACTGGCCATCATGCGCGGGGCGGCCTTGAAGTTGCGGTTGGCGGTAAACGGCATCCAGTGGGCTTCAAGCCAGGCAGCGTCTGTGCGGGGCTGGGTCAGGTTATGGGCATCGGTCAGGTTCATACAGCAAATCCTTCAGAAAACGGCAACAAGTTGGCAATTGTGGGGCGCTCTGTTACTCTTATAAATGCTTAACTATCACTGCTTGGTTTCAAGTCTGCGCAAGTGAATGCCTGTTTGAAACTATTTACACCGAAAATCTAAAATGAAAAATATAATTTACGGTAATGATTGATAGAAGTTTGAAACCCATCCTGTCCAACCGACTCAGCAGTGTGGTGCCCGCCGTTGTAGTGCTGGGCCCACGGCAGGTTGGCAAAACCACGCTTGCACGTGCCGTGGCTGCCGACTGGCCAGGGGGAGCCGAGTACCTGGATCTGGAGCGTCCGGCGGATCGGAACCGGCTGATTGATGCCGATGCTTATTTGCGGGCGCAGCAGCCTGGCAGGCTGGTGGTGGTGGATGAAATCCAGCGTGCGCCCGGTTTATTTGAAGTGCTACGCGGCATCATTGACGATCGGCGCGCTGCCGGCCAGGCGTTTGGCCACTTTCTGCTGCTAGGTTCGGCTGCCTTGGAACTGATGCAGCAGTCCAGCGAGACGCTGGCCGGGAGAGTGGCTTACCTTGAACTCGGCCCGGTTGATATCACCGAGGCTAGTGCCGCTCACATTGACATGCCAGCTTTGTGGTTGCGTGGCGGTTTCCCGCAAAGCCTGCTAGCCGCCAATGATGCCAACAGCCTGGACTGGCGCACTGATTTCATCCGCTCATATCTGGAACGCGATGTGCCCATGTTTGCCCCGCGCATGCCGGTGCAAACGCTGGAACGCCTGTGGACCATGTTGGCTCACCAGCAGGGCGGCCTGCTCAACCAGGCGCGTCTGGCGGGTAGCTTGGGCGTGAGCGCACCCACACTCAATCGCTACGTTGACCTGATGGTGGACTTGCAGTTGGTACGACGCTTGCAGCCATGGAGCGTCAACGTGGGTAAGCGGCTGGTCAAATCGCCCAAGCTCTATGTGCGCGACAGCGGCCTCGTGCATGCCTTGTTGAATCTGCAAAGCGACAACGATCTGTTGGGTCACCCGGTGGCTGGGCCCAGCTTTGAAGGCTTTGTGCTTGAAAACCTGGTGCAGTGCGCCGGACCGCGTTGGCGGCCCTATTTTTACCGCACCCACGATGGTGCCGAGATTGACCTGCTACTGACCTGCGGCGGCCAGCCCGAGATGGCCATTGAAGTTAAACGCGCGTCGGCCCCCACGCTGGACAAAGGTTTCGCTCTGGCCTGTGATGATCTGGGTGTGAAACAACGCTATGTGGTTTATCCGGGGCAGGCAAGCTACCCTGTGCGCCACGGCGCGCAGGCCATCAGCTTGGCCGCATTGGCCGAGCAGTTGCGGCAGACGCAACAAGACCGCAGTAGGCCTGCCGCCGCCTCGCTAAACATCACCTGAATGGCCTTCATGCCTGCAAATCAACCCGTCAAAACCCGCGCCGCGCTGGGCCAGCTCAGTGACATGGACATCCGCTTGCTGCGGGTGTTCAAAAGCGTGGTCGATTGCGGCGGCATGGCGGCGGCTGAGCTGGAGCTCAACATTGGCACCTCGACCGTCAGCCGCCACATCAAAGACCTGGAAACCCGCCTGGGGCTAAGCTTGTGCCGCCGTGGCCGCGCCGGTTTTGCCCTGACGCCTGAGGGCGAACAGATTTACGCCGAAACCCTGTTGTTGCTGGCCGGTGTCGATGCGTTTCGCAGCCGGGTCGATGAGATTCATCAGCGCATGGGCGGTGAGCTGCACATTGCGGTGTTTGACAAAACCGCCAGCAACCCAGCCGCCCGCATCGGTGAGGCGATTGCGCAGTTTGTTGAATTGGCCCCGGATGTCAGCCTGCACCTGCATGTGGCCCCGCTTAACGCGATTGAGCGCGGCGTGCTCGATGGGCAGTTTCAGATCGGCATCATTCCCGGTCATCGCAACTCGGATACGCTGGCTTACGATGAATTGTTTGATGAGACCATGTTTTTGTACTGCGGCACGGCGCACCCCTTGTTTGCGGCCAACCCGGCGCAACAGCCCGTCGATTGGGCGGCGCTGCGCGCTTTCAGCTTTGCCGGGCTGGGCTACCACTCGCCAAATATGGAACTGGCGCAGCAAGTGCGCCTGACGCGTGCGGCCACCGGCTACGACCAGGAGTCGATTGCCACGCTTATTTTGTCAGGCAGGTTCCTGGGCTTTTTGCCAGACCATTACGCCGAAAGTTTCGTGCGCCAGGGCCGCATGCGTGCGGCGCAACCGCAGCTGTTCAACTACCGCTGCAGCTTTTTCAGCATCGTGCGGGCCTCACCGCAAAGTGCGCGGATAACAAGGGCGTTTCAGGCCTGCTTGCGTGCGGTGCATAGTCAATAGGCCTGGAGTTGGACGGCCGGTTCAAAGTTTGTTGGTCTTCTTCCAGCTGATCCAGCAAGTGCCGCACAGCCAGCTGACGCGGCGTATTTGACAGCCACCCTCAGGAGGTTTTGGCTTGTTGCATTTGTCGCAAATTTGATAGTGACGCATCCATGTCCTTTGGGCAAAAAAGATTGCTTTGATCCGGGTTTAGATCCGTGTCTGGATGCTATTTTGGTGTTTAACGGTGACAAAGCCATGACGTTGCCGGGTGATGTTGCAAGCCAAAGTCACGCAACTTCAAAGGTGCTGTACGCATTTCTCGGGGTCAGACCGAAGGCGCGCTGGGTTCGCACCAGCCAGCGGCGGTTCGGCGGGACTGGCTGCATCCAAGAGCCGGGCCAGAATTTCCGGCACTTCAAACACCGCCTGGTTTTGCATGCGACTCACGTTTCGCTTGCAGCGCGGCAATTCCCCCACGATTGCATCAACCCCCTCGCGCACATGGCAAAAATTGTGATGTACCACGCCCAGACCGTTCGCAATGACCCACTCGGTATTCCAGCGTTCTTGCGGCATGGTCCAGGTATTGCGCGTCACGATCACCGGAAGTCCCATGTGCACCGCTTCGCTCAGACTGGCCGGCCCCGGTTTGCCGATGAAAAAATCAGCCAGGTGCATCCAGTAGGCCACATCGGGTGTGAATTCGACCACGATGCGCGGTGCGTTGGCCTTGGCGGCGCGTAAGGACTTGGCCAATGCCGCGTTTTGGCCACACATCAGGATCAGCGGCGTTTGGGGCAACTTGGCGGCAATCCGCTTCATGACGGCTGACCCCAGACCGCCAAATAGAACCAGTCCAACCGGTTGATCAGGGTTCAAGCCCAGTGCCCGACGTTCGGCCAGGCGATCAAGGGTGGATGGTTCGTAAAAGGACGGACGCATGATCATCCCGGAGGTTCGGTGAATGCGCTCGGGCGGACAGCCCATTGACAAAGCCTGTTTTGCCGCGTAAGCGGTACCGCAAATCAGGTGCTGCGGCTGATCGGGCTCCATCCAGAAGCTCGGTGGATGGTCTGCCATGTCGGTCAACACGGTGACAAAGGCGATCATGTCGACAAGGTTCACCAGACGCACTTGCCAGGGGTATCCAAGCATGACCTGTTTCAGGGCTTGTGCGGCAGCACGGTGCCCACCGCCTGCGTTGAAGTAGATGAGGTCAACGGTCTTCATGATGACCCAAGCATATGAACGTGCCATGACACTGACATGACTGGCCATGTGACCCCCGGGTCTTGCAAGTCCACAGCACCGATTCCGGCAAGTTGCCGGATCACTTTTCGCCTTCGGCGCCAGAGAGTAAGATGCGCGGCCAAGCTCCGTTGGAAACATGGGCTGAAAATCTACAACAAGCAGGAGAAAAATCTTGCAATTTGCGGCGAACGAGCGGTCTCTTACAAGGCTGCACCTGTTGGGTACTTTGGGCATCGTTTTGCTGCTGACGTTGGCCTTGGGCGGTTTTTTCTCGTGGCGCAGCGCGCAAGACCACCAGGCCTCGATGGCGCGCGTCGCGCAAGCCGTAACCGCCAATCAACAAGCGCGGCTGCAGGCCGAGCTTGATTCGGCCATCAACTTCATTGAATTCACCCGGGGCCGCACCGAAGATGTGCTGAAAAAGAGCCTGCGTGAACAAGTGGACACTGCCATGCAGGTGGCTCTGGCCATTTACCAGCGCGAGTCGCCCCACCGCAGCGCGAACGAGGTCAAACGCCTGATCATTGAGGCGCTGCGCCCGGTGCGTTTTTTTGAGGGCCGCGGCTATTTCTTCATTGATGACATGCAGGGGCAGTTCATTCTGCTGCCAACGGCACCACAGTTTGAAGGCAAAACCATGCTGGAAAACCGTGATGACACGGGGCACTACATCATGCGCGGCCTGATTGACGCGGCCCGGCTGCCCGACGGGCAAGGTTTTTCACGTTACCGCTGGTATGCGCCGGACACCCCAAAGTTAATGGCGGATAAGCTGGCCTATGTGCGCCGCTTTGCCCCTTATGACTGGCTGATTGGCACCGGTGACTACACCCAGCCGTGGGAAAACTTGCAAAAGCAGACGGTGCTTGAGCGGCTGCTCGCCGTGCGATTTGGCTCAAGTGGTGCCATCACGGTGGTTGATCGCGATGGGCATTTGCTGCTGTCACGCGCCAAGCCAGAGTTGCAGGGCAAGCAGATCAAAGAACTTCCCAAGTCTGAATCAGCGGCGCTTGAGCAGCTGCTGGCCAAAGCCCGTAGCGGTGGCGGTTTTGTGCAATACCAGCGGACTGATGCCAATGGTGTACCGGTCGCCCGAGTGGCGCAGGTGCGCGCGGTTGAGCCCTGGGGCTGGACGGTCATGGCCACGGTCGATCAAGACGAATTGGATGTCACCTTGCAGGGTGAGTTGGCTCGCCAGGGCATGGGCAATCAGGCGCGGTGGCTTACGCTGGTGATTCCCGTGCTGCTGGCGCTGGGCTTGGGCTCGTTGGCCTCTTACGCCTTTTTACGCTGGTTGAGCCAGCTGTTTGCCAAGTACCACGAAGACATCCGCTTGAAAAACCAGGCCATTGCCGACAGTGCGGCGCTGTTTCAGGCGGTATTCGACAACGCGGCGGTGGGCATCGCCCAGGTGTCGATCAAGGGCCGGTTCTTGCAGATCAACCAGAGTTTTTGTGATCTGCTGGGCTACAGCCATGATGAAATTTTGGCGCAGGGCTTTACTTTTCAGCGAATTACCTTCCCCGAAGATCTCGATACTGACTTGCTGCAGGCTGATCGGCTGCTGGCAGGCGAGGCAGAACGTTACACCCTTGAAAAGCGCTTTATCTGCAAGGACGGCTCCATCGTCTGGGTCAATCTGGCCGCACACCTGGTGCGCAGCGCAGCTGGCGTGCCGCTGTATTTCATCTCGGCGGTACAAGACATCACTGAGCGCAAGCGCGCCGAAGAGGGCCTGGTTTTGGCCGCCAGCGTGTTTACCCATGCACGTGAAGGCATCATGATCACCGAGCCCGGTGGCAGCATCATCAATGTCAACGACGCATTCACCCGCATTACCGGTTACGGCCGCGCCGAGGCCCTGGGTCGGAACCCGCGCTTTCTGAGCTCAGGCCAGCAGCCACCGGAGTACTACGCCGCCATGTGGCGCAGCATCCTGGAAGATGGCCACTGGTATGGCGAAATCTGGAACCGTCGTAAAAATGGCGAGGTGTTTGCCGGGATGCAAACCATCAGCGCCGTGCGCAATGCCCAGGGTGGTGTGGCGCACTTTGTGTCGCTGTTGTCCGACATCACCACGATCAAGCAGCACGAGCAGCAACTTGAGCGCATCGCCCACTTTGATGCGCTAACCAATCTGCCCAACCGCGTGCTGTTGGCCGACCGCCTGCAACATGCCATGCTGCAGGCGCAGCGGCGCGGGCAGTTGCTGGCCGTGGTTTACCTGGATATGGACGGTTTCAAGGCGATCAACGACCGTTATGGTCATGATGCCGGTGACCGGGTGCTGATGGGCGTGGCCAGCCGCATGAAAGATGCGCTGCGCGAAGGCGACACGCTGGCGCGCCTGGGCGGCGATGAGTTTGTCGTTGTGTTGGTTGACCTGAATGCCACCAGTGCCGCCTTGCCCTTGCTGAACCGCTTGCTGAGTGCCGCCGCCGAGCCCATGCTGGTCGCCGGCAACAGCTTGGCGGTGTCGGTTAGCCTGGGGGTGACATATTTCCCGCAAGCCGACGACATGGATGCCGACCAACTGCTGCGCCAGGCCGATCAGGCCATGTACCAGGCCAAGCTGTTGGGCAAAAACCGCTACCACCTGTTTGATGCCGTGCAAGACCGCAGCCTGCGCGAGCACCACGAGAGTCTTGAACACATCCGCCGTGCGCTGGCAGGCGGTGAACTGGTACTGCACTACCAGCCCAAGGTGAATATGCGCAGCGGCAGGGTGATCGGGGCCGAGGCCTTGATCCGCTGGCAGCACCCGACGCGCGGCTTGTTGGCACCGGCGGAGTTTTTGCCAGCGATTGAAAACCATGCGTTGGCTGTTGAGGTGGGCGAGTGGGTGATTGACACCGCTTTGCGCCAGATGGAGGCTTGGCACGCCCAGGGGCTCGTTCTGCCGGTAAGCGTCAACGTGGGCGCACGCCAATTGCAGCAACCCGACTTTGTGTCAAGGTTGCAGGCCCTGCTGGACGGGCACCCGGGTATTCGGCCAAGCTATCTGGAGCTTGAAGTGCTGGAAACCAGCGCGTTGGAAGACATCGTCGGTGTGTCCGGCGTCATTGAGTCCTGCCGCGCCATTGGCGTGAAGTTTGCGCTGGACGACTTTGGCACCGGCTACTCGTCGCTGACCTACCTGAAACGCCTGCCGGTGGCGCAGCTCAAGATTGATCGCAGCTTTGTGCGCGATATGCTCGACGACCCGGATGACATGGCCATCTTGAAGGGCGTGATCGGGCTGGCGCAAGCCTTTCGCCGTGAGGTCATTGCCGAAGGCGTTGAAACCGTCGCGCACGGCACGGCACTGCTGGCGCTGGGTTGCGACTTGGCGCAAGGCTTTGGCATTGCCCGGCCCATGCCAGCGGCTGATGTTGTTGCCTGGGCGGCGCAGTGGCAGCCTGATGCCGCGTGGCGGTAATATATGACTTTTAGGCCTCTAGCCCTTATAAATAGTGCGCAAGTAGCTACTGAATTGATAGCTATTTAAGCGTTTCTGCTCCGCATGGGTGCAATGCGTTCGGGCCGCTGTTTGTGGCTGGTGTGGGTTTTGCTACGGGGGGGCGTAAAAAATGCCAAATGCTGCGACACTGCGGCCCAAATAAATGAATGCTGATTGACAAACGTTGCCGTTGGAGAAAATAAAACGCATGAGCCTGACCACCATTGATTCGCTGGTGTCGCAAGCGGAAATTTTTCCGTGGAGTGACAACTTTGCCACCGGTATTGCCGAGATTGACGTGCAGCACCGCAAGTTGGTGGACTTGCTCAACCAGCTGGCCATCAACATGGCCTACCGCTCCGATGCGCTGACGTTGCAGGCGGTCTTTGATGAATTGGCAGACTATGCCGTTCACCACTTCCAGACCGAAGAGGCGATCTGGGAAAAACACCTCGCCGGTGATGCGATGGTGCTGGCACATGCGCATGCGCACCAGAATTTTGTGGCCGAAGTGCTCAAGGTGCGGGCCCAGGCGGTTGCCTTGAACACCGATGAGACGGTCGAAGAAATTATCTCCTTTCTCACCCACTGGCTGGCATTTCACATTCTTGAAGACGACACGCAGATGGCGCGCGTGGTGTCGGGTTTGCAGCGCGGCCTGGGTTTGACGCAAGCCAAAGCCGAGGCTTTGCAGCAGATGAAAGGTGCCGCCCATGTGTTGATTGATGCGGTGCTGCAGATGTACGACAGCATGTCGGCGCGCACCATGGCGCTGCTGCGCGAGATTCGTCAACGCCGCATCGCCGAAGACAAGTTGCGCCTGTCGTGCAACATCATCGAGAGCTCGCTGGAAGCCATATTCATCACCGACCCGCAAGGCTTCATCACCGATGCCAATCCGGCGTTTTGTCAGGACGTGAAGCTGCCGCTGGCGCAGTTGCTGGGGCAAACTATTCGCAGTGTCAAACCGTTTCTGTTTGCGCAGGACAAAAACCACGACATCTGGGCCATGGCCACTGAGCAGGGGCACTGGGCGGGCGAGGTGGCGGTGCGCAGACCCAGTGGTGAGCTTGAGCCGATCTGGTTGACGCTTTCGACTGTCAAGGACGAGCAGCGCCAGACCACCCATTTTGTCGGCATGCTGTCATCCATGTCGCAGTTGTTGCAGCGTCACAAGACACTGGAGCTTGCGGCCAACCACGACAGCCTGACCGGATTGCCCAACCGACGCTTGCTCAATGACCGGCTGAAGCAAGCCGTCGGCCGCAGCAAGCGTGAGGTTAGCTTGCTGGCGCTGTGTTTTATGGATTTGGACAACTTCAAGCCGATCAACGACACGTTGGGTCACGACGCAGGTGATGAGGTGTTGCGTGTGGTGGCGCAGCGGCTGACGGCGGCATTGCGCGGTGCCGACACGGTCGCCCGCATCGGTGGGGACGAATTTGTCTTGCTGATGGGCGACCTGGCCCACGCCGACGAGGCCGCTGCACTGCTGGCGCGCCTGCTGCACGATGTGCGCCAACCGATTGTCCTGCAAGGCAAGTCGATGCGGGTAGGCTGCAGTATTGGCTACACGCTGCACCCGGGGGACGACGGCAGCCCCGAAGAACTCATCAAGCACGCCGATCTGGCGCTGTACCAGGCCAAAGCGCTGGGCAAAGGGCGCGTCCAGCTTTTTGAAGTTGGCCCGCCAGAGGGTTTACAGCATGGCGGTAGTGCCGCCGCCCAAACATGATTGTTCAGTGTGCAGCTTTGCGGGCCTGTTGTGAGGCAGTGCCGATACGCTTGCCGTGCGGCAGGCTGGCCAGCCGGGTGAACATGTCGCGGCAGTAGCCGTCAATGCGCAGGCAGTTGTTGATTTCATCAACTGGCAGCGGGCCTGACACCACCACAATGTCGTTGGCACTGTCGAGTCTGCCGCTGGCGCGCAGGCGCCTGCGCGTGTTGTTGGCCCAGGAGTGAATGCGCAGCGGACTGCCGTGCTCGCGCAGGGCACCGGTGCTGGCTTCAAAGGCGATGGCGACGGTGTCGGTTTTCAGACGCAGGCGGTGCTCACCTGTGACCTTGCTGGCCGGGGTGCTCAGGTCATAAAGATGGTAGTTGCCTTCTTTGAGCTGGTATTGCAGTGTCATGAAACCTCCTGTGGAGCCTGCATTTTCACGGACACACAGGGGCACTAAAGCCCGATAAGCCTGTTGAAAGCCAAATTTTTTGTTAAACCAAGGGAAAACCCTGATTCAGATGGTCTTTGACAGTCCGAATCGGGTGGGTATGGCATCGCTTTCGCGCGTTAAACTAAATTCAAATTCATTAGAGACTCTTATTGGTTGATGTGACATGAGTACTTTTGATCCTGATGCCCTGGAGTGCCTGGCCGCCATTGTTGAAGAGGGCGGTTTTGAGCGCGCCGCGGTGCGTTTGTCCATCACCCAGTCGGCCGTGTCGCAACGCTTGCGCTCGCTGGAGGTGCAAGTTGGCACGGTGCTGATCGTGCGCAGTCGCCCACTCAAAGCCACCACGGCCGGGCGCTTGCTGCTCAAGCACGCCATGCAGATGCGTCTGTTGCGTGCTGATCTGGAGCGTGATTTGCATGACCTGGCACCTGGTGTGGCTGCCGCAGCGGGTGAAGATGAGCGCATCTCGATTGCCGTCAATGCCGACAGCATCGCCACCTGGGCTCTGCCCGCTTTAAGCCCGTTGGCGCACCAGGGCCTGGGGCTGGAGATCATCACCGACGACCAGGATTTCACCTTTGAGTGGCTGCGCGAAGGCCGGGTGCTGGGCTGCGTCACGACCTTGCGCGCGGCGCTGCGCAGTTGCAAGGTTGAGCCGCTGGGCGCCATGCGCTATGTGGCGGTGGCTGAGCCCGGCTTTGCCGCAGCGCGATGTCCGCAGGGCTTGAATAGCCACAATTTCAATGACTTTCCTTTTATTGCCTTTAACCGCAAGGACGATTTGCAGGGCGAATTTGTGGCGCGTGCCTGCGGCCTCAAGCATGTCTCGCTCAGCCAGATGTATGTGCCCAGCTGCGAAGGCCAGGTGCGTGCGGTGCGGGCCGGTTGGGGTATCAGTGTGCTGCCCGAGCTTCAGGTGCGGGATCATTTGCGCTCAGGGGCGCTGATTGATGTGATGCCGGGTCACACCATGCCGGTGACCTTGTACTGGCACTGCTGGAATCTGAATTCAGCAGTGCTTGACGCGCTGACCGCTGCGCTCAAATCAGCTGCCGCAGTGGTGTTGTCGCCAGTCGTGGAGGCTTGAGCTTGGAGCTTGGAGCTTGGTTCAGCGAACAATCAGCACCGGCACTTTGCACCCCGCCAGCACCTGGGTTGCGACTGATCCAACGACCAGATTCATCAATGCGCCGTGCCCGTGCGAGCCCATCACCACAAGATCAAATTTGCCTTCTTTGGCCAGCTTGGCGATCAACTCGCCGGGCTTGCCGACTTTGCAGGCGCATTTGGGAGTCACCCCGTGACGCGCCAGATATTTGGTCACCGGTGCCATCACGCTCAGGCCCTCATCTTGGTAGTATTTTTGTACCAGCTCTTTGCCCAGCGCTGAGCGTGCTTGGGTCGGCAGCATCAGTTGCGCGGTAAAGGCGGTGTAGTCGTTCTTGGGCGAAAACAAATCATGGGCTGCCAGGTAGGCCAGCATTTTCTTGGTGTACGAACTGCCATCAACGGCCAAAAGAATTTTCATGAAGGTACTTTCTAAATAGTTGGGGACAGAGCGGGTTCACTTCGTGTCACTGCGGTCTTTCCCGCAAAACCCCATAACCGCAAAACCGCAAAAACAAGCTGCCAGTTTACCCACCGGCTGTCTATGTGTGTTGCTTGTCGTCAAGAATTCATCATTTCGTGCGTAGTCAAATGTCGACGCACAGCGTGGGCATAAAAGCCGCCTGCTCATTCTTGCGGGCGTAACCCAGTGGGTTGGCGACCACCCGACAGCCTTGGTGCAGGTAATTGCTGGGCGCATGCAAGTGGCCGTGCAGCCAAAGTTGCGCCTGTGGCAACAGGTGGTCCAGCGCGTTGCAAAAACCGGCAGTGCCCGGCGAGCGGCCGTAGCGGGGGTCCGTGCTGTGCAGACTGGGGGCAAAGTGGGTGATGACCACTGTGCGGCCGTCAAACGGTTGCGCCAGTGCATCGGTCAGCCAGGCTTGGCAAATCAGGGCTTGCTCGCGCACGGCATCGGCCAGCATCAATGCGCCATACCGGGTGGTGCCGGTTTTTTTCAGGTAATAGTCGGCCGCGCGACAGGCTTTGCTGCGCGCCTTTAGTTGCTGGGCCAGCAGGTTGGCGGGGCTATTGTTGTTGCGATGTTGCGCGTCTGCGGCGGTTTTGTCCGGGCCCAGGGCATCAAAGTCGGCCCACAGCGTGGTGCCGATAAAGCGAACACCCGGGCCGGTCGTGCCGGTTGTGGGCCAGATCAGCGCCTCGCGCTCCAGCCAGATGATGCCCAGGCGCCCACAGGTGTCGCGCAGACGGCGGTGTGCCCGGTCGAAATCAAACGTGTCGTATTCGTGGTTGCCCGGTATGAAAATTACCGGCGTAGGCCAACCGTGGTGTGGTGAAAACCGGCCCAGCCCAAAGTCTGAATCCGTGAGCTGCGAAGGGGTTTGGTAGGAGCCAATGTCGCCAGCCAGCACCAGCACATCAGCGCCCGGTGCTGGCGTGGGCTGCCAATGCGCTTGGGCTTCAAGGTGCAGGTCGGAGAGTAGCTGGATATTCAAGACAGCATGCTACTCAACTTGCCCCAATCGCTGTGCCCCAAGCGTGGCAAGAAGCCCTGTCAGGCGGCCAGACGTTGCTTCAGAAGCGCCTTGGTGTCGAGCAATTTCTGGGGCAGGTGGTGGGCCAGTTGCTCAAAATGCACTTCGTGCAACTTCAGCTCCTCAATCCAGGCGGCTTTGTCTATATGGGTGACCGTGTTGAACTGCTCCGCTGTAAAGGGCAGGCCTGTCCAGGTGAGTTCATCATAGGTAGGCGCAATGCCAAACATGGTTTCCACACCGCTGGCCTGGC
The DNA here is from genome assembly GCA_038328055.1 of Burkholderiales bacterium. GTDB lineage: Bacteria > Pseudomonadota > Gammaproteobacteria > Burkholderiales > Burkholderiaceae_C > Rhodoferax. The sequence continues at coordinate 53,454 of JBBQLQ010000003.1, forward strand.
CTTCAAGGCGGTCGATCATCCACTTGAGGACGCGCATGTTGTCGCCGTAGCCGGGCCAGACAAACTTGCCGTCATCGTCTTTGCGGAACCAGTTGACGCAGAAGATTTTTGGCAGCGTGTGGCCTTTTTCTTCGAGCTTTTGTTCCATGTCGAGCCAATGCTGGAAATAGTCGCTCATGTTGTAGCCACAAAATGGCAGCATGGCAAACGGGTCGCGGCGTACCACACCCATTTGGCCGACCGCTGCTGCGGTGGTCTCCGAACCCATGGTGGCCGCCATGTAAACGCCTTCCATCCAGGTGCGGGCCTCGGTGACCAGTGGCACGGTGGTGGAGCGGCGACCGCCAAACATGAAGGCATCAATCGGTACGCCGGCCGGGCTGTCCCACTCTGGATCAAGCGCCGGGTTGTTGCCGGCGGCCACGGTAAAGCGGGAATTGGGGTGAGCGGCTTTGGCGCCGGTTTGCTTGGCGATTTCGGGAGTCCAGTCCTTGCCTTGCCAGTCAATCAGGTGGGCTGGCACGCCGTCACCGTCTTTTTCCATGCCTTCCCACCAGACATCGCCGTCATCGGTCAGGGCCACGTTGGTAAAGATCACGTTTTTGTTCAGACTGGCCATGCAGTTGGGGTTGGTGTGGTAATTGGTGCCCGGTGCCACGCCAAAGTAACCGGCTTCCGGGTTGATGGCGTACATCTTGCCGTCTGCATGGGGTTTGATCCAGGCGATGTCGTCCCCGATGGTGGTGACCTTCCAGCCTTCAAACCCGGCCGGTGGCACCAGCATCGAGAAGTTGGTCTTGCCGCAAGCGCTGGGGAAAGCCGCCGCCACATGGTATTTTTTGCCAGCAGGCGATGTCACCCCGAGCACCAGCATGTGCTCGGCCAGCCAGCCTTGTTCACGCCCCATGTTGGACGCAATGCGCAGCGCAAAGCATTTTTTGCCAAGCAGCGCGTTGCCACCGTAACCCGAGCCATAGGACCAGATTTCGCGGGTTTCGGGGTAATGAACAATGTATTTGGTGGTGCTGCAAGGCCAGGGCACATCAGCTTGACCCGCCTCCAGTGGTGCGCCAACGGTGTGCATGCAGGGCACAAAGGCGCCATCGGATCCCAGCACGTCGTACACGGCTTTGCCCATGCGGGTCATGATGCGCTGGTTGACCGCCACATAGGCGCTGTCAGACAGTTCAATGCCGATGTGTGAAATGTGCGAACCCAGCGGGCCCATCGAGAACGGCACCACATACATGGTGCGGCCCTTCATGCAGCCATCAAACAAGGCGGGCGAGCCATCGACTTGGCCTGTTTGCAAGAGCCGGCGCATGTCGGCGGGGGCCATCCAGTTGTTGGTGGGGCCGGCGTTTTCTGCTTGATCGCAGCAGATGTAGGTGCGGTCTTCCACGCGGGCCACGTCGCGGGGGTCGGAGCAAGCCAGAAAACTGTTGGGGCGCTTGGCGGGGTTGAGTTTTTTGAAGGTGCCGGCATCGACCAGCTGCTGGCACAAGCGCGCGTACTCTTCTTCGGAGCCATCGCACCAATAAATGTTGGCTGGCTGGGTAAGGGCCGCCATGTCGGCGACCCAGGCGATTAACTTGGCATTTTTAACAAAGCTCGGGGCATTCACATTTTGCGTTGTGGGTGTGTTCATTCTTGAAAGTTCTCCAGGTAATAAAAAAACAACGACCATGCGGCATGAGGAGCATGGTTTTGGCGCGCTAATTTGAAGACCAAACCCGCCAATAATTACAAATTACGTTTGATTTTATAAACATGTTCACTCGGTTACCTGACAGTTACATCAAGAATTCGGCATATTCTTGGCGTTTTTGGCGGTCACTGCACCAGTTGCGCATCAAGTCCGGCATGCTGCAAAGCCGCCAGAACCTCCTGGATGTGCTGCGGCCCGCGGGTCTGGATCACCAGCTCGATCTCGACGTTTTGTGCTGCCAATGTGGTGAAGGCGCGCTGGTGGTGCACCTCATTGATGTTGGCGCCGGCCTGCGCCACGGTGGCGGTGATGGTGGCCAGCGAGCCGGGAATGTCGCGCGCACTGACGCGCAGACGCGCCAAGCGCCCCGCGCGCACCATACCGCGCTCAATGATGGCGGCCAGCAGCAGCGGGTCGATATTGCCGCCGCACAGCACCACGCCGACTTTTTTGCCTTTGAAGCGTTCCGGGTACCTCAGCATAGCCGCCAGCCCGGCCGCGCCAGCGCCTTCGACCAAGGTCTTTTCAACTTCCAGCAGCAGCACAATGGCTTGCTCAATGTCGCCTTCGTCCACCAGCAGCAGGTCATTGACCAGACGCTCAATGATGGCCCGGGGTAACTTGCCCGGCGTGCCCACGGCAATGCCTTCGGCGATGCTGCTATTGCCCTGCGGGTGATGGGTGCCTTTGATGGCATTGAACATGGCTGGAAAACGGGTGGTTTGAACCCCGATAATTTCAATCTCAGACTTGATGGCCTTGGCTGCTGTGGCCATGCCAGCCATCAGGCCGCCACCGCCGATGGCAACCACCAGCATGTCAAGTCCGGGTACCTCGGCTAACATTTCGAGGGCCACCGTGCCCTGGCCGGCCACGATGTCGGGGTCGTCGTAGGGGTGGATAAACACCATGCCCTGCTGCTCTGCCAGCACCAGGGCATGGGCTCTGGCCTCGTCCAGGGTGTTGCCATGCAGCACGATCTCGGCACCAAAACCGCGGGTGCGCTCGATCTTGACACCGGGTGTGAAGCGCGGCATGACGATCACCGCGCGCAGTCCCAGGCGCTGTGCATGGTAGGCCACCCCTTGCGCGTGGTTGCCCGCGCTCATGGCAATGACACCGCGGGCGCGGTCTGCGGCATCCAGTTGTGCCAGTTTGTTGCAGGCACCGCGCTCTTTGAAAGATGCGGTGAACTGCAAGTTTTCGAATTTGAGGAACACTTGCGCGCCGGTGATGTCGGACAAGGTGTGTGAAGCAACGCAGGGTGTGTTCAGCACATGGCCGGAAATACGTTCAGCAGCGCGTTTGATGTCAGCAATTGCAAGCATGATGAGGCTCCAGTGCGTTCGGCATCCCCCGTTTGGGGGATAGACAGCCGGTCAATAATAAGGAAAAATGGCGATTATTGGTCGTAGATAGCTACAGAACATCGATTTAAGCACGCGTGGCAGCGTGCATTGGTTCACGCTCCGCGCAAATGCCGCCAACTTCAACGCTTTGAAAGAGGAGACACCGTGACTTCGGTACACCAAATGCAGCAGCTTGTTCGTCAGTGGTCACTGCAACCCCTGTAATTGCACTATGCGCATGCCCGACCAGACCTTGACCCTGCGTGATGCAAACCATTTGCTGCAGACGCTCGCCCTGCGCGACACCAACCAGCGGCTGCAGACCCTGTTGCTGGATTTGCCGCAAATGGTGTGGTTAAAAGATATTAACGGTGTCTATCTGGCCTGCAATCCGCGTTTTGAAGACTTTTTTGGCATCGCCGAAGTGGATGTGCTTGGCAAAACTGACTACGACTTTTTTGATTTTGACAGCGCCTACAGTTACCGGGAAGAAGACCAGCGCTGCATGCTGGCAGACAAGGCGCTAGTGCATGAAGAATGGGTTAATTCAGCGGTTGGTGACCGGCGTTGCCTGCTTGAAATTACCAAAGTGGCTATGCGCGATGTTCAGGGAAACGTCACCGGCGTGGTGGGTGTTGGCCACAACATTACCGAGCATCAGCAGGCGATCCGGTTTGAGCAGTTTCGCAGTCAGGTGCTGGAACTGCTCGCCGAAGAGCAGGACCTGGCGGCGGTGCTCAGTGCCTTGGTACTGGGTGCGCAAGGCTTGCAGGCCGGTACCCGCTGCACGGTTTTGTTGCTGGCACCCGACGGCAAGCATTTGAGCCTGGGTGCCGCGCCAGGCTCACCTGATTTTTTTGTTTCGGCGCTGACCGGGCTGACCCTGGATGCCTTTTGCGATCTAGATGCCGCACCGGCCCATGCCGCTGAACAGGTGGATGTGGTCGACATTGCAACCCACCCCCGGTGGTTGAAATTTCGTGCTCAGGCGACCCAGGCCGGAATCGGGGCCTGTTGGTCGCAACCCGTGCGGGCTGCTGATGGGCGTATTCTGGGCGTGTTTTCGCGTTACCACCGCAAGGTCTGCACTCCCACGCCAGCCGACATAGTGCAGATTACCCAGTCGGCCCGGCTGGTGGCGTTGGTGCTGAAGCGGTATCAGGCAGTCGATAAATTGCATGACAGCGAAGCGCGTTTTCGTACCCTGGCTGAGAAATCACCCGACGCGATTTTGGTGCACCGTGCCACGCAGATTCTTTATGTCAACCCAGCCGCCGTGCGCCTGTTTGGTGCCAACGGGCCCGAGCAGTTGCTGGGCACATTCACCACAGCGCGCATTCACCCCGATTACATGCAGCAGCAGATGACGCGGCTTGATGCGATTGTTGAGCGGCAGCCGGTTGAACCGATGGCTGAATCGCGCTTTTTGCGCATGGATGGCAGTGCCTTTGATGTCGAAGTGCAGGGCACCGCTATTGAGTTCGGTGGACAAGATGCTATTCATGTATCGGTGCGCGACATCACCCACCGCAAGCACACTGAGCAACAACTGCTGCTGGCTGCCAGTGTTTTCAGTCATGCGTGTGAAGGCATCCTGATCACCGATGCCAATGCCACCATCATTGATGTGAACGATGCGTTCACCCAGATCACCGGGTACGAGCGTTGCGACGCGCTGGGTTTGAATCCGCGTTTTTTGCGCTCCGGGCGACATAACCGAGCCTTTTTTGACGACATGTGGAAAAGTTTGACCGAACAAGGTAGCTGGACCGGTGAGGTGTGGAACCGTCGCAAGTCTGGCCAGGTGTATGTGCAGATGCAGCACATCAGTGCCGTGCGCGATGCGCAGGGCAAAGTGGTGCAATTTGTCGCCTTTTTCTCCGACATCACGGCCAAAAAAGAACACGAAGCCAAGCTTGAGAAACTGGCGCACTTTGATTCCATGACCGGCTTGCCCAATCGGGTGCTCAAGGACGATCGTTTACAGCAAGCCATGGCGCAGGCGCAACGGCGCGGCCATCGGTTGGCGCTGGCCTATGTTGACCTGGATGGTTTCAAGGCGATCAATGACAGCTATGGCCACGACGCGGGTGACCACCTGCTGATCACGCTGGCGCGGCGCATGCGGCTGGCGCTGCGCGAAGTCGACACCCTGGCCCGCATTGGCGGCGATGAGTTTGCGGCCATCATTGTTGATCTGGAAAACGACAGCGACTGCGAGCCCTTGTTGCAGCGTCTGCTGGATGCTGCGCGCCAGCCGGTGCCATTCGGCAACACGGTGCTGCAGGTGTCTGCCAGCATGGGCGTGACGTTTTACCCACAGGTCAAGGCGATGGCTGCCGATCAGTTGCTGCACCAGGCGGACGCAGCCATGTACCAGGCCAAGAAGTCTGGCAAAGACCAATTCCACGTCTCGGAATTCGGAACCTTGAGCGATTGAGCCGAGCTGCAACTATGCAGCTGGTGAACGCATCTGTCTGGGTGCCGTTCAGATACTTGTCGGTCAGCAGCCCTTGCGCCAGCGCGCTGAACGCAAGGCAGCCCATGCCGGTGTCATCCAGCGCGTTGAGCAAGTCTTCTTCAATCCAGCGGTTGAGCAGGCTGTAAGAAGGCTGGTGAATCAGCGCCTTGATACCCATGTTGTGCAAAATGGCGGCAGCTTCACGGGTTTTTCCGGCTGAATAGCTGCTGATGCCAACATACAGGGCCTTGCCCTGCTGCACCGCGCTGGCCAGAGCGCCACAGGTTTCTTCCAGCGGGGTGTCGGGGTCAAAGCTGTGGCTATAGAAAATGTCAACATAGTCCAGTCCCATGCGTTGAAACTTTGGTCCAAACTGGCCAGCACGTAGTTGCGCGAGTCGCCGCCTTGGCCGTAGGGGCTGGGCCACATGTCGTAGCCCGCTTTTCTGGAGATGATCAATTCATCCCGGTAGGGCTTGAAGTCGCGTTTGAGGTGGGTACCAAAGTTGCTTTCGGCGCTGCCAAAGGGTGGGCCGTAGTTGTTGGCCAGATCAAAGTGGGTGATGCCCAGATCAAATGCGGTGCGCAGCATGTCGCGTTGTGTGGCCAGCGGCGTGGCAACGCCAAAGTTGTGCCACAGGCTAGTGAAATGGCAGGCAACTTGAGCCCACTTTTGCCGCACGTTCGGTAGGGCATGGTGCCATCGTAGCGTGCGGGCTTGGCTTGGTAGTGCATGGTCAAGGCGTTCCTTTATTATTGAAGAAATAGGCCTCTAGTCCTTATACAATAAGCGCTATTAGCTATTAAAAGCGTAGTATTCTTGGTGATTTTGCAAATGCTTGGCGATGGCAGTTCAACTGCCTGCACGAACGATACCGCGGTTTCACGCGAAGGCCGTTCGCGGTCAACAATTTCAGACTTCCTGATGTGTATAGGCACAGTTTGCTTTTTTCAGGAATAGGACTGGCACTTGTAGGAGCGGCGGCAGCCGCGAATTCGGGCTTGCCAGCCCTCCCACAAAGTCACAACCAGGCTTGCACCATGCCAAATGGACTCCGTGCGGATCAGGAAGTCTGAATTTGAACCCGGTTTGATCTGATGCCTTGTTCTTGTCGCGAGTTCAGTGCCATATTGAGCGCATTCGTACCCACTTTGCAAAAGGTGATCATGGCTGTTTCGGCAATCGCTTCGCTCAATTTCAAGGAGGCCGCACTCCGGATGCTGCCCGCAGGGGCCAGTTTTGATGCCTGCCTGACGTGCGGCCTGTGCTCCTCAGGCTGCCCGGCTTCGGGGCTGGAGAATATGGATCCGCGCAAGTTCATCCGTATGGCCATGCTGGGCATGAACGAGGCCTTGTCAAACACGCCCTGGATCTGGGTTTGCACGCTGTGCAAGCGTTGCGAGTATGTGTGCCCGATGAGCATTGATGTGTCCAAGCTGGTATTTTTGGCGCGCTCCAACTGGCCGAAGGACAAAAGGCCCTCGGGCATCATGCGATCTTGCGAAATGACCCGCTCGACGGAGTCCACCAGCGCCATGGGCCTGTCGCCCCAAGACTTTGAGTTTGTGGTGAACGATGTGCTTGAAGGAGTGCGTGCGCGTCAAGCAGCCACAGTTCAGCCATTTGCAAGCCCCGATCGACAAGCCGGGGG
>JBBQLQ010000004.1:0-58905 GCA_038328055.1 Burkholderiales bacterium
TAACTCAAACTCCAGCGACTTGGACAGATCGTGCCCATTCAGACAGTCGGCAAAGGTTCCCAGGTCAATCAGTGTTGAGGTATCCCCCAGGTGCAAGGTACGCTTGCGGTCTGTAGATATGGCAGTCTGTTTGAGCGCCAGAAGTAAATGTCCAAGACTACTTTTGCCGGCACTGTTGGCACCAAAAATTACCGTTAAAGGCGCCAGCCGAACTGCACCTGTATCTTTCCAGGCCTTGAAGTTGCGAATGCGAATAGAAGTCAGCATGTTGGTATCTCTCCTGGTTGCAGTCCATTACAGTCCATTCGCGGCTGATGTCGGGGACGTTTACCTAGCGCGTTGTAAATCTAAAGCTCGATGGTTTGTAGCCCCTGAACCGTTCGTGCAACATCTTTAATACGTACTAACAACTTCATACTACCGCGGGTTGCTTTTTGTGGGCTGTTTTCCCGCTGCCTCAAGGTGGGTATCAAGATGGGCAAAGTCGCGATTAATGTCGGCCAGCTTTTCGGGATCAATATCGACCTGATTAACCATGCCTTAGGAACCGAGAAATAATAAATTGAACAATTATCCGATTGCAGGCGAGATGCTAGACAAGGCGCAGAACGCGCCGTGTGGCTGGCCACACAAGTGTTTTGCAACGCAGCATAGCGCTCGCATGCAAGATGGAGAATGTTCAAGTTATTTTTTCTCGGTGACTTAGCCTTTTCATTGCCTTGACTCAAACCTGAAAGCACGCAATGGCATTTGTCCATTGCGATGCCGTCACAAGTTAATCCGCCTGCTTGCGCAAGAACGCCGGAATTTCAAAGTCATCCATGCCACCGCTTGACAGGGCATCGACCTTGGCCGCCGCAGAGGTGCGGTCGCGGGTGCGCCAGACGCTGGGGGTGCTCATGGAACCGTAGTCCGGCTGGCTGCGCCCGCCCATGGTGTTGCCCGCCATCATGCCGGCGGTCTGCATGCCACCCATTGGCGTGTCGAGCGTGGGGATGTTGAACGGCACATTGTCAGTACCGGTGCGCAGCTGCGTTTGCGGCTGCGTCTGCATGACCTGCAGCTTGGGGCGCGCACCCTGACGACTCAGGCCGGTGGCCACCACGGTGACGCGAATCTGGTCGCCCAGGTTGTCGTCGTAAGCGGTGCCGTAAATAACATGCGCGTCAGGCGAGGCGTAGGCACGGATGGTGTTCATCGCCAGCTTGGATTCGCTCAGCTTCAGGCTGCCCTTGGCGGCGGTGATCAGCACCAACACGCCTTTGGCGCCCGACAGGTCAATACCTTCGAGCAGCGGGCAAGCCACGGCTTGCTCAGCGGCGATGCGGGCACGGTCTGGACCGGCCGACACGGCCGTTCCCATCATGGCTTTGCCGGGCTCACCCATCACGGTGCGCACGTCTTCAAAGTCGACGTTGACATGGCCGGGCACGTTGATAATTTCGGCAATACCACCCACGGCGTTTTTCAGCACATCGTTGGCATGGGCAAAGGCCTCATCTTGCGTGGCATCGTCGCCCAATACTTCCAGCAGTTTCTCGTTGAGCACCACGATCAGCGAGTCCACATTGGCTTCGAGCTCGGCCAGGCCGCCATCGGCGTTGTCCATGCGGCGTTTGCCCTCAAACTCGAACGGCTTGGTGACCACACCCACCGTCAGAATGCCCATTTCGCGGGCCACGCGGGCAATCACCGGGGCGGCACCGGTGCCGGTTCCACCACCCATGCCGGCAGTGATGAACAGCATGTGCGCGCCTTCAATGGCAGCGCGAATGTCTTCAATGGCCAACTCGGCGGCTTCACGGGCTTTTTCAGGCTTGCTGCCAGCGCCCAGGCCGGTGCTGCCGAGCTGGATGATGCGGTGCGCGTCGCTGCTGGAGAGCGCTTGCGCGTCGGTGTTGGCACAGATGAATTCCACGCCCTGCACTGCGCTGGCGATCATGTGGCCGACGGCATTGCCGCCGCCACCGCCGACACCAATCACCTTGATCTGGGTGCCGAGATTGAAGGCTTCTTCGTCAATGAGTTCTATGGACATGTTGTGCTCCTTGGGGTTTCAATAAGTGGGTAAAAACTAAAAATGGGACGACTGAATTCATGATCGGCTCGGATCGGTGGGTCGATGCATCGCCATCGCCCGGGTGGGCTGGCACGGCTAAGCCATATTTTGTTTTCCATGGCTAGAAGTTCCCGACAAACCAGTCTTTGATGGAACCAAAAGCGGTTTTCATCGAGCCGTTTTTCTGCGCCACCTTGAAGCCGCGCATGCGTGCCATGCGGGCTTCTTCGAGCAGGCCCATCACGGTGGCGGCACGCGGCTGCGCCACCATGTCCGACAGGGCACCCCGGTATTTGGGAATGCCACGGCGCACCGGCTTCAAAAAGATGTCTTCGCCCAGCTCCACCATGCCCGGCATGATGCAACTGCCACCGGTAAGCACAATGCCACTGCTGAGCATCTCTTCAAAACCGGATTCGCGCATAACCTGATGCACCAGGCTGAAAATTTCTTCCACCCGTGGCTCAATGACTCCGGCCAATGCCTGGCGGCTCAGCATGCGCGGGCCACGGTCGCCCAGGCCGGGCACTTCGACCTGCGCTTCGGGGTCGGCCAGCAGCTGTTTGGCGTAGCCGTTTTCCACCTTGATCTCTTCGGCATCTTTGGTGGGGGTGCGCAGCGCCATGGCAATGTCGCTGGTGATCAAATCCCCGGCGATCGGGATCACCGCGGTGTGACGAATGGCCCCGTTGGTAAAAATGGCCAGGTCGGTGGTGCCGGCACCAATATCGACCAGCGCCACGCCGAGCTCGCGCTCGTCCTCGGTCAGCACCGACAGGCTGGATGCCAGCGGGTTGAGCATGAGTTGCTCCACTTCCAGGCCGCAGCGGCGCACACACTTGATGATGTTTTCAGCGGCACTCTGGGCCCCGGTGACGATGTGCACCTTGGCTTCGAGACGGATGCCGCTCATGCCAATCGGCTCTTTCACGTCCTGGCCGTCAATGATGAATTCTTGCGGCTCCACCAGCAGCAGGCGCTGGTCGGTCGAGATGTTGATCGCCTTGGCGGTTTCGACCACGCGGGCCACGTCGGCGGCGCTGACTTCGCGGTCCTTGATGGCCACCATGCCGTGCGAATTCAGGCCGCGGATATGGCTGCCGGTGATGCCGGTGTAAACCCGCGTGATCTTGCAGTCGGCCATCAGCTCGGCTTCGCGCAACGCCTGCTGAATGCTTTGCACGGTGGCATCAATATTGACCACCACGCCGCGCTTCAGGCCGTTGCTGGGGGCTACGCCCAAGCCGGCCAGTTTGAGTTCGCCGCCGGGCATGACTTCAGCCACCACCACCATCACCTTGGCGGTGCCAATGTCCAAACCGACAACTATATCTTTGTACTCTTTTGCCATAAGTTCACCTGTTGCCTTGCATTACCGTTTTTTGATCTCGTCTTCACCCAGCGTCGCCACCCCGTTGAGGCGAATTGCGTAACCATCTGTGTGACGCAAATCGACCGATGCCAATTGATCGGGGCTGCGCTGGTAGCGCGCCGTGACCTGTGTCACCGTCTTTAAAAATCGCTCGGTGCGAGCCATCAACTCAGGGGTCGTGCCGCTGCCCAAATCCACTTCGGTACCGGTATCCAGCACAGCGCGCCAGCCGCCCCGGGGGGTCAGCTCAAGCTGATCGAGCGTCAGCTCCATCGGGCCAAACAACGGCTGCAAGCTGCGGTGCATGGCCAGTACGGTGGCGCTTTGGCCCTCGGGGCCGTTCAGGCGCGGCAGATTGTCTTGCTCGATTTCGCCGGCATTGGCCTCAAACACCTCGCCAAAACTGTTAACCAGGCGGGTGTCGCCTTCTTCACCCCAAAATGCCACGGCCTGATGCTCTTGCAACTGCACCTTCAGGCGGTTCGGAAATTCGCGCCGCACGATCGCCTGGCGCACCCAGGGCATGGTCTCGAACACCTTGCGCGCGGCCGTGACATCGAGCGTGAAAAACGTGCCCTGCAAACGTGGCATGACGTTGGCGCGCAGGGTGATGGCGTTGTAGTGCGACACGTCACCGCTGACGCTGACCCCAGTGATGGCAAACTGCGGCAAGCGCGCAGCCCAGCCCAGCAGCGCGCCCAGCACTGCCAGCGCAGCCACCCCAAACAGCACAGTGGCCAGCGCAGTCATCATGCGGACATCAATCGGCAACGGGGTGGGTGCAGCGGTTTTCATACGGCGGCGTAGTCCCGGCTGGCGCTTTGCAAAATCTCAAGACACAGTGCGCCATAACTGATGCCGGCGGCCTTGGCCGACATCGGCACCAGCGAATGCGAGGTCATGCCCGGCGAGGTGTTGATCTCCAGCAGGTAGGGCTTGCGCGTTGCGCCATCAATCATCACGTCGGCGCGCGCCCAGCCACGGCAACCCAGGCTCTTGTAGGCGCTGAGCACCAGGGCCTGAATCGCCGCCTCTTCCCCTTGCGGCAAGCCGCAGGGCACCAGGTATTCGGTGGTGTTGGTGAAGTACTTGTTCTGGTAGTCGTAATTGCCGTCAGGTGCCTTGATGCGGATCACCGGCAGCGCCCGGGCTTGCGCGCCGCTGCCCAGCACCGGTACTGTGACTTCGTCGCCGCTGATGAACTGCTCACACAGCACGTCGTCGCCGCTGCCTGCGGCCAGCAGGTAGGCCGCAGCACACTGGTCGGCCGTGATGACCTTGGTCAGGCCAATGGTGGAGCCCTCGCGGGCGGGCTTGACGATCATCGGGCTGCCCAGTTCGGCAAAGGCCGCCACAGTGGCCGCTGCGCTGTCGACTTTTTTCCAGGCCGGTGTCGGCAGACCATCGCCGCGCCAGATGTGCTTGGTCATGATCTTGTCGATGGCAATGCTGGAGGCCATCACGCCGGGGCCGGTGTAAGGAATACCCAGCAATTCAAGCGCGCCTTGCACGGTGCCGTCTTCGCCAAAGCGGCCATGCAGGGCGATGAAGCAGCGGGTAAAGCCGCCCTGTTTGAGTTCGGACAGATCGCGCTCGGCCGGGTCAAAGGCGCAGGCACTGAGGCCCTGGTCTTGCAGCGCTTGCAGCACGCCAGCGCCAGACATCAGCGACACCTCGCGCTCGGCAGACAGACCGCCCATGAGCACCGCCACCTTTTCAATATTTATATCAAATTGGCTCACAGCCCTTGTCCTTTCTGCGTAAGTAGCTCTGAAAGTTGTAGCAAATTAACGACCTTGGCACTCACCGCGCCGATCGACCCGGCCCCCATGCACAACACCACATCGCCGGCGCGGGCGTTGTCCACAATGGCTTGCGGCATGTCGGCGATGTCGTCCACAAACACGGGTTCAATGCGCCCCGCCACGCGCAAGGCGCGCGCCAGGCTGCGACCATCCGCCGCCACGATGGGGGCCTCGCCGGCCGCATAGACCTCGGCCAGCAGCACCGCATCGGCTTGCGCAATGACCTTAATGAAATCGTCAAAACAGTCGCGCGTGCGGCTGTAGCGGTGCGGCTGAAACGCCAGCAACAAGCGCCGCCCCGGGTATGCGCCGCGCGCTGCGGCCAGCGTGGCGGCCATCTCGACCGGGTGGTGACCGTAATCGTCCACCAGCGTGAAAGTGCCACCGCCCGCTGCGGATAAGTCGCCATAACGCTGAAAACGTCGGCCAACACCCTTGAAATTGGCCAGCGCGCTGAGCACCGCATCGTCGGCAATGTTGAGCTCCACGGCCAGCGCGATCGCTGACAGAGCGTTGAGCACGTTGTGGCGTCCGGGCAGATTCAGCACGACCTCCAGGTCGGGCAGGATGATGCCGTTGCGACGCTGCACGGTAAAGTGCATCTGGCCATCGACGGCCCGCACGTTGACGGCGCGCACTTCTGCACCTTCCTCAAACCCATAACTGGTCACCGGGCAAGTGACCTGCGACACGATGGAGCGCACCGCCGCATCGTCGGTGCACAAAATGGCGGTACCGTAGAACGGCATGCGGTGTAGAAAGTCGACAAAGGCTTGCTTCAGCCGACCAAAGTCATGGCCGTAGGTTTCCATGTGGTCGGCATCAATGTTGGTCACCACCGCCATGATGGGCAGCAGGTTCAAAAACGACGCATCGGACTCATCGGCTTCGACCACGATGTAGTCGCCCTTGCCCAGCCGGGCATTGGTGCCCGCGCTGTTGAGCCGCCCACCGATGACAAAGGTCGGGTCCAGCCCGCCTTCGGCCAGCACGCTGGCGACCAGACTGGTGGTGGTGGTTTTGCCGTGGGTGCCGGCGATTGCAATGCCGGTTTTCAGGCGCATCAACTCGGCCAGCATCAGGGCGCGGGGCACCACCGGGATACGGCTATGGCGGGCAGCAAGCACTTCGGGGTTGTCGGCCTGCACCGCGGTGGAGGTAACCACCGCATCGGCCCCCGCAATGTTGCTCTCGGCGTGGCCCACCTGGGTGTGGATGCCAAGCGCTGACAGGCGTTGCAAGGTGGCGCTGTCGGACTGGTCCGATCCGGAAATGCTGTAACCCAGGTTGAACAGCACCTCGGCAATGCCGGACATGCCGACACCGCCAATGCCAACGAAGTGAATGTGTTTGATGGCGTGTTTCATTGGACCAACGCCTCACAGGCCAGAATCACTTGTTCGGTGGCATTGAGTTTTTGCATCTTTTTGGCTTCTAGCCCTCTATTAACAAGCGCTTCACGCTCTAATTTCAATAGCATATCTGCGAGATACTGCGGGGTCAGTTGTGTTTGGGGCACCAGCCAGGCTGCATCTTGGTCCGCCAGAAAGCGCGCGTTGGTGGTCTGGTGGTCATCCACGGCGAAGGGGAAAGGTACAAACAAAGCCGCAGCGCCAACGGCGGCGATTTCGGTCACGGTGCTGGCACCGGCGCGGCAGATCACCAGGTCGGCATCGGCAAAGGCTTGCGCCGTGTTGTCGATAAACGGGGTCAGCTCGGCCGTGACACCGGCGGCGGCGTAGTTGGCGCGCAGAGCTTCAATTTGCTTGCTGCCGCTTTGGTGCCACACGATCGGGCGCAGCGCCGGTGGCAGCAACGCCAGCGCTTGCGGCACGACCTCATTGAGCGCTTTGGCCCCCAGGCTGCCACCCACCACCAGCACCCGCAGCGGCCCGATGCGACTGGCAAAGCGCTTTGCAGGGTCGGCCACGTTCAAAAATTCAGCGCGCAGCGGGTTGCCGACCCAGTGAGCGCCCTTGATGACATTCGGGTAGGCCGTGAACACCCGGTCAGCCACATGGCAAAGCACTTTGTTGGCCAGCCCGGCCACCGAGTTTTGCTCGTGCAGCACCAAGGGCTTGCCCAGCAGCACCGCCATCATGCCAGCCGGAAAGGTGATGTAGCCACCCAGGCCTACCACCACATCGGGCTTGACGCGGCGCAGCGCCTGGATGCTTTGCCAAAAGGCGGTGAGCAGGCGCAGCGGCAGCAATGCCAGGGTCACCAACCCCTTGCCGCGCAAACCACCAAAGTCAATCGCTTCGAACGCGAAGCCTTGCGCCGGCACCAACTGGCTTTCCATGCTGGGCTGGGCTGGCGTACCCCGACCACCGAGCCAATGCACACGCCAACCGCTTGCGCGCAAGGCTTGCGCCACCGCCAGCCCCGGAAAGATATGGCCGCCGGTGCCGCCTGCCATCACGAGTGCTGTTTTCAAACCCGGCCCCCTTGCATGAGGGTGCGGTTTTCCTGGTCAATTTTCAGGACGACTGCAATGGCCGCCAGGTTGATCAGAATGGCCGAGCCGCCGTAGCTCATCAGCGGCAGCGTCAAGCCTTTGGTGGGCAGCGCGCCCAGGTTTACGCCCATGTTGATGAAGGCCTGAAAGCCCATCCACACCGCCACCCCCTGCGCCACCAGCCCGGCAAACACGCGGTCCAGCGCGATGGCTTGGCGGCCAATGTGCATCATGCGGCGCACCAGCCAGAAAAACAGGCCAATCACCAGCACCACGCCGATCAGACCGAACTCTTCGCCAATTACGGCCAACAAAAAATCGGTGTGTGCTTCGGGCAACCAGTTGAGCTTTTCAACGCTGCCGCCCAGCCCCACGCCAAACACTTCACCACGGCCAATGGCGATCAGCGAGTGCGTTAACTGGTAGCCCTTGGCCAGCGCGTTTTTCTCGCTCCACGGATCCAGGTAGGCAAAGATGCGCTCGCGCCGCCACTCACTGGAGGCGATGATGGCGGCAAAGATGGCAATCAACACCCCGGCGATCAGGAAGAACATGCGGGCGTTGACCCCGCCCAAAAACAAGATACCCATGGCGATCACGGCAATCACCAAAAACGCCCCCATGTCGGGCTGGGCCAGCAACAGCACACCCACCACCGCCACCGCCGCGCCCATCGGCCAGACGGCATGAAAAAAGCGCTCTTTGACATCCATCTTGCGCACCATGTAGTCAGCGGCGTACAGCAGCACGGTGAACTTGGCCAGCTCCGACGGCTGAAAGCTCAGCGGCCCCAGGCTGATCCAGCGGCGCGCCCCATAAACCACTTTACCGATACCCGGCACCAGAACCAGCACCAGCAAGAACAACGAGAACAGGAACAGTGGCCGCGCGGCTTTTTCCCAAGCGGCCAGTGGTACCTGGTACGCCAACAGCGCCGCCGCAAACGCCAGCACCAGCCACATGGCATGGCGCATCAAAAAATAGGTGTGGGTGTACTTGGCAAAGCGCGGGTTCTCGGGCATGGCAATCGAGGCCGAATAGACCATCACCAACCCCCACAGCAGCAAGGCCACGGTGACCCACACCAGCGGCTGGTCAAAGCCTTGCGCACGGCTGGGCGCGCTTGCCGTCGTGCTCAAGCGTGTGCTGCCCAGACGCACCGGCAGCACGTCGCCCGCGGGCGCACGCAAGTGGCCCCACCAACCGGCAAAGCGTTGTGCCATGGCGCTCACAGCCCGCCCTCCAGCATCACACTTGCCTGATCGGCCAGGTTGGCCACGGCCTGCACAAAGACGCGGGCACGGTGCTCATAGTTGTCAAACATGTCAAAGCTGGCGCAGGCCGGCGACATCAGCACCGCATCGCCGGCATGGGCGGCAGCGCTGGCTTGTGCCACCGCATCGCCCATGTCGGTGGCGTCTTGCACGGGCACACCGGCACCCGCCAGTGCGGCGCGAATCAGCGGGGCATCCCGCCCGATCAGCACCACGGCACGCACGTAGCGGCGCACCGGGTCAGCCAGTGGCGCGAAGTCTTGCCCTTTGCCTTCGCCGCCCAGAATCACCACCACTTTGCGCTCGACACCCAGGCCGCTCAAGGCCGCCACGGTGGCCCCCACGTTGGTGCCTTTGCTGTCATCAAAAAATTCGACTTCATCGACGGTGCCGACTGGCTGCACCCGGTGCGGCTCACCCCGGTATTCGCGCAGGCCGTAGAGCATGGCCCCAAGCGCGCAACCCGCTGCACTGGCCAGTGCCAACGCTGCCAGTGCGTTGGTGGCGTTGTGACGCCCCCGAATACGCAGCGCATCGGCGGGCATCAGACGTTGAAAGTAAAGTTCTTCGGCTTCTTCACTGCGTTTGCGCTTGGTTTCATCGGCATCGAGTGCACGCACCAGCCAGCTCATGCCGTTGACTTGCTCCATGCCATAGTCGCCAGGGCGCTGCGGCATGTCACCCCCAAAAGTGACATGCAGCCGCTGCTGCGGGCGTTGCAGCTTGACTTTGACGGGTTCTGGACGCTGGTTTGCCCCCACGCTTGCCATTGCATGTGCTGCGCTGCCCCCCTTGGGTGGCTTCGCGCCTTGGGGCGGCCCGGCGACGCTCAACATCTGCATGACCAATGGGTCTTCGCGGTTGAGCACCATCAGGCCTTGCGCGCCAAACACCGCCGTTTTGGCCCTGATGTAGGCGGCCATGCTGCCGTGCCAGTCGAGATGGTCTTGGGTGATGTTGAGCACTGTGGCGGCGGTGGGCTCGAATGTGGATTCGCCTTCGAGCTGAAAGCTCGACAGCTCCAGCACCCAGACTTCGGGCAGCGCATCCGCCTCCAGCCTGGCGCCCAGCGTATCGAGCAGGGTCGGGCCAATGTTGCCGGCCATGGCGACGGTTTTGCCAGCGCGCTCGACCAGTTGTGCGGCAAGGGAGGTCACCGTGGTTTTGCCGTTGGTGCCGGTAATGGCCAGTACCTTGGGGCTGTAGCCGCGTTCTTCGCGCAACTGCTTGAGCGCTGCAGAAAATAAGCCTAATTCGCCTGTAGCCCTTATATTACTTGCGCAAGCAGCTTCCAAAATAATAGCAATATCCAGCGGACTCAGGCCTGGGCTTTTGAACACTTCAGACACATCGCCTTGCAACAGGGTCGCATCGAACGCGCCAGTCACAAAGCGGGCACCCGGCACATCACGCTGCAGCGCGGCCAGCTGCGGCGGGCTTTCACGGGTGTCCGCCACTGTGACCCTTGCGCCACCACGCGCGCACCAACGCGCCATGGCCAGGCCGGACGAGCCCAGGCCCAGGATCAGCACATGTTTGTTTTGGAGGTGATTCAGGAGCATGCTCGCTCCCTGAAATTAATTGGGGTCAGATAACGATTAATTTCATAGCCAAAATTACCTTTCGTCGAAACGGCAACAGCGCTGTTCGCTACTGAAACAATAGCGCCAATTTTTGATTGACGTAGCCTTTCACCCGACAAGTACGAATGCCAGGTGTGACTGAAGTTAATGTTCAGTTGAAGCATCTTCATTACCGCAGCTTCAAAGTAGTCAACCCCACCAGGCACAACAGCATGGTGATGATCCAGAAGCGCACCACAACTTGCGTTTCTTTCCAGCCACTTTTCTCAAAATGGTGGTGCAGTGGGGCCATCTTCAAAATGCGCCGCCCGGTGCCAAAGCGCTTTTTGGTGTATTTGAAATACACCACCTGCAGCATCACCGACAACGCTTCTGCGACAAAAACGCCGCCCATGATGGCCAGCACAATTTCCTGGCGCACGATGACTGCGATGGTGCCTAAAGCGCCACCCAGCGCCAGTGCGCCCACGTCCCCCATGAAGACTTGCGCCGGGTGCGTGTTGAACCACAAAAAGGCCAAGCCTGCACCGGCCATGGCCGAGCAAAAAATCATCAACTCGCCAGCACCGGGAATGTGTGGCAAAAACAGATAGCGGGAAAACACCACGTTGCCGGTGACATAAGCAAAAATGCCCAGGCAAGCCCCCACCATCACCACCGGCATGATGGCTAGGCCATCCAGCCCGTCAGTCAGGTTCACCGCATTGCTGGAACCCACGATCACCAGGTAGGACAGGATGACGAAGCCCAGCACGCCCAGCGGGTAGCTGATTTCCTTGAAAAACGGCACCATCAGCCCGGCCTTGGGTGGCAGGCTCAAATCAAAGCCGGACTGCACCCAGGTGAAAAACAGTTCCAGCACCCGGTAGTTGGAGTTTTCGGAGATCGAGAACACCAGGTAGAGCGCCGCCACCAGCCCGATCAGCGACTGCCACAGGTATTTCTCACGCGAGGGCATGCCTTCGGGGTCTTTGTTGACCACCTTGCGCCAGTCGTCGCTCCAGCCAATGGCACCAAAGCCCAACGTGACCAGCAGCACGATCCAGACAAAGCGGTTGCTCCAGTCAAACCACAACAGGGTGGAAAGGGTGATGCACAGCAGTATCAGCACGCCGCCCATGGTGGGTGTGCCGCTCTTGCTCAGGTGCGACTCCATGCCGTAGCCGCGAATCGGCTGGCCAATTTTCAACTCAGCCAGTCGGCGAATCACCCAGGGGCCAGCGGCCAGGCCCATCAACAGCGCCGTCATGGCGGCCATCACGGCACGAAAAGTCTGGTATTGAAAGACGCGCAAAAACCCGAGCTCGGGTGACAGCGTTTGCAGCCATTGGGCCAGCCAGATCAGCATGAAATGCCCCCCGTTGTGTCTGCTCGGGCCTCAATGGCCTGCACGACGCGCTCCATCTTCATGAAGCGCGAGCCTTTGACCAGCACGCTGGCCACGCCAGGTAACTGGGCCAGCACGCAAACGATCAAGGCAGCCATGTCGCCCAGATGTACGGCTGCTTCAAAATTGATAGCTGCTTGCGCAGACTGCACGCCGGTACAGAGCATTTTTTCTATATTTTTTTGCGCGGCGTAAGCACCGGCTTCAGCGTGAAAGGCGGGACCCTGGTCACCCACCTCACCCATGTCACCCAGCACCAGCAGGCGCGGGCCAGGCAAGGCGGCCAGCACGTCAATAGCGGCGCGCACCGAATCAGGATTGGCGTTGTAGCTGTCGTCCACCAGCGTGATGGCCCGCCCATTGAGGTGCAGCAGCAGTGCGCGACTGCGGCCCTTGACCGGCTCAAACGTGGTCAAGCCCTGCGCAATGGCGGCCAGTGGCACGCCAGCGGCCAGCGCACAACTGACTGCGGCCAGCGAATTTTTCACGTTGTGCGCACCGGCGATGTGCAAGGCGTACTGCAGCTCACCAGCCGGAGTCGCAGCCGTCACTTGCCAGGCAGCATCAGACCACTGCGCCTTCGTGGCAAACACCTCCGCTTTTGGATGCGCCGTGGCGGCAAAACGCAAGGTGCGCCGGCTGCCCGCCAAGGCCTGCCACAGATCGCTGTAAACATCATCAGCCGGAAACACGGCGATGCCGCTGGCCGGCAAGGCGTCCATGACCGAACCGTTTTCCTGTGCCACAGCATCCACCGTGTGCATGAATTCCAGATGTTCGCGCTGGGCGTTGTTGACCAGCGCCACGGTGGGCTGGGCAATGGCGGCCAGACTGGCGATTTCGCCGGGATGGTTCATGCCGAGTTCGACCACCGCCAGTTGGTGTGCGGGGCTCAGGCGCAGCACGGTCAGCGGCACGCCAATGTCGTTGTTCAGGTTGCCCTGGGTGGCCAGCGCTAGATCGCCCTTGTAGGCACGCAAGATGCTGGCGATCATCTGGGTGACAGTGGTTTTCCCGTTGCTGCCGGTCACGGCCATCAAGGGCAGCGCGAACTGGCTGCGGTAGTGGGTGGCCAACTGCGCCAGCGCCTGCCGGGCATCGGGCACCACCCAACCGGCCAAGCCGGCTTGCGCCAGCTTGGCCGCTGCACTGTCACCCTGACAAATGGCAGCGACAGCACCTTTGGCTCGGGCCTCAAGCAAAAAGTCGTTGGCATCAAAGCGCTCACCCCGCAGGGCCACAAACAGGTCACCCGGCCGAATGGTGCGGGTATCGGTATGCACGCGCAAAATGGCGATGCTGCCAGCAGCCGGGTTCGCCAGCGTCCACTGCGGTTGGTCGAGCCAGTGCGCCACCTGCCCCAACGTCATCATCGTGGGCTTGCCCAAGGCGAGCTTCACCTGGGCCACATCCGAGAACGCCAGCCGCTGGCCCGCGATTTCCTGGTAGTCCTCATGGCCCTTGCCCGCCAGCAGCACCACGTCAGCCGCTTGTGCCTGCAGCAATGTCTGCGCAATGGCACGCGCACGGTCGGGCTCCACTACCACGTCCGGCACCCCGGTCAGCCCCAGCAAAATCTGGCTGATGATGGCATCCGGTGATTCGCTGCGTGGGTTGTCGCTAGTCACAACCACCCGGTCAGCATGTTTGGCAGCAATCGCACCCATCAGCGGCCGCTTGCTGGTGTCGCGGTCACCCCCACAGCCAAACACACACCAAAGTTGGCCCTTGCGCTGCGCGGCCAGGGGCCTGAGGGCATCAAGCGTCTTGGCGAGTGCATCGGGCGTGTGGGCATAGTCCACCGCCACCAGTGCACGACCTGGCACGCTGACACACTCCATGCGCCCGGGCACCGGTGTCAACTTGGCACACGCCTGCACTGCGGCCGCCAGCGACACACCCATGCTGCGCATGGCAGCAATCACGCCCAGCACATTGGCAATGTTGAAGGCACCGATGAGCTGCGTTGACAAAGCTGTCCGCTCCTCGCCCTCGACCACGCTGAAGTGCACGCCGCGGCTGTCGTAATCAATGTCCTGCGCCTGCAGCCGCGCGCGGTTGGCGCTGGCCGGGGCCATCGACACCGTCCACAGATCCAACGCATGATCCTCATCGCGCCCGGCGATGTCGGCGGCCAGTTCGCGACCATAGGGATCGTCGATGTTGAGCACGGCAGAGCGCAAGCCGGGCCAGGAAAACAGCTTTTTCTTGGCCAGCCAGTACGCCGCCATGCTGCCGTGGTAGTCCAGATGGTCTTGCGTCAGGTTGGTCAGCACCGCAGTGTGGATGCGCGTGCCGTCCAATCGGTGTTCTTCGATGCCAATGGAGGATGCCTCGATGGCGCACGCCTTCAAGCCATCGGCGGAAAATTGTGCAAACGCCGCCTGCAGAGCCACGGGGTCCGGCGTGGTCAGGCCGGTGCTGACCAGTGCGGGCAGCACACCAATGCCCAAAGTACCCACCAGCCCGCATGGAATGGGCGTCGCAAGCTCTAGATTTGATAGCGCTTGAGCCAACCACCAAGCGGTTGAGGTTTTGCCATTGGTACCGGTCACGGCCAGCACGGCCAGCTTGCTGCTGGGGTCGGAAAAGTATTCACAGGCGACCTGCCCACTGTCGGCTTTCAGGTCAGCCAAGCTGGCAATCCGCGGGTCGGTCAGGGCGAATGCCTGCACGCCGGCATGTTCCACCAGACAGGCAGCAGCCCCGCTGGCCAGTGCCTGCGCCACATGGGCGCGCGCGTCAGTCGCGGCACCAGGCCAGGCCAGAAAGCCGTCGCCTGGCTGCACGGCACGGCTGTCGGTGCGCAAGCTGCCGGTGACGTGCGCGCGCAGCCAGTGAGCCGCGTCAGAGGGCGTGTGCAGTTGTCGCATCAGAAGCTCTCCTCGACCACATGGGTGACGATCTGTGGTTTGACTGTCATGTCGGGCGCAATGCCCAGCACTTTGAGGGTTTGCTGCACCGTCTGACTGAACACGGGTGCCGCCACATCACCACCAAAATATTTGCCATTGCTGGGCTCGTCAATCATTACCGCCACGGCAATGCGGGGAGCGTCAATCGGGGCCAGTCCGACAAACACGCCCCGGTATTTTTTGGCCGCATAACCCCGGCCTTCGACCTTGTGCGCGGTACCGGTTTTGCCGCCCACCGAGTAGCCCATGGTTTGCGCCTTGCCTGCAGTGCCGCCCGGCCCGGTCACCAAATGCAGCATGTGGCGCATCTCCTTGGCATGGCCCGGCGCGATCACCGGCACACCCGCCATGTGAGCCTCGACCTTGTGGAAGGTGACTGGCACCAGATCGCCATCGCGCCCGAAGATGGAGTAAGCGTGGGCCAGCTGAAACAAGCTGACCGAAATGCCGTAGCCATAGCTCATGGTGGCCTGCTCGATCGGTCGCCAGGTTTTGTAGGGGCGCAATTTGCCGCTCACTGCACCCGGAAAAGGCAGCACCGGTTTTTGCCCAAAGCCGACATTGCTGTACATCTCCCACATCTCGCGCGCCGGCATCGCCAGCGCAATTTTGGCGGTACCGATGTTGCTGGATTTCTGGATGACTTCATTGACGGTAAGCACGCCATGCGCATGTGAATCCGTGATGGTGGCGCTGCCAATGGTGAGCCGTCCAGGTGCCGTCTGGATGGGCGTCTCGGGGGTGACGTTACCCCGGTTCAGCGCCAGTGCAATCACAAACGGCTTCATGGTGGAACCCGGCTCGAAGGTGTCGGTCAGCGCGCGGTTGCGCAGCTGGGCACCGCTGAGGTTTTGCCGCTTGTCGGGCACATAGCTGGGGTAGTTGGCCAGCGCCAGCACCTCGCCACTGAGTACATCGAGCACCACCACGCTACCGGCTTTGGCCTTGTGCTCAAGTACAGCATCCTTGAGTTTCTGGTAGGCAAAAAACTGCACCTTGGCATCAATGCTGAGCTGCAGATCACGGCCGTCCACAGGGGCAATCTGGTCACCGATGTCTTCCACCACCCGGCCCATGCGGTCCTTGATGACACGCCGTGACCCGTTGCGCCCGCCCAGTTCTTTGTTGTAGGTCAGTTCAATGCCTTCCTGGCCCTTGTCTTCGACATTGGTGAAACCCACCACATGGGCGGCGGCTTCGCCCTCGGGGTATTGGCGCTTGTACTCGCTGCGCTGGTAGATGCCCTTGAGCCCCAGGGCTGCCACCTCTTTGCCCACCGAGTCGTCAACCTGGCGCTTGAGCCAGACAAATGACTTGTCTTCGTCTTCAAGCTTTTTATTCAGCTCGACCGACGACAAACCCAGCAGTTTCGCCAGTTTGGCCAGGTTGGCCGGATCGCGCTCAACATCCTCCGGAATGGCCCAGATGCTGGGCACCGGAATGCTCGATGCCAAAACGATGCCATTGCGGTCCAGAATGCGCCCCCGGTTGGCAGGCAGTGCCAGTGTGCGGGTAAAGCGCACCTCACCTTGCCGCTGAAAAAAATCATTCGCAATCACCTGGATGTAGACCGCACGACCGGCCAGACCAGCAAAGGCCAGCGCGATGGCGGCCACAATGAACTTGCTGCGCCAGACCGGTGTCGGGCTGGCCAGCAAGGGGCTGGAGGTGTAGGCAATACTGCGGCTCATTGCACCCGTCCACTCAAGACATTGCCGCGCACGCCCGCCTCTGCGCTCGCTTGGGGTGCATCTGCTGCATAGGCCACATAGGTGGTAATGGCCGGCGTGGCCGCACGCATTTGCAGGCGCGTCTTGGCGATTTTTTCAACCCGTGCCGAGGTCGCCTGGGCACGTTTCTCAACCTGCAAACGCTCATTTTCTGCCGCTAGCTTGAGGGCATGGGCCTGGGCACGGTCCAGCTCGGAGTAAACGCGCCTTGATTCGTACTGCACATTGACAAGGTACAGCGCACTGAGCACCACGCCCAGCGCCAGCACCAGATTGAGGCGCGTCATGCCGACACCCCGGCACCGGTGGCCGTGCGCTGGGCCACCCGCATGATGGCGCTGCGCGAACGCGGGTTGCCCGCTACCTCAGTGGCACTGGGTCGGCTGCGCCCCAATGCATTGAGGGCCATCACCTGCGGCGCGGCAAACGGGGCACGGCGGTCAAACACCTCGCGCGAATGCTTGGCAATGAACTGCTTGACGATGCGGTCTTCCAGCGAATGAAAACTGATCACCACCAGCCGGCCGCCCGGCTGCAGCACCGCCAGCGATGCCTCTAGCGCCTGTTGCAGCTCCTCAAGCTCGGCATTGATGAAAATCCGAAAAGCCTGAAATGTGCGCGTTGCAGGGTTCTGGCCCGGCTCGCGGGTTTTGACCGTGTCAGCCACGAGCTGGGCCAGTTCAGCGGTGGTTGAAATGGGGCCCCGAGCCTGTCGGCGCGCAACAATCGCCTTTGCAATGGGGCCAGCAAACCGTTCTTCGCCATATTCACGTATCACCTCCTGAATTTGATCCACCTCGGCGTAAACCAACCACTGCGCCACGGTTTCACCTTGTGTGGTGTCCATGCGCATGTCCAATGGCGCGTCATACCGAAAACTAAAACCCCGCGCCGGGTTGTCCACCTGCGGCGAACTGATGCCCAAGTCAAGCAACACGCCCGCCACGCTGGCAGCAGGCAACTCGCCCAGATGGCTAAAACCCTGATGCCGTATAGAGAAGCGCGGGTCATTGATGGTGGCGGCCTCAGCCAGTGCATCAAGGTCTTTGTCAAAGGCGATCAGCCGGGCATCGGCGGGCAATCTGGACAAGATCAAGCGACTGTGGCCGCCGCGGCCAAAGGTGGCATCGACATAGACCGGCGCGCTCGGTGCCAGTGTGTCAGGTGCGGCTGCGAGCAAAGCGTCGACCGCCTCGCCCAACAACACGGTGGTATGTGTCCATAAGTTTTCCACCGCCAGCCTTCAGAAAGAGAAGTCCTTGAAGACATCAGGCATGGGTGCTTGCATGGCCTGCGCTTCCTGCACGTCATAAGTAGCTTTGTCCCACAGCTCAAAGTAGCTGCCCATGCCCAGCAGCACGGCCTCTTTGGTGATGCCGGCACCGGCACGCAGTTCGGGTGACACCAGCACGCGGCCGGTGGCATCAATTTCGACATCCATCGCGTTGCCAAGAAAAACACGCTTGTGCCAATGGGCCGACATCGGCAGATCGGCAATGCGCTCGCGAAACTTTTCCCATTCGGGGCGGGCAAACACCATCAGGCAACCGTCTGGGTGCTTGGTAATGGTGAGCTGGCCTGCGGCCGTCGCGCTCAACACGTCACGATGCCGGGTCGGCACAGATAGCCGACCCTTTGCGTCCAGACTTAATGAGGAAGCCCCTTGAAACACGACTGAAGACCTTGCTTTGGTGGAATGGGGCAAAAAAAAGAGGCTGAACTGGCACAGTTCACCACTTAATTGCACTTTTTTGCACTGTACCAGCAAAATTGCACGCCGCAAACAGTCATGCAACAAATTTTTACAATGAAATCAACGACTTAGGAGCACTTTTGAAGGCGAATTACTGCCAAAAAACGTTCTGAATTAAGCACTTAGAACGTGTTGTGAAAGTGAAACTTTAGGAGCCAACTTATTCCAAGCTAATGCAAACATTTGCCAAGCACGACGCCTTCGCCCTCGCCTACGCCTACGCCGCACGCTTTCGCCCCTTCCGGGGCTTCCCACAGGAACAAGGCCTGAGTCACATGAAAGCCTGGTTGTGACTTTGTGGAAGGGCTGGCAAGCCCGAATTCTTTGTGGGAGGGCTGGTAAGCCCGAATTCGCGGCTGCCGCCGCTCCTACAAGTGCCGGGTGCGATTCAAAGTGATGTGCAGCAGAGTCAAAGCATTGGGGTCAGAGCACGAGTTTTGGGGGCGACTGTTGGCAAGCTCATCAGCCAGCAGCCAAAATCGTGATCTGACCCCAAAGCCGTTGCAGCACACCAGTTTGAATCGCACCCCCTACAAGTGCACAAGTGCCAGTCCTATTCCTGAAAAAAGCAAACTGTGCCTATATGCATCAGGAAGTCTGAAGCCAGTGCAAATAATTGCCAAGCACGACGCCCTCGCACTCGCACTCGCACTCGCCGCACGCTTTCGCCGCTTCCGGGGCTTCCCACAGGAACAAGGCCTGAGTCACGGCTTTATTGGATGCCGAGGGATTTTCCCGGCTGACTGTTTCTGGCTACAGGATGTAGCGGCTCAGGTCTTCGTTTTTACTGAGCTCCGCCAGGCGGGACTCTACGTAAGCGGCATCGACCCGCACGGTTTGGCCACCCAGGTTGGTGGCGTTGAAGCTGACATCATCCAGCAGGCGCTCCATCACAGTCGAGAGTCGTCGGGCACCAATGTTCTCGGTGCGCTCATTCACATCAAAAGCAATTTGCGCCAGGCGTGTGATGCCTTCATCGGCAAACTCGACAGTGACTTGCTCGGTCGCCAGCAGCGCCTGGTATTGCTTGACCAGTGAGGCCGTGGTTTGCGTCAGGATGGCGACAAAGTCATCCACCGTCAGCGATTGGAGTTCCACCCGAATCGGAAATCGCCCCTGCAACTCAGGAATCAGGTCACTGGGCTTGCTCAAATGAAACGCGCCCGAGGCAATGAACAAAATGTGGTCAGTTCTGACCATGCCATATTTGGTGGACACGGTGGTGCCCTCGACAAGCGGCAGCAAATCGCGTTGGACACCCTGGCGTGACACATCGGCACCACTGCCTTCCGAGCGTGAGGTGACTTTGTCAATTTCGTCAATGAAGACAATGCCGTTTTGCTCCAGCATGTGCAGCGCCTGGGTCCTGATGTCTTCCTCATTGACCATCTTGGCGGCCTCTTCATCGGCCAACAGCTTGAGTGCGTCGATGATTTTGACCTTGCGGATTTGCTTCTTGTTCTGGTTGAGTTGGCCAAACATGCCGCGCAGTTGCTCGGTCATTTCCTCCATGCCGGCCGGGCCCATGATCTCCAGCTGCGGGGAGGTATGCGCCACATCAATTTCAATCTCGCGGTCACTGAGCTGGCCTTCGCGCAATTTCTTGCGAAACGTCTGGCGCGCCATGCTTTCGGACTCATGGCCCGATACCGCACCAAATTCTTGCCTCGGTACGGGAATCAGGATGTCGAGCACACGTTCCTCGGCGGCATCTTCCGCCCGGGCACGCACTTTTTGCGTTTCAGCCTGACGGGTTTGCTTGACGGCGATGTCTGCCAAGTCTCGGATGATGGCATCGACATCTTTGCCGACGTAGCCCACCTCGGTGAACTTGGTGGCCTCCACCTTGATGAAAGGCGCATCCGCCAGCCGTGCCAGCCGACGCGCGATTTCAGTCTTGCCAACACCAGTGGGCCCAATCATCAGAATATTTTTGGGCGTGATTTCACTGCGCAGGTCGGTGGCGACCTGCTGGCGGCGCCAGCGGTTGCGCAAGGCGATGGCAACCGCGCGCTTGGCCTGGTTTTGCCCGACGATGTGGTGGTCGAGTTCGGCGACGATTTGTTGGGGGGTTAGTGCTGACATGGTTCTAGTGTGTTGGGGACAGAGCAACATTCACTGCGTGTAATGGTTGGTCTTTCCCGCAAGGCAAACAGCCGGACATCCGACAAGATGTTGGGGACAGAGCAACATTCACTGCGTGTAATGGTTGGTCTTTCCCGCAAGGTTTCATAAACTCTCAATCGTATGGTTCATGTTGGTGTAGATGCAGATTTCGCCTGCAATTTCCAGCGAACGCTTGACGATATCGTGCGCGGACAAGTCGGTATGGTTCAGCAAGGCCATGGCGCTGGCCTGGGCGTAGGCCCCACCCGAGCCAATGGTCACGATGCCGTTTTCAGGCTCCAGCACATCGCCATTGCCAGTGATGATGAGGGATGCATCCAGGTCTGCCACGGCCAGCATGGCCTCCAGGCGGCGCAGCACGCGGTCGGTGCGCCAGTCTTTGGTAAGCTCAATGGCGGCCCGCACCAAATGGCCCTGGTGCTTTTCCAGCTTGGCCTCAAAACGCTCGAACAGCGTGAAGGCATCGGCCGTGGCACCGGCAAAACCTGCCAGCACCTTGTTGTGGTAGAGCTTGCGCACCTTGCGCGCGGTGCCCTTGACAACAATGTTGCCCAACGTAACCTGGCCGTCGCCACCAATGGCGACCTGCATGCCGTGCGGCGTTTTGCGCCGCACGCTGATGATGGTGGTGCCGTGAAATTGTTCCATAAATACAGGGGCTCTCTTTAATTGGTTCGTGCATTGACCTGCACGTATTCGTTGATGCCGACCAGGTTGAAAAAAGCCGCTACCAGACGCGAAACATCGCGCAATTCAATCTGGCCACCCGAAGACTGCACTTTGGCAACCCAGTTGAGCAGGCTGCCCGCAGCAGAAAAATCAACCCGGATCAAATGCGAGCACGACACCACCAACAGCCCGCTTTCCTGCAAGGCATCCTGCAGGGGCACAAGCGCGGTGCCCGTATCGCCCAGCACCTCTCCGACCAACTCAAGCTGACGCACGCCACCCAGAGCAGGTGGCATGGACGCTTCAGCATGACCCACCAGGCGGCAATGCGGCACTTGCCAGGCTGGCGGAGAAACTTCATAGGTGATGCAAAAATCAAGTGCCGCCATATCGAACTCATCCTGCCATCGCATCACCCGGCAAAGATCCAGGCGCAGCTGCCACCAATAGGTCGACACCTCGCGATCATTCACTGGCGTGGCTGCACGCAAACACAGCTCAAGCGCCTCGGCACCGTCAAAACACAGGATCAACGGCTGCTCACACCAGCGCGAAAACAACTCTGCCAGCGCCTGCCCAGCCTGTGGCGTGATCGCTTGAAGCTGATGCCAGTCCAAGCGCTTCAACAGTTGATCGGGCAGCGCAAAGGTCGACAGTTTCACCACCGTTTGAACATTGAGTTCTGTCGGACAAGTCCAGACCGCAGGCGCGGCACCCACGGTCTGCAACTGGGTCGACAAACCGTTTGAGGCAAGGTAGGCCGCCAGTCGCTCGGGAATGCAATACCAGGCAGGCGCAATACGCCCAAAGCGGCGGGTGTAGTCCAGCGCAAATTGCTCGAAACTGCTTTGCTGTCCTATGCTGCGGTACAAATCAAACAAGGCCCCGGCCCAGGCATCGAGCAGCGCCGGGTTGGCGTTTTGGTCCAGCAGTGCGGCCTGCAGCACGGCATCAGCACCTGCATCGTCACCATTGGCAAACCGAATCGCCGCTTCTTCAAGCGTCGGGTCAGACAGGTTTTGCCCTGCATCAAGCGTTGGAGCGCCAGACGGGGGCAAGCCAGATTCCGGCATCATGGATCGACCGCCAGGCATACCCGGCCGAAAATCTGAACCTACGCCAGCACCATTTTGGGTCGGCACATTGTCGCTTGGCGCATGCAAGTCGAAGCTGATCGTGGTGGCAAATGAATTCAGGGTGTCAACACACGCCGTCACGCCCAAGTGCTTTGGTGTTGGCTTGGCCGTTGGGACAACCGGCTTGGGGGTATCGGAAAGTTTGGACGCGACCGTAGGCTGGTGCCCCTTCCACCATTGCTTGGACATCTGCGCTTCGATCTCATCGATTTTTTTCAGCGTGATGGCGCGCTCTCCTGATTCCGAGTAGCCAGACGTGTCTGGCGACAGTGAAGACAGGCCCGACGGCACCGGTGTGGTCGCTGGCGAGGCCCGGCGCAACTTGCGCAATTGGTCAAACTCGCTCTTGCGTTCGGCATCATCAAAGCGCTTGCGCTCAATCATCTTCTTGAGCGCCTCCTTGGAGTGCGACTCTTGCGGCGGCAACTCAAGCTTGTCCAGGTCAGCCCAATCCGTCGTCGGGTTGCGAACGAACTTGGCTACCTTGGACAGTAAGCCTGAACTATTGTCTTGAGTTGCCATAAAGACCGCGTGCGCGCCAAACCGGACCCAAGCGCCCCATCAATCCCCAAACATCTTCTGTTTGAGTTCGCGGCGCTGCTGCGCTTCCAGCGACAGCGTGGCTGTCGGACGGGCCAGCAAACGACCAACGCCGATGGCCTCACCGGTTTCGTCGCAATAGCCGTAGTCGCCGGCATCAATCAGGCCAATGGACTGTTCAATTTTCTTCAGCAACTTGCGTTCACGGTCGCGCGTGCGCAACTCCAGGGCGTGTTCTTCTTCAATGGTGGCGCGATCGGCCGGGTCGGGCACCACCACGGTGTCCTCGCGCAAATGTTCGGTGGTTTCCCCGGCATTGCTGAGGATGTCGTTCTTCAGGATGACGAGCTTGATGCGGAAAAACGCCAGCTGGGTCTCGTTCATGTACTCTTCATCGGGCATGGCGATGAGCTCGTCGTCGGTCAACTCGGCCACCGGCTTGGTTTTCCAGTTGTTGGCCAATTTGCGGTCTTTTTTGACCGCCGAGGCCAAGGGCGGCACGATCGGTTGCACCGCCACCACTTGGGTGAAGCTGGCCTTGGCTGCGGTGGATGCAACCGACTGCGCCATGGAGGGCACGGTTAACTGCACCAAGCGCGACGACGGCCGACCTGAGCGTACCGGTATACCCAAGGAAGACAGCTGCGGCTCATTGGGGGGGCTGGGTTTTACGACAACAACGGGCTTGACGGTCTTGGCCGGTTCAACGGCAGGGGTAGCTTGAGATTTTGAGGTCACTTGGTCTGGTTTCTTTTTAATCTGGGTGGACAGGGGCTTGACAGGGTTCAACGGCTCCACCGGTTTGGCAACTTTAGCCACCCCTTGCGTCTTGGATACTGACTTGGTGGCAGGCGCGTCCTTTGCAACAGGCTTGACAGCCTCCTTGTTGACTGCCTTGGAGACCGCCTTGACGGGCATTTTGTCGACCTTGACAGGCTTCACCGGGGCAAGCGCCTTGGCACTCTTGACAGGCGTGGTGGGCTTGGCAAGCACGGGTTTCTTGCTGGCCTTCACAGGCAATTTGACGACTGGCGCTTTCATTGGAGGTCTCCTGACAGGTATTTCCTGAATTATTGGCGCTTTTGATGCATTTTGCGGCACGCTGGCCCCATGATCAACGCTCTTGGGTGGATTCGTCCGGGCCGCCGGACTGACGGCTTCGGGCGAGGCGTTTTCGGGTCGCGAGTGTACAGGCTTGGCCAGGGAAAATCCCATAAGCTGCAAAAGCGCGGCAAACATCAATAGCTCCGGCCACTACACAAGGCTTTGCTCCATGCCTTGCAGGAAGATGTCTTTGGGCAGGTCAATGCCAATGAAAACCATCTTGCTGCACGGTTTTTCATCCGGGCCCCAAGCGGGGCCCAGGTCACTGCCCATCAACTGGTGCACGCCTTGAAAAATCACCTTGCGGTCGGTGCCTTGCATATAGAGAACGCCTTTATAGCGCAGCATACGCGGGCCATAGATGTTGACGATGGCCCCCAGAAAGTCTTCGAGTTTGGCCGGGTCGAAGGCGCGGTCTGAGCGAAAGACAAAGCTTTTCACATCATCGTCATGCGCGTGGTGATGGCCATGCTGGTGCGAAGGATGGTTGCAGCTTTCGCCGGGGGCATGGTCATGACCCGCATGGTCGTGATCGTCTTCCTTGAGAAAGTCCGGGTCAATATCGAGCTTGGTGTTGAGGTTAAAACCCCGCAGGTCAAACACCTCGCTCAAGGTCACCTCGCCAAAATGCACGGCTTTTTGCGGTGCCCGCGGGTTCATGTGCTTCAGGCGGTGTTGCAGGTCAGCCACTTCTTGGGCAGACACCAAGTCGGTCTTGCTGATGAAAATCTGGTCGGCAAAACCCACTTGCCGACGCGCCTCTTGCCGGTCATTGAGCTGCTGGTTGGCGTGCTTGGCATCGACCAGGGTCAGAATCGAGTCGAGCAGATAGCTCTCGGCAATCTCGTCGTCCATGAAAAAAGTTTGCGCCACAGGCCCCGGGTCGGCCAGGCCGGTGGTTTCGATCACCACCCGGTCAAAGTCCAGCAGACCCTGGCGCTTTTTGGCGGCCAGCAGTTGCAGCGCTTCACGCAGGTCTTCGCGGATGGTGCAGCAGATGCAGCCATTGCTCATCTGGATGATCTGCTCTTTGGAGTCGGTCACCAGGATGTCGTTGTCGATGTTTTCCTCGCCAAACTCGTTTTCAATGATGGCGATTTTCTGGCCATGCGCCTCCGACAGCACACGCTTCAAGAGCGTGGTTTTACCGGAACCGAGGAAACCGGTGAGGATGGTGGCAGGAATTAGACTCATGTAGAAATAACCCAAAATTCAGCAGGTGGGGGAGTGTACTGGTCGGCCATGACGGACTATTGACATGGCGCAAGGATTACTTGGCAAAATTATGACTTTCGCATCACCACCAGCCCCTTGAGGTACTCGCCCTCAGGAAAGTTGATGGTCATCGGGTGATCTGGCGCGCCACCCATGCGCTCATGAATGAAGCCGTCCACACCCGCATCGCAGCCCGCCGAGGCGACAATTTTGTGAAACAGGTCTGTGCTGATGCCGCCTGAGCAACTGTAGGTAAACAGCACACCGCCGGGCTCCAGCAATTTGAAGGCCAGCCGGTTGATGTCTTTGTAGGCGCGCGCGGCCCGCTCGGCATGCGCCACCGTGGGGGCAAACTTGGGCGGATCGAGCACGATGGCATCAAAGCTTTGGCCCTGCTCGATGAATAGGCGCAGCGACGCATTCACATCGGCGTCCAAAAAGGTGGCACGACTCGCCTCAAACCCGTTCAAGGCCACATTGGCGGCGGCTTTTTCAAGCGCCGGACCCGACGAATCGATGGACGTGACGTGGGCTGCACCACCCGTGAGTGCCGCCACCGTAAAGCCGCCGGTGTAGCAATAGCAATTGAGCACGCGCTGAAAATTGAGCCGCCGCGCGTAGTCACAAAAGCGCTTGCGGCTGTCGCGCTGGTCCAGGTAAAAGCCGGTTTTGTGGCCAACGGCGATGTTGACCGCCAGTTGCCAGTCGTGCTCTTGCAGCAGCAGTTCGACCTCGCCCGCGCCCCGCAGCCAACCGGTGGACTCGGGCAAGCTTTCGAGCGCCCGGCTGCTGGCATCGCTGCGCTCGTACAGCTGGGTCAAGCCGGTGGCGGCCAGCAGCGCGTCAGCGATGACCTCTTTCCAGCGCTCGACCCCAGCCGAGGTGAATTGCGCCACCAGCGTGTCGCCGTAGCGGTCAACGATCAAACCCGGCAGACCATCCGATTCACCATGAATCAGCCGCAAGCTGTCGCTTTTTATGTCAAAACGTGCTCTAGCCCTTATGGAAGCTTCGCAAGTAGCTATAAAAAAGGTAGCATCAATGCGCTGCGCTTCAGCAAAGCTCCAGACCCTGGCGCGGATTTTTGAACTCGGACTGAAGGCGGCCCAGGCCAAAAAATGCCCTTCAGACGACTCCACACGCACGGTTTCGCCGGCATCGGCGGCACCCGAGCCAATGGCAGACTCAAAAATCCACGGATGACGGCGTTGCAGCGAACGCTCTTTGCCGGGTTTGAGACGGATGGTCTTCAAAGCATTAATAGGTGATCGCCATCGCGGGCACATCGACCCGGATCATCGGCTTGCCCAACGCGGCGCTGACGGCTGCCACATAGTCGGCCGCCCACTTGGCATCGCCCAGCAGGGGAGCACCTGCGGCTTGGGTCACCACCAAAATTTTGTCAGCCGTCAACACCTTGCCACTGGCGCGCAAGGGCTCGCAGTCGAGCGTGATGAACTGCTGATCCAGCCAGGCCCGCGCCACGTCATGCGCCAAGGGCGCGCCCTCGGGCACATGAAAGGTGAATTCAACGCCCTTGTCCAACACCACACTGATTTGCTTGTGCATACGTCACCTGTTAGTTAAAAAAATCAAACAACCGTCATTTTGAACCACCTGACTTAAGGTGGGCGCGCGGATGCGCTGCATCATAGGCTTTGGCCAAATGACCAAAGTCCAGCCGTGTGTAGATTTGCGTGGTGCTGATGTTGGCGTGCCCCAGCAACTCCTGCACGCCACGCAGGTCGCTGCTGGACTGCAGCACGTGGCTGGCCATCGAGTGGCGCAGCATGTGCGGGTGCACCGGTGCCGCCAAGCCGCTGAGCAAGCTGCGCCGCTTCAGGCGTTGCCAGATCGACTGCGGTGTCAGGCGCGTGCCATTGCGGCCCATGAACAACGCCTTTTGCACCTGGGCAGTCGGCCCTGCAGCATCTGGCAACAGCGCCGCAGGCAAGGCCTGATCACGCACCGCCAGCCAGGCTTGCAGCGCCAGCACAGCTTGCGCACCCACTGGCACAATGCGCCGCTTGGCTCCCTTGCCCAGCACATGGGCTTCGCCCGCAGCCAAGTCAACCCAGCCCCGCGCCGCGCTGCTGGCTTGCACGTCCAGCCCGGTCAACTCACCCAGACGCAAGCCGCCGCCATACAGCAGCGCCACCAGGGCGGCATCACGCAGCTCCAGCCAGGGGGTGTCGCTGGCCGTGTGAAAACTGGCGAAATGCACCGCATCGTCGACGCTCAGCGCCTTGGGCAATGGCTTGGCCGCCTTGGGCGCACGCACATCCAGCACCGGGTTGCAGGCCACCAGACCTTCGCGCCCCAGCCAGGTGTAAAAGCCGCGCCAGCCCGACAAAATCAGCGCAATACCTCGGCCACTGCGCCCACCACTGTGCATTTGCGCAACCCAGCGGCGGATGTGGCTGGACTGCACTTGCTGCAGCGCTACACCAGCGCTGGCGGCGTTGGCCTCAAGTTTTTCCAGGTCCAGCGTGTACAGCGTGACGGTGCGCCCGGCCAGCCGCTTTTCAAAGCGCACATGCTCCAGGTAACGCACCGTCAGAGGGTTCATGGCAGCTTGCGCAGCGGCGACAGGGCGGCGCTGGCCAACTCGGCAATGCGGGCCAGAAAGTCGGTGCCCATGGTGCTGTTAAAGCGCTGGGCATCGGGCGATGCCAGCACCAGCAGGCCAAACGCCGGTGCCATGCTGCCAATGGGGCCGTTGCGCAGCGGCAAAATCGCCAGGGAGACAGCGGCCTGCGGCTCGGGCAACCAGTTGATGGCCTCCAGGCCGGTATTGACACCACAAAACGGCTCGGGCAAGGAGCTGGCAAACAGCTTGGCATCGTCACTGACCCCTTGCGCAAAAGCGCAAGCCCGAAAGGCCGGTGCCACGTCCCAGACCTTGATGCCGACTTGGGGCACCGCAAACTCGTTGGCAATCTCACGCGTAATCACCTCGGGCAAAGCCAGCGGGTCGGCGTTGAGAAACAAGGTGCGCGCCCACATCAGCAGCTTGTCTGACAGCAGCATGTTCTCATTGACGTTGCGAATCATGTCCATGATGCGCTGCTCCAGCATCTTGATCTTTTCGCGCAGCAAGCTGGCCTGGCGCTCTTGCAGGCTAACGGCACGCTGGCTGTGCGGGCTGCTGAGCTGTACCGTCGACAACAACTCGGCATGGCGCTCGAAGAAATCGGGCGTATTGGCCAGGTAATTAGCGATGTCGTCCTCGGTAATCGGGTTGCTGATGGCACTGGAGAGCGGATTGTTTGGCATGGTCATAGGGTCTCGGGTAGTTCAATGGTGCCGTGAAATACGGTGGTGGCCGGGCCGGTCATCATCACTGGCGCACTGCCGCCAGCCCAGGAAATCGTCAATTGGCCGCCGTGGGTTTGTACATCAACCCTTGCATCCAGCAGCCCCAAGCGGATGCCTGCAACCACCGCCGCACACGCGCCCGAGCCGCAGGCCAGCGTCTCGCCAGCACCGCGCTCAAACACCCGCAAGCGGATGTGGCTGCGATCAAGCACCTGCATGAAGCCGGCGTTGACACGGTTCGGAAAAAACGGGTGCAGCTCGATCAGCGGGCCTTGTTGCAGCACCGGGGCGCTGCTGATGTCGTCCACCAGCTGCACGGCATGCGGATTGCCCATCGACACAACTGCTACAAATACAGTAGTGTGTTGCGCTTTATCCATAAGGGCTAGAGGCCATTTTTGCCAAAACCCGGCGGATTCTGGCTGGACACCGGCAGGCGCAAAGGGAATAGCGCCCAGTTCAAACACCGGCAGCCCCATGTTGACCGTGACGCGCCCGTCGGGCATCAACACCGGCTCGATCACGCCGCCTCTGGTTTGCACCCGAATCGCATCTTTGGCCGTCAAACCCTGGTCACGCACAAAGCGCGCAAAGCAGCGTGCGCCATTGCCGCATTGCTCCACTTCGGCCCCATCGGCGTTGTGAATCACGTATTCAAAGTCAATACCGGGTGCAGGCGATGGCCGCACCGTGAGTATCTGGTCCGCACCAACACCAAAGTGCCGGTCGGCTAAAAAACGGTACTGCGCCGTGCTCAGGCCGTAACGGGCTCGGGTCTCGTCAAGCACCACAAAATCATTGCCCGCGCCTTGCATCTTGGTAAAGGGAATTTGCATGGGGGGATTATCTACGGCACCACGGCCACGGCCGCAGCCGTTGCCGCCCGCCTGTCATGCTGCATAGACCAGTCCCTCTGGGCATACCGCCCTAACGCTTGAAGTCGCCGGCCCCCAACTTCAGACTTCCTGATGCATATAGGCAAAATTGGCTTTTTTCAGGAATAGGACTGGCTGCTAGCAACTGCGGCAGCCGCGAATTCGGGCTTGCCAGCCCTCCCACAAAGTAACAACCAGGCTTTCACCATTCCAAATGGATTCCGTGCGGATCAGAAAGCCCGAATTTCAGACTTCCTGATACGTAAAGACACAATTTGCTTTTTTCAGGAATAGGACTGGCACTGGTAGGAGCGGCGGCAGCCGCGAATTCGGGCTTGCCAGCCCTCCCACAAAGTAACAACCAGGCTTTCACCATGCCCAATGGATTCCGGGCGGATCAGGAAGTCTGAGCTTGTCTGACACAGGGGGCTCTACCACCTTCACCCTGTCGTTACTGCCAAACCTGACGGGCAAGCCGGTGGATGTTTCACAGCGTTCTTGGCCAGTTTGCGCGCCACGGCACGCTCCATGTCCACGGCGCAATAGTCCGCCAGTTGCAGCAGGTACAGCAGCACATCGGCCACCTCATCGGCGATGCGCTCTTTCATGTCTGGATCAAGATGCGCGGCCTGTGATTGCTCTGCGGTCATCCACTGAAAAATCTCGGCCAGCTCGGCGGCTTCAACCATCAAAGCGGTGCTGA
This sequence comes from Burkholderiales bacterium, assembly GCA_038328055.1. Classification (GTDB taxonomy): domain Bacteria; phylum Pseudomonadota; class Gammaproteobacteria; order Burkholderiales; family Burkholderiaceae_C; genus Rhodoferax. The sequence goes on from JBBQLQ010000004.1 coordinate 30,024, forward strand.
AATTCTTCGGGGTGTGAAACGGCTGCCAGTTACGCGCAGCGGCGAAATCGCGCAGGGTCAGTTGAAGCGCCTTGATGTCCATGTGGTTTTGTTCCTGATGGCGTGAGTGGTGTGGCTGCCTTTGTGGCTTACCCGCCATGGTACTTGCTGAGTCCGACGGATTTCGTTGCAAAATTGCCGCATGCCACGCCTAAACCAACTCCTGCACCCACCCCGCCCGCCCGCCATGGCCCGCCCAGCCGCCACCGTGCTGCTGCTGCGCGACAGCCCTGATGGCCCCGAGGTGCTGATGACACGCCGCTCGCCCAAAGCCAGTTTTGTGCCGGGGGCCTTTGTCTTTCCGGGCGGCAATGTCGATGCGCTGGATGCCAGCCACCACCCGCTGGCACGCCGGCGGCCAACCCAAAGCGACCTGCATGTCACCCAGGCCATTGCCGCCATTCGCGAGAGTTTTGAAGAACTGGGCGTGCTGCTGGCGCGCCGCGCCGATGGCAGCCTGGCCGACCAACACGACATCGCCCGACTTGACCGCAATGCCGCGTTTGCCCCGCAATGCGCCGCACTGGGCTTGACGCTGATGGCTGACGAGGTGTTTGTGCTGGCCCATTGGGTCACTGACCGCGATTTGCCCAAACGTTTTGACGTGCCTTTTTTGGTGGCACGCATGCCCGACGGGCAAATTCCGGTGGCCGATGATTCCGAGCAGTTTGAGCCGGTCTGGGTGCGACCGGCCGATGCACTGGCGCGGCACCAGGCCGGCAGCTTTTTCATGATTTTCCCGACCATTCGCACGCTGGAGCGGCTGCTGGCTTTTGCCGATGTTGAAGCGGTGCTGCAGGCCTGCGCTGTCACGGAAGAGCCCTTGTTTACCAGTTGCCCGCGCGCCGGGCTGCTGGCCGGGCGTGAGGCCCGCTACATGGAGCATGAGTCGCCCTTTGGCGAATTGGCCTTGGTGTGCCCGGACGGCCAGATCGTGCACCCGCTGGACTGGCAGAGCGAGCGCATGGTGCCGCTGCTCAACAATGTGCAGCGCCTGACTGCGCCCAACCCCGGTGCCATGACTGGCCCCGGCACCAACAGCTATCTGGTGGGTGACCCGGCTACCGGCTATATCGCCATCGACCCCGGCCCGCTTGACGGCGAGCATCTGGACAAACTCTGGCGCGCCGCCGGTGGTGATATCCGCCTGATTGTCTGCACCCACTCGCACCCCGACCATTCCCCCGGCGCGCAGCCGCTGCAGGCCATGTGCCAGCCCGCACCGCCGATTCTGGGCCTGCCCAGCGCCGCTACCGCACGCGCTGCCAGCCACTTCACACCGGACAGAGTGCTACAAAATAATGAGCTACTTGCGCTTATTCCACGAGGGCTAGAGGCTGATTTGTCTTATAAAACCAGCCACACACTGCAAGTCATCCACACCCCGGGTCATGCGGCCAACCACCTGTGTCTGGTGCTGCTCGAAGATGGCCTGCTGTTCAGCGGCGACCACATCTTGAACGGCAGCACCACGGTGATCGACCCGCCCGACGGCGACATGAACGACTACCTGAATTCGCTTGACCTGCTCAGCGCGGCCTGCCTTGAGCACCACCTCCAATTCATCCTGCCCGCCCACGGCTACGTCATCGGCGGCCCGGGCGATGAGGCGCAGGCGGCCATTACCCGCCTGAAACAGCACCGCCTGGCGCGCGAAGCCCGGGTCATGCAAGCCATGCAGGCGCAGCCCGATGGCACCCTGGACGACTGGCTGGCGCGGGTCTATGACGATGTGCCCGAGCGCATGTGGCCGGTGGCCAAACGCTCGCTGATGGCGCATGTGGCGCGGCTGCAGTCGCTGACGCTCTGAGCGGTTCGCATGCCGGGCATCATCATTACCTGCCTGGGCCTGCTGCTGGTGGCCTGGTTTGTGGGCCAGCCGTGGTGGCGTGAGCGCCAGCGCCAGGCCCTGCGGACGAAACCCTTCCCCGCCGCCTGGCGCGACATACTCAAGCGGCGCGTGCCCTATGTGCGCCGCCTGCCCGCCGATCTGCAGCTGCAACTCAAGCAGCACATTCAGGTTTTTCTGAAAGAAAAGGCTTTTATCGGCTGCGACGGTCTGCAGGTTACCGATGAGATGCGGGTCACCATTGCCGCCCAGGCCTGCCTGCTGATTCTCAATCGCCCCAGCGGCTACTACCCGAATTTGCGGCAGATTCTGGTCTACGCGGGCAGCTTTATTGTGGACCGTGACCATACCGACGGCATGGGCGTGGCGCACCGTGCGCGGCAGGTGCTGGCGGGCGAATCGTGGTCCGAGGGGCAAGTCATCCTGTCCTGGCAAGACACGCTGGACGGCGCGGCCATCGTCGACGACGGGCAAAACGTCGCTATCCATGAATTTGCCCACCAGCTTGATCAGGAAACCGGCCAAGCCAACGGTGCCCCCCTGCTGGCACGGCGCGCGCATTACCGGCGCTGGTCAACCGTGCTGGGCAACGAGTTTGCCGCCTTGCAGGCCCGCACGAATCAGGGTGAGGCTGGCCTGTTCAGCGATTACGGCGCGACTGACCCGGCCGAGTTCTTTGCCGTGATCTCGGAGGTTTTCTTTGAGCAACCCGCCGACATGCAGGCATCCCACCCGGCGCTTTACCGTGAACTGAGCCAGTTTTACCAGCTGGACCCTTTGAGCTGGTAGCAGGTAGCCGTCAGCCCGGCCCGACTCAGTCCCACAGGGATCAAATCTGACTGAAGATATAAAGCCCGGCTCCGCCGCACAGACTGCCCAGGCTGGCCATGACCCAATTGGTTTTATCGGCCAAATACCGACGCACGCTCAAACCCGCCATGACGCCACTGACGTGCAGTGCGGCTGTGGTCGCCAAAAACCCGAGCGCGTAGCCCATAAACCCGGTGGCTGGCGTTTCGGCACCGTGTGCAAAGCCATGCAGACAAGCCGCCAGTGCCACTAGGCCCAAGCCCAAACCCAGCGGCATTTTTATCCGGTGCAGCACCAGCATCACGCCAAACAAGACCACGCTCAGCGCAATCATCTGCTCCAGCCAAGGCACTGCCACACCCGCTGCGCCCAACGCGGCACTCAACACCAGTGCCAGCATGAAGGTGGCTGGCCCCCACCAGGCTTTGCCAGCGGGCAGGGCAACCACCGACCACACACCCACGGCCAGCATCGCCAGCAAGTGGTCGGCCCCCAAGGGATGCACCAGACCATCAGCGATGCCGGCAGTGCCGTGCCCGGTATGCGCCTGCGCCGAGCCAACGGCCAGGACAAGCCCGGCAATGCCAACAAAACGAATCAAACTCGATGGCAAACGATCCATGAAATTCTCCAAATCAAGTAGGTTCAAAAAATGCAAGGCTGCTAAAACCCGGCTCAGGTGACTTTAACCTGAACCAATTCCTCGCCCGCCGGGTCGGTGACGTGAATCGCGCAGGCAATGCAGGGATCAAAGCTGTGGACGGTGCGCAGTATTTCCAACGGCTGCTTGACATCGACCATCACATGGTTGTGCTGCAAAGCCGCCTCGTACGGCCCGGGCTGCCCCTGGGCATCACGCGGGCCAGCGTTCCAGGTGCTGGGCACCACGGCCTGGTAGTTGCTGATTTTGGCGTCGTCCACCACGATCCAGTGCGACAAGCCGCCGCGTGGTGCCTCCATCAGCCCCACGCCTTCCATGTGCTTGGGCCAGGTGGCGGGGTCCCAATACTGGTCATTGAAGGTACGCACATCGCCAGCCTTGATGTTGGCAATCAGCGCGTCATACCAGCCCTGCATCGAGTCGGCAATGATCTTGGACTCCAACCCACGCGCCGCAGTGCGCCCCAGGGTAGAAAACAGCGCCGTCACTGGCACGTCGAGCGTTTTCAGGGTGGCGTCGACCAGCTCTTTGGTTTGCTTGTGGCCGTTGGCATACATCAGCAGCACCCGCGCCAACGGGCCAACTTCCATGACCTTGCCCTTCCAGCGCGGCGATTTGATCCAGGAGTATTTCTGGTCCACATCCAGGTGCTCATAGGGTGGCTTGGGGCCGGTGTAATTCAGTTCGGTTTCGCCCTTGAAGGGGTGCAAGCCCTGGGCATCGCCAGCACCGTATTTGTACCAGGAGTGGCTCACATACTCCTGAATTTCATCGCTCTTGTCGAGATCAATCGGGTGAATTTTTGACAAATCACCGCCCAGAATGACACCCCGTGGAATCAGGAAAGAGTCGGTGTCCCAGATCGATTTGCCCGGCAAGTCGCCAAATGACAAAAAGTTGCCGCCGGTGTTGCCAATGCCGCCCCAGTCTTTGTAAAACGAGGCAATCGCCAGCAAATCGGGCACATACACCTGGTCAACAAACTCACGCAACTGGTTGATCACATTCTGCACGGTTTGCAGGCCCACCATGTTGACGGCCGTGGCGGCCTGGCCCCCGGCCCTGCCTTGCGGGCCCGCGCTGGTTTGCACCGAAATGGCCGACGGCACACCGCCCACGACAAAGTTGGGATGCGGATTTTTGCCGCCAAAAATGGCATGCAGCTTGACCACGTCACGTTGCCAGGTGAGGGCCTCCAGGTAGTGTGCCACCGCCATCAGGTTGGCCTCAGGCGGCAGCTTGTACGCCGGGTGGCCCCAGTAGGCATTCGAGAAAATGCCCAGTTGCCCCTGCTCGACAAAATTTTTGATCTTCTTTTGCACATCGGCAAAGTAGCCGGGTGACGACTTTGAATAGCTGGAAATGCTTTGCGCCAGCGCCGAGGTGGCTTTGGGGTCGGCTTTCAGTGCCGACACCACGTCAACCCAGTCAAACGCATGCAAATGGTAGAAATGCATCACATGGTCGTGGATGTATTGCGTGGCAATCATCAGGTTGCGAATCAGCTCGGCATTGCGCGGAATGCTGTAGCTGGGCATGGCGCGGTGCAACGCGTCTTCCACCGAGCGCACCGAGGCCACGCCGTGCACCAGGGTGCAAACGCCGCAAATGCGCTGCGCAAAAGCCCAGGCATCACGCGGGTCCCGGCCCTTCAGGATGATCTCGATGCCGCGCACCATGGTGCCCGCTGAGTAGGCGCTGGTGATTTTGCCGTCGGCATCGGTTTGCGCCTCAATGCGCAGGTGGCCCTCAATGCGGGTCACCGGGTCAACGACGATACGTTGTGTTGTAGTCATGGCATTTTTTCCTCAGCGCAAAGAAATGATTCAAGAAGGCCATACTGCGCCTCGGCTTCAGTGTTGACGATGCCATCGCCATCGGCTACGTCCTGGCAGGTACGCGCCAAACGGGCTTGCATCGCAGCTTCCCACGCGATGCAGACACCTGGCAACGGCATTCGCACGCAACACTGCGCTGCAGTGGCCACAAAATGACCAGATTGCAAGGACCAGCTTGTGTCGTGGCCACACTGGCCAAAGCTTCTAACCCTGACCTGATGGGCCGCCTTTTCCGCCAGCAACAGTTCCGGCTCAGTAATGTCGTCTCGCTCGGCCGCCAGCAATACCCCTTTGATTCGCGCGTCGTAGCACAAATCCATCACCCGTCGCGTAAAAATAACCGCCACCTGGCGCTGCCGTGCCAGCGGTAACGCAGCCAGGGCTGCCTTGAATTCATTGTCGTTGTTGATAGTCATGGTTTCATTCTCCTTTTGCCACCAGATGATCAGCCACCATTTCGGTCAGACCCACCACCGGCAGGTCCATCTTGTAGTGCTCCAGACCTTCTTCCATCACGATGCGGCAGTTGGCACAGGCGGTGACCACACGGTCGGCTTTGACGGTCTCGAACTGTTTTATCTTCACTTTAAATGCCTGGAGCCGCAACGCTTCACCCTCTTCAATGGCCGACGCACCGCCGCCACCGCCGCAACACCAGTTCATGTAACCTGGGTCGGGCATTTCGACAAAGTTTTTGCTCACCATGTTCATCAGACTGCGCTGTGGCTCAATCACCCCGCCGCGTCGGGCCAACTGACATGGGTCATGGAATGTCAGCCGGTCTTTCTCAAAACCTTCGGTCTTGAGCAGGCCCAGTTGCTGAAACTCGCCCAGCACCTCAATGATGTGCTGCACTTTGAAGGTGAAAGGCCGCCCGATCAGGTTGGCCCCTTCCCAGCGCAGCGCGGTGTAGGCGTGGCCGCATTCCGGGCTGATGACGGTCTTGACCTTGAGTTTTTCAGCACCCTCCACAATGCGCGAGACGATGACCCGGGCCAAGTCTGCGTTGCCGATCTGCATGCCGGCGTTGGTGGCCTCAAACGCGGTGGAGCACAGCGTCCAGGTTTTGCCCACATGGTGCATGATTTTGGCGATGGCCCCGAGGTATTCGGGAAAGTTCATGATTTCCATGGACGACAACATGACCAGGTACTCGGCCCCCTCGACATCCATCGGAATCGGCAGGCCAAAGTCTTTTTCCACGTGTTTCATCTGCGCCTTGACCGCTGGCAACTTGACCCCCATCGGGCTGCCAATGGTGATGGTCCGATTGGCCGCCCCCTTGATGCCCACGGGTGCATTGCCCGAGGCCGACATACCCTCGCGGAACTTGCGCACCATGTAGACAATGTCGTTGCCCGCCGGGCACACCGCCGAGCAGCGCCCGCACAGCGTGCAAGAGTTGTAAACCAGTTCCTGCCACTCGCCCAGTTCAGCATCGGTGACCGGCTTGGATAGGCCGACCATTTTTTTGACCCGCCCCAGCAGGGTGAATTCCTGCTCGTACAAGCGGCGCATGGGCTCCAACTTGTGAATCGGTGTGTATTTGGGGTCGCCGGTTTCGGTGTAGAACAGGCAGGCTTCAGCACACAGGCCGCAATGCACGCAACTGCTGAAATAACTGGCAATGGGCGCGTCAATGACTTCTTTCAGAACCCGCACACCCTTTTCAAGTGAGGCGCTCATACCGCAACTCCTTTGTGACCGTTAACGGTGCCATTGAACCAGCGCGAGCCAAACACCGTGAAGGCGTGGAACAGCTTGGTAAACGGCAGACAAACCAGCAGCAACTCGACACACAGAATATGAATCGTCAGCATGGTGGTGTAGGGCAGCAACAGGTGGCGCACCGCCAGCCACCCTGTCAGCAAAGGCAAGAAGGTCACGGTCCAGGTAAACCAGTCCTCAAAGCTTGAAAGGTAGCGTTTGACCGGGTTCTTGATGCGATCGGCCAGCAGCACCAGCATGGCTACCAAGGTAACGATGGTTACCAAGTCAACAAACTGCGAGGGCAAGCCCGGCCACGACAAACCCGTCAGACTTTCAATCAGTTTGATGTGCGGTGCAAATAAAAACACCACAATCGCCAGCCCCACATGAAAAATGCCGCCCGCAATGTAGGTGACCGGGGCCTTTGCCAGCAGCCCGGGCGGGGGCAAGGTGCGCCGAAAAATCGTGTGCCAGCCCGAAGCGCCCGCTGCCTGCCGGGATGCCGACAAGTCCTTCTTGCGTCCAAGACCGTAAATCTCGAACAAGCGCCAAATGACCCCCAGCAGAAAAATGCCAATGGCAATGTTCAGGCCGGTGCCCCGAGCCCAGGTGAGCAGTTGCATTTCGTTCATGGTTGTTTCTCCAGATCTGCCAGGGTGGTGGTCTCATGTGCTGCCTTGGCCGAGCCTTTTTTAGCCCGGTTCAGCGCAGTGACCGCCACGCCAGCGGCCACGCCGACACCCACCGCGGCCAAGCCTATCTTCACGGGATTGGCAGGTTCTGACAGCGCGCGGTAAAAACCCCCGGCATCCCAAAAATCAGGCTCCGAGCAACCTAGGCAGCCATGTCCGGATTCGACGGGCCAGGAGGTACCCGCATTCCACTTGGTGGTGGCGCACGAGTTGTAAGTCACCGGGCCCTTGCAACCCAGCTCAAACAGGCACCAACCATTGCGCGCACCTTCATCGTCAAAGGTTTTGGCAAACTTGCCCTGGTCGTAAAACGGCCGTCGGTAGCAGCGGTCGTGAATGGTTTCACCGTAAAACGATTTGGGGCGGCCGTGTTGGTCAAGCTCCGGCAGGGTGCCAAAGGTTAAAAAATGTGCCAGCACACCGGTCATCACCACCGGGATCGGCGGACAACCCGGAATATTGACAATCGGTTTGTCCTTGATGATGTCTGACACCGACACCGCCCCGGTCGGGTTCGGGTGCGCTTTGGGCAAGCCACCAAAAGAAGAACACGACCCCATCGCGATGATGGCCGCAGCACCCTTGGCCACCTCTTTGAGCGTGTCGAGATTGGAGCGCCCGCCAATGCAGGAGTAAGCGCCGTCCAGTCCCAAGGGGATGGAGCCATCCACCACCAGCAGGTACTTGCCGGCGTTGTCTTTCATGGCTTTGTGCAAGGCTTCTTCGGCCTGATGCCCGGCAGCAGCCATCAGGGTTTCCTGGTAATCCAGCGAAATCGACTCGAAAATCAGACTCTCCAGCGTGGGCGAATGCGAGCGGGTGATGGACTCGGTGCAGCCGGTGCATTCCTGAAACGGCAACCAGATCACCGAGGGCCGTCGGGCCGGGGCCGGTGTGGCCGCCAGCGCTTGCGCCATCGCTTGGCCCGCCATGGGCGGCAAGGCCATCATGGAGGCCAACGTGGCGCAATATTTGGAAAAATTTCGTCGGCTGACGCCAGCCCGCGCGAGTGAATCAATCAATGGTCCGTGCATGATGGGTAACCCCTTGTCTCTTCGTTAGTAAACTGCTCTACCACCTCAACTCAAATCTGAAATCAGCAGCGTCAGCCGCCCTAGTCCGTCCTGAACATCGCTGATGTGCGCCTTCGCCAGTTCTGGTATCGGTGCAATCTCGATGAATGCCGAAAGCACGCCGCCATTCGGGTTGTGGTGCATGACCCACCAGACGCCTGGGTAACTGGTTTCATTCAGGGTGGATTCGCCATCCGCATCCAGCGTGATGCGAATCTCGCCCGCACCCAATCGCTCGCGCAGCCAGTCCAGATCCGCCGCATTGAGCGGCATGGCCAACAGGTCAATCACCGAGGTCGCGCCCGTGTCAATCAGACGATGCAGCCCCTGCGCAATTTCACGCAACAGCACCGACGCGTTGCCCGTCAGCGCAGCGACCGGCGCAAGCGCCGAAGCGCTAACCACCGGTATGTCTTCAAGCTTCATGTTGCCACCGACTGATGAGTGCGCGAATCGCCGTCGCAACGGGTGGGATGGCAGCAGCCACCGCAGGTGTTGGCTGTTCGCCCCAGTCGATGAACTGCGGTTGAATGCCCAGCATGGCACGCCGGTCTGGCCAATGACCGGCCAGCAAAGCAATGGCGCGCAAATCGGTCAAACCGACCTCATGCACGGTGGACTTGCGGTTGCCCAGCAAAAAAGCATCCATCTGGTCGCCTTCAAGCATTTGCCAGGTGCCGGGTGCTGAATTGATGTTGGCAGCATCAACGACGATCAAGGCATCCGCATCATGAATTGGCCCGGCCAGGGTGAACGACAGCGTGCCGCCATCGAGCAATTCGACCTCTGGGGGCAACGGCGCTCCCGCAGCCAAGGCGTGCAGCACATGAATGCCGATGCCTTCATCGCTGAGCAGCGTGTTGCCAATGCCGAGTACCAATATGTTCATGGGGTGGTTGACTCATTAACGGCTTACGTTCCGACCTGCGTTCCAATCTGCGGGCCCACTTAAGCAAGGGCTAATGTATTATTTTGACAAACTGAGTTTTTGATATATGTCAAACATGGCACTCAAAGACCGATAAATTTGCATCACCTGGGCGCCTTGGACTCTGCCAAAATGCAGGTCTTTCGGCTTCTCCGCTTCGACCATGTGCCTGGCCATTCCAATGCAAATTACCGCCGTTAACGGGCTGACTGCCCGCTGTGAAGCGCGCGGCACTGAGCGCGAAGTTTCCTTGTTTTTATTGCAGGACGAGCTGCCAATCCTGGGCGACTTTGTCATGATCAGCATGAGCCAGGCGGTGCGTAAAGTCAGCCCGGAGGATGCCCGCCTGACGTGGGAGTTGCTCGATCAGGTTTTGGCACAAAGCTGAGTCCAAGTGGCCAGCACCGCCGACACAGCGGGTCTGACGGTTACCATTGGCGACTCATGATCAAGCCACAAAAAAACATTTCCACGAAAAAAATTCTTGCCTCGCCCGATCAGGCTGAAGAGCGCCTGTCCAAGCGCGTCATGCAACTGCAAGCGTGCTCGCGCCGTGAAGCCGAGCAATACATTGAGGGCGGTTGGGTGCAGGTTAACGGGCGGGTGGTGGAAGAACCCATGGCCCGGGTATCTGACCAAGCCGTCACCATTGACCCCCATGCCAACCTGATGGCCGTCAGTGATGTGACCTTGCTGCTGCACAAGCCGCCCGGTTTTGAGGCGATGGCCACGTTGGGGCAGGCCAATAAGCGGGTCAAGCCGGCCCAGCAATTGTTGCAATTGGCCACTCACTGGGCCGAAGACCGTGATGCCCGCATGCTCAAACATCACTTTGCCAGGCTCACTGCATGCGTGCCGCTGGAGCTGGCCGCCAGTGGGCTGGTGGTATTCACCCAAGACTGGCGGGTGCTGCGCAAGCTGACCGAAGACGCAGGCGTTATGGAGCATGAGTTGGTGGTGGAGGTCAAAGGTGAAGTGGCACCCGAAGTGCTGCACCGGCTCAACACCCCTTTCAACCAGGATCGTGACAACGTGCCGGCAGTCAAGGTCAGCGTCAACAGCACCAGCGATGCATCGACCCGGCTGCGCTTTGCCTTCAAGGGTGCACACCCGGGGTTGATCGCTTACCTGTGCGAGCGCGCCGGGCTGGAAATTCTCAGCATAAAGCGGCTGCGCGTGGGCCGCGTGGCGCTGACACAGCTGCCCGAAGGCCAGTGGCGCTACCTGCAAGCGCACGAACGGTTTTAAACCTGACTTTTTGACCCGGCTGTATCCATCAGGCAAGCACCTTCAGCCTGGTCGCTGAGCTGTGGATAGCGGGTGGGGTCGGGCAAGTTGTAGTGCCACCATTCGTGCGGGTGATGGTTCCAGCCAGCTTTTGACATGATGCCCAAAAGCAAGCCGCGATGGCGCTGCGCCTCAATCGAAATGTCGGTTCTGCCATGGCTGGACTGCACCGTCATTTCATCAAACGCAGTTCCCATGTCCAGCGGCACACCACTGGCCGCGCACAGTGTCAGGTCAACAGCCACACCGCGGGTATGCATGGAGCCCTGGCGCGGATCTGCCACGAACATCGGATCAGGCAAAACCGCCCACAAACGCCACTGGGCGGCCGATGGGCGGTACGCATCAAGTACCCGCAAACGCATGCCCTGGGCTTGTGCCAACTCGCCGGCCAGCACCAAAGCGGCCAGCGCATCCTGGTGCAAAAAGGCGGTCGCATGGTCGTAAATCTTCTCGCCCGTAAAGTTGTCCGGCGTGGCATAGCGCAGATCGATGTCGATGGCAGGGTGCGCAATTTCTTTGAGTGGCATGGGGTGCAATTATCCGGTGCGTCTTGACGGCACCAGGTCAGACACCGAACAACTGGCCGCGTGCGGCATCGGTGATGGCCAGCACGCAGGGGTGGGTAATGCGCCGCTCTACCGATACTGCGTAAAACTCTTCCACCAGCTCGTCGGTCTGCCCAATGATGCTCACGCCGAACTGGCTACAGGTTTCTGTTTCAAGCACACTGGGGGTCATGAAAATGCCCTGACCCTCGCGGCCAAAGGCCTTCATCAGCGCCGCATCGTCAAACTCGCCCACCACCACCGGCGCAATTTGGTGCCGTGCAAACCAGTCTTCCAGCTGCCGGCGCACTGCCGAGGTAGGCCCTGGCACCAGCATTGGCAAGCCATCCAGGCAGGCCGGGAACTCCCCCTGGATGCGTGACTTCAGCCCCGGTGCGCAAAAAAAACTCAGCGCACTGCGCCCCAGTGCATGGCTGAATGCTTTGACGCTGACGCGCTTGGGCATCGGCTCGTCGGCAATCACCAAGTCCAGCCGGTGCAGCGCCAACTGCGCCAGAAGGTCGTCGAACTTGCCTTCACTGGCGAGCAACTTGACGGGCTGGTTGATCGAAAACGCCGGCTCCAGCAAGCGATAGGCCACCGACTTGGACACCGAATCGGCCACACCCACCCGAAAGTCGAGGCGGCGCTGGGTCCCGCGCTGCTCGCGCAAGGCCGTCTCCAGGTCTTGCCCCAGGCTGAAAATCTGATCGGCGTAGCCCAGCGCCAGGCGGCCAGGTTCGGTCAGCTCCAGCTGGCGGCCGCTCTTGCGAAACAGCCGACAACCCAACCAGTCTTCCAGCAACTTGATCTGGCCCGACAGGGTTTGCGGCGTGGTGTGCAACTGCTCGCCCGCGCGCATGATGCCACCGGCGCGGGCGGTAACCCAAAAATAATAAAGGTGCTTGAAATTCATGTGATCGCCCCATTTTATTTAACTATTGTTCATTTTTCTCGAAGTTTAATTGTCATTAATACGAATTTACACGAAGTAATTTGAACTTTATAGTTCGCACTGTGTCTTACCTACCGACATTGACAGGAGTATCAAATATGCGTTTAAGTACCAAAGGTCGTTTTGCCGTAACCGCCATGATTGATGTCGCCTTGCGCGAAAAGCTTGGCCCGGTGCCCTTGTCCGACATCGCCGTGCGCCAGCAGATTTCGCTCTCCTATCTGGAGCAGATGTTCAGCAAGCTGCGTCAGCACGGTCTGGTGGCCAGCACCCGCGGGCCAGGCGGCGGCTACACGCTGGGCCATCGCACCGATGCCATCACCGTGGCTGACATTATTTGTGCGGTGGAAGACCCTGCACCCAAAGTCGATGCCAAGGCCACTGCAGCAACGCCGGACATGGCGCAGGATTTGTGGGACTCGATGAATGCCAAAGTGCTGGACTTTATGCAGTCGGTAACGCTGCGCAGCCTGGTACTTGAGCAGTTGGCCAAAGGGGTCAAGATTGAACAAAAAACTGCGCCCACCCGCGGCGTCTTCAAAAAACCGGCCTACCCGCCGATTCGCACCACTGCGCCCAACTCGGTGTTTGCGTTAGGCCAATCACTCTTGGCACGGGGTTAAAGAAAAAAGTGTGAAGCCCACCGATAAGCCGGATTCTGTGCGCTGAGGTTGCCCCCAGCGTGACTGCCATTAATCTGGGCTACTGATCACTCAGTAGCTCGGTGCTACCTACCCGCACACTCCGGGGGCCCCATCACCGTGTGCCTATTTGGTATTGCTGCGCGTAGAGATTGCCCGTTTCACCCGCAACAGGTTGCCCCATTGCGACTCGTCTCTGTTGCTCTGATCCTCACCTTATACCCAAGCCTTGCGGCTCGGACTTTCAGTGGACAGCCGTTAGCTGCTACGCTGCCCTATGCAGTCCGGACGTTCCTCCAGTGCCCCGTTTCCAGGATTGCACCAGCGACAGTCTGGCGGGCTTCACGGGCTGATTATCGCAGCCCGCAACATATTGCAGCGAACACTTCTTGTCGGTAAACAAGCTTTCATCGGCCTCATAATGGGTGGCTTGTCCATGATTCGCGCTGAATCCCTGGCGAGCAACTCAAAAATATACAACTGAGGACACATCATGAGCGCTCCCCTTACCCCCCGTTGGCTGTCCGGCTTCAAGGACGACTATGACAAGGTTTTCGTCAAGGAATGGTCTCCGTATGTTGGGGCCATCCTGCTTGTTGTGGTCGTCATCGGGCTCATGATCAGCGGTTCGGTGTGGGGTGTTTTTGGCGGGGTCAAGTTCTGGGGTGATTGGTTCAACACCGCCATTGGGTTAGGGCCAGCACTTGAGATTGCACGCCCATCGGCCGGATTTTTGACGCACCGCATGTCGCTGATGAACATCACGCTGGTGGCCGGGGCTTTTGTGGCGGCTTTGCTATCGCGCCAATTCCAGCCCAATCTGGCACCCAAGCTGGAATATGTCTGGGGAATGCTGGGTGGCTCGCTGCTGGGCGTGGGTGCCGCGCTGGCGGGTGGGTGTACCACCGGTGGTTTTTTCAATCCGGTTTTACATTCTTCCCCGGCCGGATGGGCCATGTGGCTTGGCCTCTTGGCGGGCGCAGCAATCGGCCTGAAGCTGCTGCTGTGGACCATGGAAAACATCGATTGGGGTGGAAAGCCGCCACCCGCGATGCCGACTCCAGACAGTGTGAAACGCCAATATCCTTGGCTCGGCCTGTTGACATTTCTGGGCGTGTTGGTATGGATCGTTCAGTGGTTTGGCTCAAGCGATGCACAGTTGCGCTCGCTGGCCTTGATTGTGGCCTGCGGCTTCGCCATTGGCTTCATCATGCATCGCTCCCGCATCTGTTTTTCACGCGCCTTTCGTGAACCCCTTCTGACGGGCGAAGGCAAGATGACCAAAGCGGTCATTCTTGCGTTGGCCATTGGCATACCGATCTCCGCCCTGCTCTTTCAGAAGAAGGTGATCGACCCCTACATCGCGCTGTCAGCCACTTTTTGGATCGGCTCGCTGTTGGGTGGCCTGATTTTCGGTATTGGCATGGTGTTTGCCGGGGGGTGTGCCTCAGGATCGCTTTGGCGCATGGGCGAGGGACATCTGAAATTATGGATAACCATGTTCTTCTTTGCCTGGTCAGGCTCAACGGCGAGTGCCTTGCTCAAGAAGTTTGGCCTTTCCTCTGTCGACCCGGACAACACCGAGGCGTTTGAGATATCAAAACTCGGGTTTCAGGCCTACCTGCCCGACATGCTCGGTAGCTGGGGTTGGTCTTTGCTGATCGGCGGGAGCTTGCTGCTGCTTTGGTACGCACTGGTGCGCTACAACGAGTCCACCGAGAAATTCACCCTGATGTGATCGCGATTGAGCCCGTATCATCGGTGCCCGCTTGATAACTACGAGCCAGCCCATGATCCGCCTCACCGAACTCAAACTCCCGCTGTCCGCCGTGCCCACTGAGGTGCGGCGCAGCGCCGATGCACCTTGCGAAACCGCAGAAGACCGCACTCCTGCACCACACCCTCTCGCCGCACTGACCACTCTGGCGGCACAGACGCTGAAAATCACCGAGGCCGAAATCGCCTCGCTGCAGGTCTTCAAACGCAGCTTTGATGCCCGCAAGGCGGCGTTGCTGGTGGTCTATACCGTGGATCTGGAAATCGCCCCCGTGCCCGGCACAAGCGTGCTGGCAGCTGAAGCTGCGCTGCTGGCCCAGTTCGCCGGCCAGCCCCACATCGGTGCCACACCCGACATGACCTATCGCCGGTCGGCCCAGGCACCGGCCAACCTGACGCTGCGCCCGGTGGTGGTGGGCTTTGGCCCCTGTGGCATATTTGCAGCGCTGGTCCTCGCGCAAATGGGCTTCAAGCCGATCGTGCTGGAGCGCGGCAAAAGTGTGCGTGAACGCACGCAGGACACCTGGGGTTTGTGGCGTAAGCATGTGCTCAACCCCGAAAGCAACGTGCAGTTTGGCGAGGGCGGCGCTGGCACATTTTCAGACGGCAAGCTCTACAGCCAGATCAAGGATCCGCGCTTTCTGGGGCGCAAGGTGATGAATGAATTTGTCGCCGCCGGTGCCCCGCCAGAAATCCTGGTGGAAGCGCACCCGCACATTGGCACCTTCAAACTGGTCAAGGTGGTGGAGAACCTGCGGGCTCAAATTACCTCGCTCGGTGGCGAGATACGCTTTGAGCAGCGCGTAACCGACATCCAGATTGACACCACGACAGGGTATCGGCAAGTGCGCGGCTTGACCGTGCTTGACCAGCACACCGGCCAGTCGTATGACTTGCGCGCCGATCAGGTCATCATGGCGCTGGGCCACAGTTCGCGTGACACCTTCGCCATGCTGCACGAGCGCGGTGTGGCCTTGGAGGCCAAGCCGTTTTCGGTGGGTTTTCGCATTGAGCACCCGCAAAGCGTGATTGACCGCGCCCGCTGGGGTCGCCATGCCGGTGACCCCAGTCTGGGTGCCGCAGACTACAAGCTGATTCACCACGCCAGCAATGGCCGCGCCGTCTACAGCTTCTGCATGTGCCCGGGTGGCACCGTGGTGGCAGCCACCAGCGAGTTGGGTCGGGTTGTCACCAACGGCATGAGCCAATACTCCCGCAACGAGCGCAATGCCAACGCTGGCCTGGTCGTGGGCATCGAGCCCAGCGACTTCCCGCAGAACGAGGCTGCATTTATTCAGGCTTTTGGCACTGTAGCCGGTATGGAATATGCGCAGGAAGCTCTTGAATTAATAGCAAATAACAAACAACCCGTGCACCCATTGGCGGGCATCACTCTGCAACGCCAACTGGAATCGCGCGCCTACGTGCTTGGCGGCAGCAACTATGAAGCGCCTGGCCAGTTGGTGGGGGACTTCATTGCCGGTCAGCCATCGGGCAGCTTTGGCAGCGTGCAGCCGTCTTACAAGCCAGGGGTCAAGCTGGGCGACTTGCACCCAAGCCTGCCCGACTACGCCATTGCGGCCCTGCGCGAGGCCTTACCCGCCTTTGGCAGAAAAATTCGGGGCTTTGACATGCCTGATGCGGTGTTGACCGGGGTCGAGACCCGCACCTCGTCACCCTTGCGCATGCCGCGCGGCGAAGATTTTCAGAGCATCAACACAGCAGGCTTGTACCCCGGTGGCGAAGGTGCCGGCTACGCGGGAGGTATTTTGTCGGCCGGTGTTGATGGCATCAAACTGGCCGAGGCACTAGCTTCGGGAAGCCTGCTTTAACCGGTCAATCAAGGCGCTGGCAATGCCCATCACAGGCAAGACTTCGTCAGCCGCACCACACGCAATGGCTTCTTTGGGCATGCCAAAAACGACGCATGAAGCCTCGTCCTGCACAAAGTTGTAGCTGCCTGCGTCTTTCATTTCCCGCATGGCTTGGGCACCATCATTGCCCATACCGGTCAGCATGACACCAAATGCATTTCGCCCGGCGACCCTCGCAGCGGATTTGAACAGCACCTCCACAGACGGCTTGTGCCGATTGACCGGCTCACCATCGTCTACAACGGCCACGTAGTTGGCACCACTGCGGTCAACCCGAAATTGTTTGCCACCCGGTGCAATGTAGGCATGTCCCGGCAAAATTCGCTCACCATTGACAGCCTCTCGCACGCTGATCTGGCAAAGGCCGTCCAGGCGAGCGGCAAAACTGGTGGTAAAACCAGCCGGCATGTGCTGCGTAATGACAATTGCCGGAAAGTCTGCGGGCAAGCGGGTCAAGACTTCTTTGATGGCCTCGGTACCCCCCGTCGAGGCACCGATACAAACCAACTTGTTGGTCAACGCGATTCCCGCCAACGAGGCCGGTGCGCCCAGGGATGAAGGTGCCTGACTTTTAGGCACATCGCCCGCCTGCGCTCCCGGCACACTGCGCCGGACATGCGCTTTTGCTGCAATCCGGACTTTCTCCACAATGTGACTGGACAATTCACTCAAGCCATCGGCAAGGCCAATCCGGGGCTTGGCAACAAAGTCAACGGCACCCAGCGCCAACGCCTTCATGGTGACATCGGCACCCCGCTCAGTCAGCGTTGACACCATCACAACAGGCATCGGCCGCAAGCGCATCAAGCGGGACAGAAACTCAATGCCATCCATGCGGGGCATCTCAACATCCAGGGTGATCACATCAGGGTCGAGCTCGCGAATCATTTCGCGGGCGATCAAGGGATCATTGGCGGTGCCGACACATTCCATGTCAGCTTGGCGATTGATGATTCCCGAGAGCAAACTCCGCACCAAAGCTGAATCATCGACCACAACGACTCGAATTTTTTTCAACTTAAGCGATCCTTAAAACAAGTCAACAGAGCCACCCGATGTCGACTTCGCAACCGTGGCAGCATTGCCCTTGCGCTCTTCAACCGCCAGCGATTCAGGATGTGCATGTGCCAGGCGCTTGACCAGCGCTTTGCCCGTGACCGGAAAATAACAAACTTTTCTGGGGTGAATATCCAGCACATCCTGCGACACCACCGGAATGCGTTCGGTAGCCAGGTAATCAAGTACAAACTTGGTATTTCTCTCGCCCACATTCATCGAGGTAAACCCGGCCATCACCTGCGCGCCACCAAACACCTTGGCTTGCATGAATTCCCGGCGCGCGCCCATTTTCAGCATCTGGTTGATCAGCAATTCCATGGCGTAGGAGCCGTAGCGCCCGAAGCCATCCGCACTGTCGCCATCCGGCAACATGAAATGGTTCATTCCTCCGGCCCTTGCTCTGCCGTCCCAAATGCAAGCCGAGATACAAGAACCCAGCACTGTCATGATCATGATGTCGTCACTTGACACGAAATACTCGCCAGGCAACACCTTAACCGCATCGTACTGAAAATGATGGTCCGCATAAAAAAACGCCGCCTCCCCCGGGCTGCGTGGCAGCGACTTGAAATGGTCAATGCGGGACACCCGTGCTGCACCGACCTGCCGGCCCCCCGTCGAACCTTGTAGTGGGACGCTCATAAATTTGTACTGTACCCGAGCCAATCGGCTGCCATGGAAAACCGTGAAACCAGTTCAAACCCGCTCATAAACTGTCTTGCCTTTCAGAACAAACAGATCCCGCGACTCGCTGAAGTTTTCGGCATGGCCCACAAAAAGAAGTCCGCCCGGAACCATCACCCGGTGGATTTTCTCCAGAACCCTGCGTTGTGTCGGTCCATCAAAATAAATCATGACGTTGCGACAAAACACCACATCAAACAACTCGCGAAATGGCCAATCGTCGCGAATCAGATTCACAATAATAAAGTTAACCATGCGCTGCAATTCTGGTTTGGCGCGAACCATGCCCTGGTTGCCGGACTTGCCCTTGAGGAAAAACCTCTGCAACTGAGTCTCGCTGATGTTTTTCAGGTTTTCAAGTCGATAGACACCGCTGGCAGCCGTTGCCAACACCTTGGAGTCAATATCACTGGCCGTCAGCGAAAAACTGGCATTAGCCCCAAGTGCATCAAGGGCCGTCATCACAATCGAATAGGGCTCCTCACCCGTGGAGGCCGCACTGCACCAGACACGCCACGAATTCTTTGACTTTTGCGACTTCAAATGCTCCGTCAATATCTGGAAATGGTGCTGCTCTCTGAAAAAAGAGGTCAGATTTGTCGTCAACGCATTGACAAACTCTTGCCATTCCGGGCCATCGTGATTTTCCAGCCAACTCAGGTACTCGCGAAAACTTTGGTGCCCGGTGTCACGCAAGCGTCTTGACAAGCGGCTGTACACCATCGCGTGCTTGCCATCATGCAAGCTGATGCCTGCGCGCTGGTAAATGAGTGCCTGCACCCGGTCAAAATCGGCATTTGTCCAAACAAATTCCCGCCCCTGCATGTCGGGTGTCGCACCATCATGCGCAAGTGGACTTGATTGAACAACTGCCATAGAAGCAACCGAAATCAGCCCGGATCAGAAACCAGGCCCATATCAGCACCGGCCATGAGGCGCTCAATGTCCAGCAAAATCAGCATCCGGTCACCCAAGGCACCCAGACCAATCACAGAGTCATCGTCAATCACGCTTTCAACGTCTGGTGCAGCGCGCAGATTTTCAGGCGCAAGTTCCATGACATCACTGACTGAATCCACGACGATTCCGACAATGCGTTGATGCAGGTTTAGGATGATGACCACGGTGAAGGAGTCGTACCCGGCGTTGGCACAGTTGAACTTCAGGCGCATGTCAACAATCGGCACAATCGTGCCCCGCAAATTGACCACTCCTTTGATGAACGATGGCGCATTGGCAATCCGTGTCGGCGGCTCGTAGCCACGAATCTCCTGAACTTTCAAGATATCTATGCCGTATTCTTCGCGATCCAGACGAAAGGTCAGATATTCGCGCACACCGGCGCTGAGCAGTTCACTGTTTTTTCCCATAGCACCCATCTTGCATCTCCAGTATTGATTTGTGACTTAGTGGCGAGAACGGCGCACCAGCGCACTGGGATCCAAAATAAGCGCCACCTTACCATCCCCCAGAATGGTGGCACCCGACACGTTGGGAACCTTGCGGTAGTTTGACTCCAGATTCTTCACCACCACCTGTTGCTGCCCCAATAGCTCGTCAACCAACAGCACCACCCGGCTACCCTCGGCCTCAATCACCACCATGATGTCGCTGACTTTTTCGGTATCAAAACGCGGCACCTGGAAGACCTTTTCCAATTCGATCACCGGCATGTACTCATCTCGAACCTTAACGAGTTGCGCCCCTTGTCCGACGGTGCTTACCGCGTCCGACTTGACCTGAAATGATTCCACCACCGACGACAGCGGCAATATATAAACCTCGTTCCCGACCCCGACAGACATGCCGTCCATGATGGCCAGCGTCAACGGCAAGCGCACCGACACCTTCATGCCGTGGCCTTCGTTCGACTCAATTTCAACCGTCCCGTTGAGCGAGGCAATATTGCGCTTGACGACATCCATACCGACACCGCGACCCGACACATCCGTCACAACCTCTGCCGTCGAAAAGCCCGGCGCAAAAATAAGTTGCCAAACATCGGCATCTGACATCTGGTCTGACACATCCAATCCACGCTCGCGCGCTTTACTCAAAATTTTCTCGCGGGACATGCCTTTGCCATCATCACGCACCTCGATCACGATTGATCCGCCTTGATGCGCCGCTGACAGGGTGATCGTGCCGGTTTCAGGCTTGCCTGCCCGAATTCGATCTGCGGGCATCTCGACACCATGGTCGCAACTGTTTCGCACCAGATGCGTCAGAGGATCGGTAATTTTCTCAACCAAGCCCTTGTCGAGCTCGGTGGCCTCACCCTGAGTCACAAAATCCACCTTCTTGCCGAGTTTTCCAGCCAGATCGCGCAACATGCGCGGGAACCGGCTGAACACAATCGACATCGGGATCATGCGGATCGACATCACCGACTCTTGCAGATCCCGGGTATTTCGATCCAGATCAGTCAGCCCGGTTAGCAACTGTTGGTACAAGGCCGGATCAAGGGCCCGACTATTTTGAGCCAGCATCGCCTGCGTAATAACCAACTCACCCACCAGATTGATCAATTGATCAACTTTGCTGATCGCCACCCGGATGGTTGCCGCCTCAGGTGGCAACTGGGTCACAGCGGGTTTGGTCGCCGAGCGCCCGGCTTTAGCTACCACTGCAAGGTCATCAGCGACCGGGCTTTCAACCGCAGGCGGCTTGGCACTTTGCGGCGCATTCGCATCCGGCGCACCAGGCGCACCATCAAAAAATCCGAACCCAGGCGCAGGAGCCAAAGGCGCATCGGGAAGCGGGTCGTCAGAGATGTCCCTGATCACAACTTGTTCACGCGCCACGTGGAAAACAAAAAGGTCGAGCAAGTCCTCATCGGAGGAGGTGGTCTCAACAGCGAACACACGGCTATTGGGGGCTTCCGACGACAACACCTTGATCTCGCCCAAGCCAGGAATGTCGCGAAACAACTCCATCACAGCATCCGCCTGTTCAACCCGATCCAACTGGCTGATGGTGACCTCAAGATGCCGCACGCCCGGTGCCGATGGTTTGCTTGCAGGTACGGCAACGGCAACCGCAGCAACGGCCACCACTTCGACAGGCTTGGGCACGGCCACTGCAGCAGGCACTTCCCCGGCAACCAGCACCCGGATTCTCCTGACCAACTCAGCCGTTGCGGGGGCTTCACCCTCGCCGCCCGCTTGATGGCGCGCAAGCAAGCCACGAGAAGCGTCGGCAGACTCCAGCAATACATCCACCATGGCGGCGTTGGGCGCAATTTCATGGCGCCGCAAGCGGTCCAGCAAGGACTCCATTTGGTGCGTCAACTCTGCCACGTCTGAAAAGCCAAAGGTGGCCGCACCACCCTTGACCGAATGTGCACAGCGAAAAATGCCGTTCAACTCTTCGTCATCTGCGGTTTCCAGATTCAGATTAAGCAGCATTTGCTCCATCAAATCCAGGTTTTCACCTGCCTCTTCAAAGAAGATTTGGTAAAACTGGCTCAGATCGAAATCCGCGCCTGACCCACCCGCTTCTTGATGCACTTCGGCCATAACTATCTCCTGCAGTCAAATTTATTGGACGACTTAAACACAAACATTTACTTGATCACTTTTTTGATGACTTCGAGCAGTCGCTCCGGATCAAACGGCTTGACAAGCCAGCCCGTGGCCCCGGCGGCACGCCCAGCCTGTTTCATCAAATCGCTGGACTCGGTGGTCAGCACCAAAATCGGAATAGTTTTGAACTGCGGGTGCTCGCGCAACCTGCGCGTCAAACCCAGCCCGTCAAGGCGCGGCATGTTCTGATCGGTCAGAACCAGATCAAACGACTGCGCCTGGGCTTTTTCAAATGCATCCACACCATCGACTGCCTCAACAACCTGATAGCCCGCACCGGTCAGCGTAAATGACACCATCTTGCGCATGGACGGCGAATCATCAACCGCGAGTATTAAAGGCATGAATAACTCCGACTACTTCAATTTGCAACATTGGAAAAACATCAAAAAAGCTCGACAGAACCGGCCTGCATTTCATCTTGCGTCACGGGGTTGGGGCGCTCGGGAACCTCTTCAACAAATGGCACGGCTTCGCCGTCTTCCTGCCCCATCGCATCACAGGCCAGCCGGTAAGCGCACCCCTGAAGTGTCTTGGAGGTGTGCCCAATCAGCTGGGATGCCATGTCCTGAAATTGCAGCTCGGTCACGGCTGCCCGAAGCGCACTGCGCACGCCTTCAAGCTCTTTGAAAGTGGCCAGTGCCGGGTCAGAAAGGTCTGCACTTGCCGTTGTGAAACGCTGCATCAAATTTTCCATGGCGTGTGCCAACAAACCATCAAGACGGGCCAGGTCATGCACCACCACCAGCAACGCATCCTGGACTTCAGCCACCAGCATCACTGGCAACTCAACCATGGGTACCGAAAACGTGGATGGGTCAGACGACATTTGCAAGCTTATTTCCTTTAGGAACAGTACACAACAAGCGACTTTGACTTGGTGGACAATCATAGCGCCAATCATGACAAACCAAGCCCCAACCAACCCGCCTTTGTGCATTCTGCACCTTGAGGATTCCGCGATCGACCACGCGCTGGTTGAGCGTGAACTGCGCAAGTCTGGCTCCGAGCTTGATATTCAACGCGTCGAGACACTGGCCGACTTTGCGACAACACTCAGCGCCAGGCGCTTCAACATCATCCTAGCCGATTACAGACTGCCAGGCTTTACCGCACTGGATGCCTGGCAGATCCTGCAGGAAAAAAAATTGCGCACCCCGTTCATCTTGCTGTCTGGCGCGATTGGTGAAACTGCAGCGGTGGCTGCCATCAAACTCGGCATCAGCGATTATTTGCCCAAGGACGACTTGGGCAAGCTGCGCCACGTCATCCAGCGGGCGCTTGAAATGCACCGCATCGTGCTGGCCAAAGAGCTCGCAGATGCCGAGCTGGCCGACTCTGAAAAACGTCTGGCCAGCTTTGCAGAACACCTGCAAACTACCATAGAACACGAGCGCGCTGCCATTGCCCGGGAAATTCACGATGACATTGGGGGCTCGTTAGCCGCTATCCGCTTTGATTTGTCCTGGATGGGCCGTCACACGACTGATCCGGCAACGCTGTCGCATGTCAATGCCGCCACAGAGATGCTTCAGCACGCCATCGAAGCCAGCCAGCGCATCATGATGAACCTGCGCCCAGCCATTCTGGACCAAGGTCTGGCAGCGGCTATTCAATGGCTGGGCAGTTGCTTTACCAAACGCACCGGCATTGAAGCCAGCTTGCGCAGCACCCAGCCGCTGGGCCCGCTGCCCAAAGCGGTGCAACTGGCGGCCTATCGCACCGCCCAGGAAGCGCTGACCAATATTGGCAAATATGCCCACTGCAGCGAGGTCAGCATTGACCTGTCGGACACCGAAGGGCTCCTGACGCTGGAAATTTCTGACGACGGCCTGGGTATTTCGGAGCAAGATTTGCGCAAACCACAGTCTTTTGGGCTTCGCGGCCTCAAGGAGCGCGCGAAAACGGTGGGGGGATGGCTTGATGTCAGCGCGCGACCGGGCCAAGGCACCTCGATTATTCTTTCCATTCCGCTGCAAGATACGGCTGACAGCGACACACCGGACACCAACCCATGATTCAAGTCATTTTGTGTGACGACCACGCCATGATCCGGCGTGGCATCCGCGACACGCTGTCCGAGGCCGCAGACATTCAGGTGGTGGCCGAGGCCGGCAGTTACGCCGAGGTGCGCGATGCCTTCCGAACCCACCCGTGTGACGTGCTGGTGCTCGACATCAACCTGCCTGGGCGTGGTGGCCTTGAAGTGCTGGCCAGCCTGCGGGAAACCGATTCGCCCATTAAGGTGCTGGTGGTCTCCATGTACCCGGAAGATCAATACGCCATACGCTGCCTCAAGGCGGGCGCGCAAGGTTACCTGAACAAGGCTGGCGACCCGGCCGATCTGATTACTGCGGTGCGAACTGTGGCGCAGGGCCGCAAATACGTCACCGCCAACGTCGCCCAAATGCTGGTGGAAAACCTGAGTGCACCCCAGAGCACCAGCTTGCATGCCAGCCTGTCGGAGCGCGAACTGCAAACCTTGCTGAAAATCGCCTCTGGCAAACGCCTGTCCGAGATTGCGGAAGAATTGATGCTGAGCCCCAAAACAGTCAGCGTCTACCGGGCCCGGGTGCTGGAAAAGCTCAAGCTCAGCAACAACTCGGAAATGACGGTCTACGCCATCCGAAACGGCCTGGTCTGAGCCTGCAAGCGCTCATTGAACGACAAAAATATCCACCGCCCGTGACATCAGGGCCAAAAACGGCTGGTCCAGCATGGGCAGCGTTGCGGCCATTCCGATCAGCCCAACCGTGAGGGTGATCGGGAAACCGATGGCATAAATGTTCATCTGCGGTGCCACCCGCGACACAATGCCCAAAGCCAGATTGGCAAACATCAACATGCCAACCATGGGCAACGCCATCCACAGCCCACTGGCAAAAAGCTCAGCGCCCAAGTCAAGCACCTTCATCCGCTTGATGGCCTCCAGAAAATTCTCATCCACCGGAAACGAGTGAAAGCTCTTGATGACCGTCATCAGTACCAGCATGTGCCCATTCATGACAACGAACATGAAGGTCGCCATATGGCCAAAAAATCGGGCCACGGCGCTCGATTGCGTGTTCAGCGATGGGTCAAAAAACGAGGCAAAGCTCAAGCCCATCTGAAAACCCACCACCTCCCCGGCCAGCTCAATTGCAGCAAACACCACCCGGATGGAAAAGCCGATGGCCAGCCCCACAAACACCTGCTGCATCACCGCACCCAAGGCACCCGACCCGGTGATGCTAATAACCGGCAAGCCCTCCAGCGTAGGTTGTGCAGCCAGTGCAACAAAAAAAGCCAGACCGATGCGGGCCCGAACCGGGAATGCTTTGGACGAAAAAACCGGCGCAGAGGTAAAGACCGCCAGTGTGCGCAAAAACGTCCACATGATGGGTGACAGCCAGGCCGTCAATTGGGCTTCGGACAGCGTGATCACTGGCTGCCCCGCCTTACATCACCGCGGCTGGAATTGCCTCAATGGTCCGGCGAATGTAGTCCACCAGCGTGCCCAGCATCCAGGGCCCGGCCAATGCAAACACGGCCATGGCGGCCAACAGTTTCGGCACAAAGGCCAAGGTGGCCTCATTGATCTGGGTTACGGCCTGAAACAGGCTGACGATCAGGCCCACCACCAGCACCACACCCAGCACCGGTGAGGAGATCATCAACAACATCCACAAGGCATCTTGCCCCATTGTTAACACCAACTGCGAATTCATGAGCAGGCCTCAGGTCACAAAACTGGCCGCCAGCGAACCAATCAACAGGTTCCAGCCATCTGCCAGCACAAAAATCATCAACTTGAACGGCAGCGCCACCAACACCGGCGACAGCATCATCATGCCCAGCGACATCAACACGCTGGCCACCACAATGTCAATGACCAAAAACGGAATGAAGATCATGAACCCGATTTGAAAAGCCGATTTCAGCTCGCTGATGACAAACGCCGGCACCAGCACCCGCATGGGCGCATTGGCAGCGGTGGTGGCGACATCGAGTTTTCCCAGTTTGACAAACAGCGCCAGGTCCGCCTGACGCGTTTGCTTGCTCATGAACGCGCGCATGGGTGCCTCGGCCTTGCTGAGCGCCTCTTCAAAAGGAATGGTGTTGGTGCTGTAAGGCAGGTAGGCATCTGCGTAAACCTTGTCCAGCGTGGGCCCCATCACAAACATGGTGAGAAACAGGGACAAGCCCACCACCACCTGGTTGGGCGGTGCCGATTGGGTGCCAATGGCTTGGCGCAGCAAGGACAAGACAATCACAATCCGTGTGAAACCCGTCATCATCAGCAAAACAGCCGGCAAAAAAGACAGCGCCGTAAAAAACAGCAGTGTCTGAATGGGCACCGAAAAACTCACGCCAGAGCTGCCCGTTCCCATCAATAAGGGCAGTTGTGCACCACTTTGCGCCAGAACCACCGAGGGCAGCAGCAACAGTGTCATCAAAAAAACCAGCGGCTTCATGAAACGCATACTCATGACACATCAGCCCCCGAACGATTGTCAGCAGCATCCGCATTCACCAAGGGGGCTGGCGGCACCGGCGCAGTGTGCAGGCAAGTAATGGACTGGGCCGTGACACCCAACGTCAACCAGGTTCGCGCGCCCTCCGGCCCCACCTCCACAGTAACCACCCGCTGGTGCGGACCGACACCAATCGCCGAAACAACCCGTGCGGTAGCCGGCGCACCGCCGGGATTTCCGCTGGCACGCCGCTGCAGCCACTTGAGCCCGACCGGAATCAGTGCCAGCAGCAGCACGACAAAAACAATCGAAAGCCAGCCCTGCGACATACGCCTGTTACCCCTTGCTGACCCGGCGCAGGCGCTCAGACGGCGTCACCACATCGGTCAGGCGGATGCCGAATTTGTCATTCACCACCACCACCTCACCCTGAGCGATCAGGTAGCCATTGACCAGCACATCCATGGGCTCGCCGGCCAGCGCATCAAGCTCGACCACCGAACCTTGACCCAATTGAAGGATGTGCTTGATCGGCACTTTGGTGCGCCCCAATTCAACCGACAGCAGCACGGGAATGTCCAGCACCCGGTTGATGTCGTTGATCGGGACATCGCTGCCACCGGAGGACGAATACCGGCTGGCGCTGTCGCCAGACAGTACACCGCCCGGCTCGACGGCACCAGAGACATCATCTGCGCTTTTTTGCTCCAGCAGCGCCTCGGCCCAGTCGGCCATGCCGTCGTCTTCCGGGGGTTTTTCATCAGTTGCCATGTCGTTCACCTTTCCAGCTGAGGTCGTTGCTCCTCAGGCTTTTGTCAATCTTCAATGCGTACTTGGCATTGTGCGTTCCGTACTGACAGTCAAAAATCGGCACACCATCCACCTTGGCCTGGATGCGCGATTGTCGGTCAAGCTCAATAAAATCGCCGACTTTCATGGCCAGCAGCTGCTCGATGGTGGCCTCTGCATGCGCCAGCTCAGCCACCAGCACCACCTCGGCGGACTGTATTTCCTGGGTCAGCACATTCACCCAGCGCCGATCCACTTCCACCGAATCACCCTGGGTTGACGAGTACAACACATCGCGAATCGGCTCCAGCGTGGCGTAGGGCATGCAAATGTGCACTGCCCCGGTGATCTCGCCAATTTCAAGCTGGAACGAGGTCGACACCACAATCTCGCTGGGCGTTGCAATGTTGGCAAACTGCGGCTGCATCTCGGAGCGCTGGTAGACCAGCTCCAGCGGATAAATGCCAACCCAGGCTTTTTTGTATTCTTCGGTGATGACATCGACCAAGCGGTTGATCACCCGCTGCTCGGTGGCAGAAAAATCACGCCCCTCAATGCGCGTCTGAAACTTGCCAATGCCACCGTACAAGGATTCGATCACGCCAAACACCAGCGCCGGCTCACACACGATCAGCCCGCTGCCACGCAAGGGACGCAGCGCCACAATATTGAAGTTGGTCGGTACCGCCAGTTCACGCAGAAACGCGCTGTAGCGCTGCACAGCCACCGGGCCAACTGAAATTTCGGGGCTGCGGCGAATGAAGTTGAACAGGCCAACCCGCAGGTTTCTGGCAAAGCGCTCATTGACGATTTCCATCGTGGGCATGCGCCCACGCACAATGCGCTCTTGGCTGGAGATGTTGTAAGAGCGGACTTCGCCGCTCTCAGCCACCTCCTCGATCGTTTTCTGCTTCTCTCCCGTGACGCCTTCGAGCAGGGCATCGACTTCTTCCTGGGATAAGAACGACTCACTCATGGCGTGCTACCAGCGTGATCACTGGACAATGAGGCTGGAAAACAAAACGCCCACCACCGGGTAGGCCGTGGCCTTCTTGGGTTTTTTCTTGACAGGTGCGGTCTCGTCTGGCACCTCATTGCTACCACCAAACGGCACGGAACATTCGCGCAAGATGTCTTCAATCAGTTTCTGTTTGCCTTGCGGCGACAACAGTTCTTCAGAGCTGCGCTGCGACAACAGCATCAGCACACTGCTGCGAATCGTCGGCATATAGGCTTTCACCGAGTCGGCTGCCTTGGCATCAATCACCTCAAGCGTGATGCCCACTTGCGCCACTCTTTCGCCGCCGGCATCGGCCAGATTGACAACCATGTTGTCCATGGGCAGATACACCGGGGGGGTCTTGGCTGACCCGTGCGCCGCGGGCGCGGCATGCGCAGCAGGCGCATCTTCGCCATTGGCCTCGGCCTCTGCTGCTGCCGCTGCTGCCTTTTGTTTGCTGATAAACAAAAAGGCACCGCCACCGCCCAGCAGCAGCACCAGAACGACACCGATGATGATGAACAGCTTCTTCTTGCTTTTGGCAGGTGGTTTGACGGCCTCTGCCTCTTCGGGTTTGCTAGCCACAATCGCTCCTTAAATTCTGTACGCAGATTTCATTATTCAGCACTAA
>JBBQLQ010000005.1:0-55292 GCA_038328055.1 Burkholderiales bacterium
GGCCCGGCCCGCTCACGCTGATTTTGCCGCGCCGCCCCGGCATCGCGGCTGCTGCGGCCGGCGGCCACGCCAGCATCGGCCTGCGTTGCCCATCGCACCCGGTAGCGCAGGCACTGCTGCAGTCGCTAATTAATTGGGGTCAGATAACGATTAATTCTGTCAATGTGGAGCCCGCCATTGCGGGTGCGAACCCCGCCAATGCGGGTGCGAACCCCGCCATTGCGAGTGCGAACCCCGTCATTGCGAGCGCGAACCCCGTCATTGCGAGCGCGAACCCCGCCATTGCGGGTGCGAACCCCGTCATTGCGAGCGTAGCGCGGCAATCCATGCATTCAGAAGCCCTGGCGTGCCGCGTCGCTGACGCTCCTCGCCATGACGACAAGTTGGTCTGGGGCGTCGCGGCGCCGAGTGCCAACCAGTTTGGCCGGGTCAGCCCCACCACGGCCGCGCATGTGCAGGGCGAGTTTGGCGACGACTTGCTGATTCTGGACGGTGGGCCGTGCCGCGTGGGGATCGAGTCCACCATCATCGACTGCACCCGTGGCCATCCGGTGTTGCTGCGCCCGGGGGCCATCACGCCAGCGCAGGTGCAGACGGTGTGTGGTTTGAAAGTGCTATTAAAAGATGAGCTGTCAGCGCTGGCTGCACCTGCTCCCAAGGCCTCTGGCACGCTGGAGTCGCATTACGCGCCACGGGCGCGGGTGCGGTTGATGGATGCGGCCGCATTGCAGCTGGCACTTGCCGAGCTTGACCGCCATAGCGATCCCGTTCCTGGGGCGTTGACTGATGCAGCCGGTGCACCAGGGCATCCGGCGATTGCGGTTTGGTCGCGCGCGGTAATGGGCGTGCCAAAAGATCAAGTGCTGCAGTTACCCATGCCGCAAGATGCCCCCCGCGCTGCCCAACAATTATTTGCTGTGTTGCGCAACTTTGACGCACAAGGGGTCGGTCAAATCTGGATTGAAGCCCCGCCCGGTACATCCGATTGGGATGGTGTGCGCGACCGGCTGCAGCGGGCGGCTTGCTGAACGCTCGGCAAGCGAAAAAAGGCGCCAAAGGCGCCTTTTTTTACATCAGGGTGAACGTTTAGATCAAAGCCAACGGGCTTGCTTCAGGGTGGCAATAAATTGATCAGCAAAGAGTTTGTAGCCGTAGGGTGTAGGGTGCACTCTGTCCGCGTACAGGTAATGCGACACGTCGCCTGGGATCAGGTTGTTCACGTTGCAAACCAGTGAGCTTCCAAGCGCATTCGGGCTCGGAGCGCCTAGGTTGCAGGCAGGGCTGGTCACATTGGTCAGTCCAAAAGT
Source organism: Burkholderiales bacterium (assembly GCA_038328055.1). Taxonomy (GTDB): domain Bacteria; phylum Pseudomonadota; class Gammaproteobacteria; order Burkholderiales; family Burkholderiaceae_C; genus Rhodoferax. Next base: position 1,308 of record JBBQLQ010000005.1, read on the forward strand.
AGCCGGCTTGGCTGAGAAATTGCGGGTCTGGGTGAAAAGGTCAACGATCTGCACTCCGGGTACACCCTGCAGTTCGGATTTCAGCGCCTCGTTAAAGTAGATCACCATGTTGAGGATGAGACCCTGCGTGTCGGCACTCTGCGAAAGCGCTGAGGGTGTCACACTGGCATCTGGCATATTCACCACGGCCACGTACTTGGCACCCTTGCCAACAATCTGGCTCTTGATGTAGATACCGAGTTGTTTGCCCGCCTCGCCCATTGGAAACACGGCTTGTGCTGCGCCATTGGTTTTTGCATAGGTGGATCCGGCTGCTGCGCCTGCCGCCTGGGCAGTGGCGACCATGGGGCCATAGATCGCAGGCGATGCTGCAGCGGTGTTACCCGCAATGACTGCGGCCGTCACTGCTGCTCCGACTATCGACGCGTCGGTGGACGCCGGTTTTGCTGCCTCTGTCTGCAGGGCCAGACCAATGGCCGGGGCGGCTGTCGCTGGGTTTGGGGCACCGGCTGCCAGTTGTCCTGCCAGTGAGCTTGCAAAGGCTTGTGAGCCCGCGGCTGTTGCATTGGCAACCAAAGTATCCGAAAGCCGAAAGAGATCGTTGGCCCCCGCCATCACGCTTACCAGCTCAGTACCGCTGAAGCTGCCCCCCACCCGACTCAAATGGTTGGCGATCTGCGTAACGATGGGCACAGTCAACTGTCCAAGGGTGGCGTTAGCACCGCCCAGCAATTTGTTGCCTGGTCCAACAGGATCGGTTACGCGGGCACCGCCCATGGCGTAGTTAAAGCAGCCCGCGTGAGCCACGGGAAGCACGCTGAAGCCCTTGGTGGCATCACCGTCGAGTCCGGTTTGCGCCGGGCAGGGCGCAGCAACGCCGACTTGTGCTGCAACCAGTTCAGTCCAGTTCGTGCTCGCTATGGCACCAGTGACACCATTCACGGTGTAAAGCCCGCCTCCAAGCGCAGCGACGGTGCCAACCTTGTAAGTACCCACATCGCTCAGGCTGTCGCCAAATGAAACCATGGAGGTGTACCGGATGGGTGGGGGTGCCACGGAAACGTCGTCACTTCCTCCACCGCAAGCCGCCACCAGCAACGCTGCCCCCAGTGCTGCCCCAATCAATTTAAATTGCCGCATTAATTTTCTCCAGGTATATAAAAGAACGACCGTGCACTTTGTGTGGCACAAATGATAGGGTCGAACGCAGCTTGCGGCGCATCGGGTAAACCCGTGAGAGCGATTGAATTTCTGACTTTCTGATGCATAGGCAAAATTTGCTTTTTTCAGAAATAGAACTGGCACTTGTAGGAGCGGCGGCAGCCGCGAATTCGGGCTTGTAGGAGCGGCGGCAGCCGCGAATTCGGGCTTGTAGGAGTGGCGGCAGCCGCGAATTCAGGCTTGTAGGAGTGGCGGCAGCCGCGAATTCGGGCTTGCCAGCCCTCCCACAAAGTAACAACCAGGCTTTCACCATGCCAAATGGATTCCGTGCGGATCAGGAAGTCTGAATTTACCGATAACGCAGCTTCATCAGCAAAATCGCCAGCGCCAGCGCCAGCGTGACGCAGTTGGCAATGACGATGGGCCAAGCCCCCAGCAGCAAGCCATAGACCAGCCAGCAGGCCACCCCGGCGGTGAATGCGCTGTACATGCCCAGCGAAATGCCACTGACATCTTTGGTGGTGAAGGTGTGCAGGGCTTGCGGCAGAAAGCTGGCGGTGGTGAGCACGGCGGCCAAGGTGCCGATGAAATCAGTCAGGGTCATGCGGTTTATGAATAAAAAATGAACGCCGATTGTCGGTCACGCGCGCATGCGCTATTGCGCTGCGCTGTCATTGACCGCCCAGTCCAGCAGGGCCTCCAGGGCGGGCCGGGCTGCTGCGGCATTGGCGTGGTTGATGATGGCCACCAGAATACGCGGTTTTCCGCGCGTGGTGTGCACATAGCCGGCCAGGGCAAGCACTTCACGCAGGCTGCCGGTTTTCAGGTGGGCGCTGTAGGCACCAGCCTGGCTGCGTTTGAGCGTGCCGTCAACCCCGACGATCGGCAGCGAGGCCATCAGCTCAGGCATCACTGGCGACGCGTAGACCACTTGCAGCAAACGGGCCAGCCCCTGCGCGCTGATGCGCTCCTGGCGCGACAGGCCCGAGCCGTTGTCGATAACCGGTGCATCGGTCGGGCTGATGCGCTGTAGCCACCAGCGCTGTACCACCTCGCGGGCGGCCTCCCGTGTGGCCGGGGCGGACGGCATGCTTGAGCGTGCCAGTGTCAAAAACACTTGCTGAGCCATCACGTTGTTGCTGAACTTGTTGATGTCGCGAATGACCTCGGCCAGTGGCGGCGATGTCACTTCAAACGTGGCTGGCGTGGCGGGGGCCCGGCCTTCGCGCACGCTGCCTGAGAGTTGCCCGCCCATGCTGCGCCACAAGCCTTCGAGCGCGCGGGCGTTGTAGCTCGCCGGGTCAGCGTACGCAACCGGCCAGACTTTTTCACCGCAACTGGACGGGTAACTGCCGGCAAAGCGGATGTGTGACGGGTCAGAGAAATCAGCTTTCAAACTGCCGCGGTAGTCGCCACATGCGAGCGGTATGGCAGCGGCTTTGCCATTGGCACTGACATGGGTCAGTGGCACGCTGGCGGGCAGCTTCATGCGCGCCAGCGGCGGGTCGTACTGCACGCGCGCTACCTGGGCAGCCAGGTCAGGCGTGAAGGTCATCACCACCGAGGTGTAGTTCAGCAGCAGCGCATCAGGCGTGGCGTTGTAGGGGCGCAGCGGTTCACCATCAAAGTCGCCCGGGTTGGCTGACAGCGGGGCGAAGGCGGCGCGGTCCAGCACGATGTCGCCGTCGATACGCTGCACGCCCATGCCTTGCACACGGCGCAGCAGCAGCCACAGGCGCTCTTGCACCAGCTTGGGGTCGCCCTGGCCCTGAATGACCAGGTTGCCCTTGAGCACGCCATGATTGACCGGGCCGTCAAGCCACACCGGCGTGCGCCAGGTGTAGGCCGGGCCCAGCAAGTCCAGCGCGGCATAGGTGGTGACCAGCTTCATGGTGGAGGCCGGATTCATCTGTGCATCAGCGCGGTGGCGCAGGCGCGGCGCACTTTGGCCGTCGGCATCGACGATCACCATGCTAATAGCATCCAGCGGCACGCGCGCTTGGGCCAGAGCTGCGGTAAAACTGGTGGGCAAGTCAGGCGCGCTGTTCTGGGCAAGGGCGCTCAAACTGGCACCAAGCAGCGAGCCCAAGAGCATTTTTTTTGAAAGTTGCCTGGCCCATGGGGTGAATCGGTGCATTAAAAACATCTTGAAATTATGACCGCCTCCGGGGTGGGCTTCGTTGTGTTTTTTATGAAGTTGACAAGCTGTGGCTTAGGTTTTTCACTTAGCTAATTTTAATTAGCCGTACTTTTATTTTCAATTGGTCAGTATCTAAATTACAATTCGGCGACGCTATTTATAGAAAGTCTTCCTGCATGCTCATCGAACCTCAACCGGCACCCAGCGGTGCGGTTACACGCTATGTGCAGAGCCGAATCACCACCGCTCTGCAAGACACGCGCGTGGTGCTGCTGGTTGGCCCGCGCCAGGCGGGCAAGACCACGCTGGCGCGTCTGTATGCCAATAGCGAGCGCCCCTACATCACGCTGGACGACCCCGCCACGCTGGCGGCAGCGCGCTCGGATCCGGCAGGCTTTGTGCGTGGCCTGCAACGTGCCGTCATCGATGAAGTGCAGCGCGCGCCTGACCTGTTGTTGGCCATCAAGGAAAGTGTCGATAAAGACCAAGCTGCGGGACGTTTTTTGCTGACCGGCTCGACCAACCTGATGGCTTTGCCCATCGTTGCTGATTCATTGGCGGGCCGGCTTGAAGTCATCACCCTGCTGCCCTTTGCCCAGGCTGAATTGGCCGGCACGCCGGGCGACCTGCTGGAGCGGCTGTTTGACGGTGGTACCTTGCCCGGTGTCAGCAACCCGGTGGTGGGTGATGCCCTGATGGCGCGCGTGCTCCAAGGTGGCTACCCAGAGGCGCTGCGGCGTACCAGCGCCAGCCGTCGCCAAGCGTGGTTGCAAGATTATGTGGCGCTCATTCTTGACCGTGATGTGCGTGATATCGCCAACATTGATCAACTCGACCGGATGCCGCGCCTGCTCGATGTGCTGGCGGCCCACGCCGGACAACTGGTGAACCACAGCAGCTACGGCGCTGCCCTCGGCCTGACTGCGCCTACCGCACAAAAGTATGTGGGCATATTGGAGCGGCTGTTTCTGCTGCGCCAGGTAGCTCCGTGGTCGCACAACGCGGTCAGCCGCCTCACCAAGACACCCAAACTGCATTTTCTGGATGCCGGCTTGCTGGCGGCACTGCGCGGTGACACCGCCAGCCAGTTGCAGAAAGAGCGCACCGCTTATGGCCCGCTACTGGAGAGCTTTGTGGTGTCAGAAGTGCTGAAACTCGCCACTTGGTCGGACCAGCGGCTGCGCATCTCGCACTTTCGTACGAAAGAGCAAGACGAAGTCGATTTGGTCATTGAGGACCGACGCGGGCGTGTCATTGGCATCGAGGTCAAAGCCTCTGCCACCGTACGTGCGCCAGACCTGCGCGGCTTGCGCCAGTTGCAAGCGGCCGTGGGTGACAAATTTGTCCACGGCCTGGTGCTGCATGACCATGACCGCATCACGCCGTTTGACAAGCGGCTGCACGCGGTGCCGGTGTCGATGTTATGGGAGACCGGCAATCCCGTGTCCCAGCAGCCAGGAATCCAGCGTAGCCACGGATAATCGCCCCATGCCCCAAACGCCCCGCCATTTGCTCAGCCGCTTAACTGATCAACTTTCACCCCGCACCATCGGCCTCGCCGCAGCGGTCGTCACGGTACTGATCTGGACATCTTTTATTTTGATTGCCCGCGTCAGCGCTGACCCGGCGCGCGGCCACGTGCTGACACCGCTGGACATTGCCTTTTGCCGCATCCTCGGTGCCGGGCTGATTCTGCTGCCTTGGGGCGTGTACCTGGTGCGCCAGGATCGTGCCCGGGGGTTCGTTGGCGCGTCATGGCTGGGCATCTCGCCGTTACCCATGCGCATCACCGTCCCGGTCGGGTTTTTTGGGGGGTTGCTGTATGCCTTGCTGGCCTACACCGGCTTTGCCTACGCCCCGGCGCTGCATGCCTCGGTGCTGTTGCCGGGCAGCTTGCCCCTGTGGACGGCCTTGCTGGCGCTGTGGCTGCTGCGTGAGCGCATCACACCGCTGCGGGCTCTGGGCTTGGGTCTGATCGTGCTGGGTGATTTGATGGTGGGCGGCTTGAGCCTGCTGCGCGCCTTTGACGGGGGTCAGGTCTGGCTGGGCGACGTGCTGTTCATGGCCGGTGCCATGTGCTGGGCCACTTACAGCGTGCTGGCGCGCCACCATGCGTTGAATGCGGTACGCGCCACCATTGCGATCACCACGTTCGCTTTTGTGACTTTTTTGCCGGTGTACACGCTGCTGGTGTTGACTGGCACCGTAGTCGGGCATGTGTTTACGGCTCCGTGGGGTGACGTGCTGTTTCAGGCGGCGTTTCAGGGCTGGGGCTCGGTGGTGATATCGGGCATCACGTTCACCCAGATGATTCGCCACTTTGGCCCGGTGCGCTCGACCATGATCACGGCGCTGGTGCCGGGCCTGTCGGCGCTGGGCGCGGTGCTGCTGCTGGGCGAGCCACTGCACTGGAATCTGGCGGTGGGGCTGGCGCTGGTGACGGGCGGGATTTTGTTTGGCGTGCGTGCAGCGGCACCAGTTGCTATTAATAAAGAAGCTGGTTGCGCAGGCTCTATAAGGGTTGGAAGGTGATTTCCTTTGCATGCTGCCTGGGTGGCTGCTTTCAAAGGCTTCAAATGCTGGATTCGGTGATGTTTGATTTATTTATCGTTGATTCCCCCCTCTCCCCCAGCCCCTCTCCACCCCCGCCGGGGCGCAAAGGGGAGCTTAACAGCCGTATTTGGCCATGGGCTTTAAGGCAGCGAGTTCAACGTGTTTGGCTAAGGTTCATTGCAATGACGGTCACCCCCAACCCAAGGAATCCAGCCAAAATCCAGCCATCAATTCCAGACTTAAGGGCCAATCATGAACCTGCTGGCCTTTGACACCAGCACCGAACACATGGCCATTGCTGTGCAGCGCCACGGCAATGCCACGCCGTGGCTGCACACCGGGCCGGGTGGTGCGCTGACCTCGACCCACCTGATACCGCAAATTCAAGCGCTGATGGCGCAGGCGCAACTGCGGTTTGATGCGCTGGATGCAATTGTTTTTGGTGCCGGCCCAGGCTCGTTTACCGGCTTGCGCACCGCTTGCTCGGTGGCGCAGGGGCTGGCGTTTGGTGCCGGCGTTCCCGTGCTGGCGGTCGATACCTTGCTGGCTGTGGCAGAGGACGCGCGCGCGCAACTGGATGCGGGTGATGGCTTTCAGGTGACGGCCCTGCTCGATGCCCGGATGGACGAATTGTATGCCGCAAGCTATAGTTTTGATAGTGGATTGTGGACGAATGACAAGGGCTACAGCCTGATAAAGCCAGAAAATCTGGTGTGCAGCAGCGGCACTGGCGCTGGCCTGGCTGCTGTCATTCTGGCGGGCAATGTGTTTGCCGCTTACGGCGCGCGTCTGCCTGTGCACCTCACCCGGCGCATCAACGCCCTGCCCACCGCCGCGGCGCTGCTGCGCCTGGCACCGGCACTGCTGGCGGCTGGCCACGCCGTGCCCGCAGCGCAGGCGCTGCCCACTTACATTCGCGACAAGGTGGCGCAAACCACACAAGAGCGTGCAGCGATCAAGCTGGCCCATGCGGCGCTGCTTGCATGAACGCCCAACTGCAACCGCTTGAAGTGCGTTTTGAGCCCATGACCGAAGCCGATCTGGAGGCGGTGATGGCGCTGGAGTTGCGCGCCTACGCCTACCCCTGGCAGCACAAGAATTTTGCCGACTGTCTGGACAGCGGCTACCCGGCGCAGATGCTGCTGGCAGGCGACAACTTGCTGGGCTATTTTGTCGCCATGAAAGGCTTTGAAGAAGTGCATTTGCTCAACATCGCCATAGCCCCTGAGTACCAGCATCAGGGCTGGGCGCGGGTGCTGCTGGATGCGCTGGCGCTGTGGACGCGCGGCCAGGGTTTGCAGTGGCTGTGGCTGGAGGCGCGCGCAGGCAACAGCCGTGCCATCCATGTCTACAAGGCCCGCGGCTTTCGCCAGGTTGGCCTGCGCAAGCAGTATTACCCGGCTTGCGGCGGCACGCGTGAAGATGCGCTGGTGATGAGCCTGAAGCTGTCTGATGACGTTTGATATTTCAATCAAGCCAAGTCGGTGAAAATCACCCCATGAGCCTTGATCTGGACGACCGCCAACGCGCCATGCTGGCCGAGATGGGCGTGCACGTCTGGTGGCCGCAAAGCACCGATGCGGATGAGGCTGAAGTGCACCAGGCCCATGCTGCCGAACAAGCACAATGCGCTATTGAATCAATAGCTGTTTACGCAGGTAATGAAAGGGCTGGAGGCCAAAAACATATAAATTCAGCGGTGTCACTGGCGCTGCCGGTAGTTGCCGGACCCGAGCCGGTGGCAACGCCATCGCAGGCCGTCAGCACACCCGTTGCACGGCGCCCGCTCCCCGCGCCGTTGGTTGCGCTGCCCGCCAGTCCCACCGCGCTGCTGCCATTGGCAGATGGCATTGCCGGTATGGATTGGCCCATGCTGCGCAAGACCGTCAACCAATGCCAGGCCTGCGCCATGTGCTTGGGCCGGCGTGCACCGGTGCTGGCTGCGCCGCCGATCTCGTTGCGGGCCGACTGGATGATCGTCGGTGAGCCGCCCGATGACGCACAAGAGCGCGCCGGGCAGCCGTTTGTGGACGATGCCGGCAAATTGCTGAACAACATGCTCAAGGCCGTCGGGGTCAAGCGCGAAGAGGCTTATCTGAGCCATGTTCTCAAGTGCCGACCGGCCTTGCCAACCGCGCCAGACGCGCAAGCCTTGGCCGCTTGCGCCAATTACTTGCAGCGTGAAATAGCGCTGGTGCAGCCCAAGGTGATTCTGGCCATGGGGCGCATGGCCATGCAGGTGCTGCTCAGCCAGGATCATCCGCAGGGGCTGAAGCTGCCGCTGGCCAAGTTGCGCGGCCAGGTTTGGCGCTACCAGGGTGTGCCGGTGGTGGTGACATATCCGCCGGCGTATTTGCTGCGAAGCGGTCAGGACAAGGCGCGCGCCTGGGAGGATTTGTGTTTTGCGCTGGATGTGGTGCAAGGCCAAGCCTGAAACGCCATCAGCTTTGAGCGGGCGCAGCGTGGTCCAGATCGGGCCGTTTGTGAGGGTCAATGTGCGTCATCAGGTTGAGCACGCGGTGGCGCTGCATGACACGTTGACGCGCCAGCACGCTGATGTCGTGCGCCTCTTCGACGCTCAGGGTGGACACCATTTCCAGATGGGCATCCGCGACAATCATGTCGCCCATTTTTCGGGTGCGCACTTCATGCACGCCTTCGACCCCCGGGGTGTCAAGCAGGGTCTGGCGAATGGCCTGCACTTCGGCTTCGTCCACGGCGCGGTCCATCAGGTCATGCAGGGCATCCCAGCCAAAGCTCCAGCCCATGCGCGTCACCATGAAGCCCACCAGCGCTGCGGCAATCGGGTCCAGAATCGGGTAGCCGGCCAGGTTGCCGATGATGCCCACGCCCACCACCAGCGACGATGCCGCGTCTGATCGGGCATGCCAGGCATTGGCCACCAGCATGCTCGATTTGACACGTTTGGCCACGGTCAACATGTAACGAAACAGCAGTTCTTTGGCAATCAGGGCACCCCCCGCCACCCACAGGGCTGAGATGTGTACCGTGGCAATGGACTCGGGGTTTTGCAGCTTGCTGACGGCCGACCACAACATGCCAATACCGACGGCCAGCAGCAGGCCGCCCAGCACCAGCGAGGCCGCCGTCTCAAAGCGCTGGTGGCCGTAAGGGTGGTCAACGTCCGCGTCTTTTTGGCTGTGGTGGTTGGCAAACAGCACGACAAAGTCGGCGATCAGGTCTGACAGCGTGTGGATGCCGTCGGCAATCAGGGCTTGGGATTTGGCCAGGATGCCGGCTGCGATCTGCGCGATGCTCAGCACCAGATTGACAGCCACGCTGACCCAGGTGCTGCGGGCGGCTGCGGCAGAGCGTTGGGCCGGGGTGTAGGGGCTGTCTTCGGTGTCGTCGGGGAAGTCGTTGCGGTTCATGGGAAAGGTCGGAAAAAAGGCAGGGGCTGGAGTCTAACCGCGCGCTCGTGGGTTTTAAGTGCGGTCAAAGCGCTGCTGCGCGTCGTCCTCTTCGTCCACAAATTGAGCCTGGATGGCCAAAACGGCATCAAAATCAGCAAAGAAAGCGGCCACGCACGCTGGGTCAAAGTGTGCGCCGGAGCCATCGCGGATCAACTGGCAGGCATCTTCAATCGGCCAGGCCTTTTTGTAGGGGCGCGCAGAGGTCAGGGCATCAAACACGTCGGCCACCGCCACGATGCGACCGAACAAGGCGATGTTTTCGTCTTTGAGCCCACGCGGGTAGCCACTGCCGTCAAATTTTTCGTGGTGGGTGTGGGCAATCTCAGCCGCCACCTTGAGCAAGGGTGAACTGTTGGCGTTGAGAATTTCATAGCCAATCACGGCATGCTGCTTCATCACGGCAAATTCTTCCGGGGTCAGCTTGCCCGGTTTGAGCAAAATCATGTCGGGCGTGCCAACCTTGCCGATGTCGTGCATGGGGGCAGCTTGCAGCAGCAAGTCTTGCTGGTCTTGCGGCAGACCAAGATGCTGTGCAATGAGGCGCGAGTAATGCGCCATGCGCAAAATGTGCGCACCGGTTTCGGGGTCGCGGTATTCAGCCGCCCGGGCCAGGCAAAAAATGGTTTCCCGCTCTTGCGCCACCAGTTGGGCGGTGGCCTTGCGTACCTCGTCGGTCAGGTAGTTGTGGCTGCGCCGCAGCGCCAGCATGTTTTTGGCGCGGGCCAGAAATTCGGTGTTGTTGATGGGTTTGTTCAGAAAATCGGTCACACCCTGCGCAAGTGCCTGGTGGCGCAGTTCGGTCTCGTGGTTGGCGGTGACCATCAGCACCGGGGTGTCTTGGTAGCGCTCGCGAAAACGGCCGACCAGCTCGGTGCCGCTGAGGCCGGGCATCATGTAGTCGACGATGATCAGATCCGGGTCATTGGCCAGACACCAGTCCAGCGCGGCAACCGGGTCGGTAAAACACACGGGCTCAGCGTCTGGCAGCTTGAGCACCAGGTGTTTGATGAGGATGACGTTCATTTGCACGTCATCAATGATTGCAACTTTCATTTCCACTCCTGCGTTCTGGCTGGCGATGGGGCTAACTTCAGACTTCCTGATCCGCACGGAATCCAGTTGGCATGGTAAAAGCTTGGTTGTGAGAAAGCATGGTTGTGAGAAAGCTTGGTTGTGAGAAAGCTTGGTTGTGAGAAAGCTTGGTTGTGAGAAAGCTTGGTTGTGAATTTGTGGGAGGGCTGGCAAGCCCGAATTCGCGGCTGCCGCCGCTCCTACAGGTGCCAGTTCCTGAAAAAAGCAAATTTTGCCTAGACGCATCAGGAAGTCTGAATTCACCGCATTTGAATTCTTACAATGCATCGATGAAATTTCTAGACATGCTGGGCACCGCTGAGCGCCAAAATAACTCCCTGCTGTGTGTTGGCCTCGACCCGGAGCCCCGGCGATTTCCTGCCGCAATGCAGGGTGATGCCAGCCGGATTTACGATTTTTGTGCCGCCATTGTGGATGCCACGGCCGACCTGGCCATGGCTTTCAAGCCGCAAATTGCCTACTTTGCTGCGCACCGGGCCGAAGTTCAGCTTGAGCGCCTTATTCGGCACATGCGCAGCAGCGCGCCCCAGGTGCCGGTGATTCTGGATGCCAAGCGTGGCGACATTGGCAGCACCGCCGAGCAATACGCGATCGAAGCCTTTGAGCGCTACGGTGCCGATGCCGTCACGCTGTCGCCGTTCATGGGCTTTGATTCGGTGCAGCCGTATTTGAAATACCACAACAAGGGCGCGTTTTTGCTGTGCCGCACCTCCAACCCCGGAGGCGATGATTTTCAGGCGCAGCGGCTGGCCAGCGTGGCCGGGCAGCCGCTGTTGTACGAATATATTGCCCAATTGGCGCAGGGGCCGTGGAACCTCAATGGCCAGATCGGCCTGGTGGTAGGGGCCACTTACCTGGCCGAGATTGAACGGGTTCGCGCGCTGGCCCCGACATTGCCGCTGTTGATTCCGGGGGTGGGCGCACAGGGGGGTGACGCGCTAGCCACCGTCAAGGCGGGTTGGCGCGCCACCGCGCCGATCATCGTCAATTCATCGCGCGCCATTTTGTATGCGTCGGCGGGTGCAGACTTTGCCGCAGCAGCGCGGCGTGAGGCGCTCAGGACGCGTGACGTGTTGCGGGCAGCCCGGTTCGCGACCGGGCTTCCAGCCGGGCTTTGACAAAGCCGCCCGTGCCATAACGTGTTACGCGGCTGTAAAAACGCCGCTTGAGATGCTGCACCATGCGGGTGTAGGCATCAAGCAACGCCGGCCCGATGGTGAAACTGTCGTAGTTGACCACCACCGCCACCCGGTGGCCGAGCGGCTCCAGCAGTTGCGTCACCATGGTTTCAATGGCCTCGATGTCCCGCACGCTGTCCACGGCGAGCCCTTCAAAATTGATGAACAGCAACTGGTGTTCGCGGTCAAGCTCTAGCCGCTGCGCCAGAGGCGTGGCCAGCAACTGTGCACGCAAGCCCATGGGCGCGCTGTCAAACAGTGCGCTGTCCATGGTTTTGAGCTGCGGGCTGATCAGCGGTACAAAATCCATCTGCGCCAGCACATCGCGTTGCAAGTCCACACCGGGTGCCAGTTCGATCAGTTCCATGGCCGGCTGGTCGATGCTGCCGGTCAGCCGCAGCACACAGCGCTCGGTCACATACAGCACCTGTTGCCCACGCCGGATGGCTTCGCGGGCACTGAAAGTGCGGTGCTCCACCTGTTGCACCCATTTGCGTTGCGTGCCTTCACTGTGGATGTGAAGTCGGCCATCATTCACGCTGACCTGCAAGTCACCGGTTGTAAAAGTGCCGACGAACACCACTTTTTTGGCGTTCTGGCTGATATTGATAAAGCCGCCCGCACCGGCTAGGCGACTGCCGAATTTGCTGACATTGAGGTTGCCTTGGGCATCGGCCTGGGCCAGGCCTAGCACCGCCACGTCGAGGCCGCCACCATCGTAAAAGTCAAACTGGCTGGGCTGGTCAATGACCGCCTGAGCGTTGACTGCTGCGCCAAAGCTCAAGCCGCCAGCCGGTATGCCGCCAATCACGCCGGGCTCGGCGGTAAGGGTCAGCAAGTCAAAGATTTTTTCTTCGGCAGCCACCGTGGCCACGCCTTCGGGCATGCCAATGCCCAGGTTGACCACGTCATTGGGCCTAAGCTCAATGGCAGCGCGCCGGGCAATCACTTTGCGTTCATTCAGGGCCATGGGTTCGATCAGGTCCATCGGCACGCGGATTTCACCCGAATAGGCCGGGTTGTAGGCCTCGGAAAAGGTTTGCATGTGGTGCGCCGGGTCAGTGGCAATCACCACCGCATCGACCAGCACACCCGGCACCTTGACGCTGCGCGGGTGCAGCGTGTTGCGCTCGGCTAGCCGCTCCACCTGGGCAATGACGATGCCGCCGCTGTTGCGCGCCGCCATGGCGATGGCCAGTGCTTCGAGCGTGAGGGCTTCGCGCTCCATGCTCAGGTTGCCATCGGGGTCGGCGGTGGTGGCGCGGATGATGCCGACGTTGATTGGGAAGGCCTTGTAAAACAGGTAGTCGCGCCCGTCAATGTGCATGCGCCGCACCAGGTCTTCAGTGGTGCAGGCATTGATCTTGCCGCCGCCGTGGAGGGGGTCGACAAAAGTATCCAGGCCCACATGCGTGAGGGTGCCAGGCTTGCCTGCGGCAATGTCGCGAAACAGGTGGGTGATGACACCTTGGGGCAGGTTGTAGGCTTCAATCTGGTTGTCAACGGCCAGTTTTTGCAGTGCCGGCACCAGTCCCCAGTGGCCGCCAATGACGCGGCGCACCAGCCCCGGGTGACCAAAGTGGTTGAGCCCCCGGATTTGCCCGTCTCCCTGGCCAGCGGCGTACACCAGTGTCAGGTTTTTTGGTGAACCCAAGCCGGTCTCAGCTTGTGTCTCCAGAAAACGCTGCTCCAGTGCAATGGCGATTGCTTCGGCAAAGCCGATGCCAATAAAACCACCGGTGGCCACCGTATCTCCGTCGTGAATCAGGCGCACGGCTTCGGCTGCGCTGACGACCTTGTTGCGCCGGGTGCTGGTGGCGTGCAGTTCATCTAGCTGGGTGTGCATCACAGTCTCCTGAAAAATGGTTTTTCCCGTCGGTTTGACAGATCGCAAGTGACCACAACTCGGGTCAGGCTATGGTCAGCATGTCTCAAGTCTGTTAACCTGATGTTGATCATTTTCACCCAAGGAGAAACTCAAAATGTCATCTGTCAATCAAACCCCCGCTCAAATTCAGCAACAAACCGTCAACGACATCAAGGCTGTCATTGCTGATGCTGAGGAAATGTTGACCGCCACAGCAGAGCAAACCGGCGAAAAGGTGGCCAACCTGCGGGCTCGTATTCAGACCCGCCTGCATGAAGCCAAGGTTCGCCTGGTCGACGCAGAAACCGTGTTGGTTGCCAAAACCAAAGCCGCAGCCCATGCCGCCGATGTCTATGTGCACGAATCGCCCTGGGTGGCCATCGGCGCAGCTGCCGGCATCGGCTTTTTGGTCGGTGTGGTTCTGGGTCGCCGTTAAGCGCGCCCCAGCCTGTGCTGAAAGATGCCGCAACCACGCTGCTGACAGCGGTTCAAACCCGGCTGGCGTTGGCTGGCAATGAGCTGCAGGTTGAAAAGCACCGTGCGCTTCAACAGCTGATGTTGGGTTTGGCGCTGGGTTTTTGCCTGGGGCTTAGCATCTTGCTGCTGGTGGGTTTGGCACTGGTGGTGTGGTGGGATTATCGTTTGACGGTCTTGGTCATTTGCACCGGTTTGGTGGTGGCACTTGCCGGGTATTTGTACGGTGTATTGCGCCGCTTGTCGGATCGATCCGAGCCCATCTTTGCGGCCAGTCTGGCCCAGTTGCAAGAGGACTTGCGGCAACTGCGGGCGGCATCCGGACATGAGTAAACCGCTTGCCGAGTTGTATCTGGAGCGTGGTCGCTTGCTGGAGCGCATTGTCCATCAGCGGGTGGTTGTGGCCCAGCATCTCATGCCGGTACAGCACGCACTGGATGTCGGCCAAAAATTTCTGACGCTGTGGCTGCAAGGGGTGGCTTACGTTAAAGCCCGGCCCTGGCTGGTGGCCGTGGCGCTGGTGACGGTGTTGGTTGTGAAGCCGCGCCGTGTCTTGCCCTGGGCGCTTCGGGGTGTCGGGCTGTGGCGCGGTTGGCGCGCGCTGCAAGCCGCGATTCCACTCGGGCTGCGAGACGCTGCCAGCCAACTGCTGCAGCGTCAGCCTTCGCGATAACCGGCTGTCGGGCGCTGCTGACCCCCTCATTGCAGCAATAGACGACTCAGGTACAGGCCGGTGTGGCTGGCCGGGTTGGCCGCCAGCGCTTCTGGCGTGCCAACCCCCACCACGGTACCGCCACCGCTGCCACCCTCGGGGCCCATGTCGATCAGCCAGTCAGCAGTTTTGATCACATCCAGGTTGTGCTCGATTACCACAATGGTGTTGCCGGCATCGCGCAACTGATGCAGCACTTTGAGCAGCAGTTTGATATCGGCAAAGTGCAGCCCGGTGGTGGGTTCGTCCAATATGTAGAGCGTGCGGCCGGTGTCACGCTTGCTGAGCTCCAGCGCCAGCTTGACGCGTTGGGCTTCGCCGCCCGACAGGGTGGTGGCGGCCTGGCCCAGCCGGATGTACGAGAGGCCCACGTCCAGCAGCGTGTGCAGTTTGCGGGCAATGGTCGGCACGGCCTTGAAAAATTCGTGCGCCGCTTCGACTGTCAGGTCGAGTATTTGCGCGATGTTTTTGCCCTTGTAGAGTACCTCCAGCGTTTCGCGGTTGTAGCGTTTGCCCGCGCAGACATCGCAGGGCACGTACATGTCGGGTAAAAAATGCATCTCGACCTTGACCATGCCGTCGCCCTCGCAGGCTTCACAGCGGCCACCGCCGGATGACTGGCTAACGTTGAAGCTGAAGCGCCCCGGCCCGTAGCCGCGCTCGCGGGCGGTCGGCACTTCGGCCATCAGTTCACGAATTGGGGTGAACAAGCCGGTGTAGGTGGCCGGGTTGGAGCGTGGCGTGCGGCCAATCGGGGATTGATCGACGTTGATGACCTTGTCAAAGTACTCAATGCCCTCAATGGCGGCGTGTTCGGCGGGTTCGTCGTGGGCGCGGTAAATAGTGCGTGCTACCGCCTTGTAGAGCGTGTCGTTGACCAGCGTGGACTTGCCCGAGCCAGACACGCCGGTGACGCAGGTAAAGAGGCCGACCGGGAATGCGACATCGACGTTTTTCAGGTTGTGGCCGCTGGCCCCGATGACCTTGAGCGCTTGCAGCTCGCCCTGGGTGGACAGGTGCACGGCCTCGCGGGCGGCGCGCCTTACAGCGGCCGGGCTGGGGGCAAAGCGTGCGGGCTTGGATTTGGCTGGCGCATGGGTCGGATCAGAGGCCAGCCAGGCGGTGCGCTGGTCAGGCACCTCGATCTTCAGCGTTTGCGCCAGGTATTGGCCGGTGATCGACATCGGGTTGGCTTTGACTTCGTCGAACGTGCCCTGCGCCATGACGCGGCCACCGTGCACGCCAGCGCCGGGCCCCATGTCGATAATCTGGTCGGCTGCGCGCATCATGTCTTCGTCGTGCTCGACCACCAGCACGCTGTTGCCAATGTCGCGCAGGTGCTTCAGGGTGTCGATCAGCCGGTCGTTGTCGCGCTGGTGCAGGCCAATGCTGGGCTCATCGAGCACATACATCACGCCAGTCAGGCCCGAGCCAATCTGGCTGGCCAGGCGAATGCGCTGCGACTCGCCGCCGCTCAAGGTTTCGGCGCTGCGATCCAGGCTCAGGTAGGTCAGGCCGACATCGTTGAGAAACTTCAGGCGCAGGCTAATTTCGCGGATCACCTTGGCGGCGATGTCGCCTTTGGCACCCATCATGTGCAGCGTTTTGAAGTAGTCAAAACACTCGGCCAGCGTCAGGTGGCTGAGCTCAAAAATGGCGCGTGCTTGCACGCCTTCACCAATGCGCACGTGTCGCGCCTCGCTTTTGAGGCGGCTGCCCGCGCAGTCGGGGCAGGCTTGGGTTGACCGATAACGTGCCAGGTCCTCGCGCACCACGCCGGAGTCGGTTTCGCGGTAGCGTCGCGTCATGTTGGGGATGATGCCCTCAAAGGGGTGACTTTTGCTGACTTTTTTACCGCTGGCACCCGGTGCATCCATGGCATAGGCGAACTTGATTTCTTCGTCGCCCGATCCGTGCAGCACCGCGTTTTGCACGCTGTCGGGTAGCGACTCAAAGGCCTGGTCAATGTCAAACTGGTAGTGCGCCGCCAGACTTTCCAGCATGGCAAAGTAGTAAGCGTTGCGCCGGTCCCAGCCTTTGATGGCCCCACTGGCCAGACTTAAAGTTGGGAAGGCCACGACCCGGCTGGTATCGAAAACTTCTTGCGCGCCCAGGCCGTCGCAACTCGGGCACGCGCCCACTGGCGAGTTGAAGGAGAACAGCCGTGGCTCCAGTTCGGCAATTGAGTGACTGCAAACCGGGCAGGCAAACTTGGCATTGAATAAATGCTCTTTTGGCCTGTAGCCCTCGTGTTTATTGGGTTGTGTGCTATCTATTTCCATAGCAATGGCGCGCCCATTGGCCAGTCGCAGGGCGGCCTCAAAACTCTCCGCCAGGCGTTGTTTCAGGGCGTCAAAATCAGCCCAGGCCGTGATGCTGGCGGCATCGACCAGGTGCTCGTCATCTTCCTGCGGGTTGGCCAGGGCCGGCGGCTGCGGCGGTGCGTGGCGCACCTTGATGCGGTCAATCACCACGTCAATGTCGTGTTTCTCGGTTTTTTTCAGGGCGGGCAGCTGGTCAAACTCATGGGCCACACCGTTGATGCGAAAGCGTACATAGCCCTGCGCCTGCATGTCGGCGAACACATCGAGAAATTCGCCTTTTTTCTCGCGTGCCAGTGGGGCCAGAATCATCAGGCGGGTATCGGCGGGTAGGCTCAGCACGGCATCAACCATCTGGCTGACGGTCTGGCTTTGCAGCGGCAAGCCGTGTTCGGGGCAGTAGGGCGTGCCTGCGCGGGCAAACAGCAGGCGCAAGTAGTCGTGAATCTCGGTCACCGTGCCGACAGTTGATCGCGGGTTGTGACTGGTGGCCTTTTGCTCAATGGAAATGGCCGGTGACAGGCCCTCGATCACGTCCACATCGGGCTTGTCCATCAGTTGGAGAAACTGGCGCGCGTAGGTGGACAGGCTCTCGACGTAGCGGCGCTGGCCTTCGGCGTACAGCGTGTCAAACGCCAGACTGGACTTGCCCGAACCGCTCAAGCCGGTGATCACCACCAACTGGTTGCGCGGGATGTCGAGGTCGATGTTTTTCAGGTTGTGCGTGCGCGCCCCGCGAATGCTGATGGTCTGGTGCTGCAGGGCGCTGGCAAGGTATTTGCCGTCTTCTGGGGTATTCAAGGCGATGGATGCTCAAAAAATTGACGGTGAAAGTGCACCGGAAAACCGGCCATGATAGTCAATGGCGGATCGCCCGGTTGTGAACCCGGCTGACCGTGCTTGCCCAGATCGGGGACAATTCGCGGCCTGCGGCCCTGCAAGGGTCCACTGTGTTGAATCGGAGACTAGTTTTGCCTGATGTAAATACCCTGCTGCCATCTGCCCGAGCCCCGGTCGTTACGACGATGACACCCCTGGAGCTGCGCGCCAGTTTTTCGCTGGCATCCATCTTTTCCCTGCGCATGCTAGGCCTGTTTTTGATATTGCCGGTGTTCGCCATCGAGGCAGCCCATTACCCCGGCGGGGACGATGCGGCCATGGTCGGTCTGACCATGGGCATTTATGGTTTGACGCAAGCCATGCTGCAGTTTTTATATGGTCTGGCATCTGACAGGGTGGGGCGCAAGCCGGTCATTGTTTTTGGTTTGCTGGTGTTTGCAGCCGGTAGCGTGGTGGCCGCGCTGGCTCCCAGCCTGACTTGGCTGGCCATTGGCCGTGCCGTGCAGGGGGCCGGGGCGGTGTCAGCGGCCGTGACGGCTTTGCTGGCCGATCAGACGCGCGATGTGGTTCGTACCAAATCGATGGCGCTGGTGGGTGCCAGCATCGGGCTGATGTTTGCGCTGTCTTTGGTGGCGGCTCCGGTGCTGGCCGGTGTCGTGGGTTTGGTGGGCATCTTTGTGCTGACCGGTGTGCTGGCGCTGCTGGGTGTGGCGGCCGTGATCTGGTGGGTGCCGCCGGAGCCGCTGGAGCACAAGAATCAGCCCAGGGGGCGCGTGATGGATGTGCTGCGCTCGCCGGCTTTGCTGCGCTTGAACTTTGGTGTGTTTGTGTTGCATGCCGTGCAACTGGCGATGTGGCTGGCGCTGCCGGCCATGTTGGTGCAGGCCGGTTTGGCACGCGACCACCATTGGCACGTCTATTTACCAGCGGTTCTGGGTTCTTTTGTGGTGATGGGGGGAAGTTTGTTTCAGCTGGAGAAGCGGGGCTATCTGCGGGCGGTTTTCCTGCTGTCGATCGGTTTGACGACCTTGGTGCAACTGGGTTTGTGGCTGCTGGTGGACGCAGTACCCAGCGTGATGACGCTGGGCTGGTTGCTGTTTGTGTTTTTTTACGGTTTCAATGTGCTTGAGGCCAGCCAGCCCAGTATCGTGTCGCGGCTGGCCCCGCCTGCCGCGCGCGGTGCGGCTATCGGGGTTTACAACACCTTGCAGTCACTGGGTTTTTTTGCCGGTGGCATGGTGGGTGGGTGGCTGATGGCGCATGGCGGTGCCAACAGCTTGTTTGCCGTGTGCGGGGTGGCCATGGCGCTTTGGCTGGTGGTGGCCTGGCCAATGCAGGCACCGGCTGCCAAAGTGCCGCAGGGCGCAGCCAAGGCCTGATAATGAACGCGTTTTGTATCTAATTTCTGAAGGATAAATCCATGGCCTCAGTCAATAAAGTCATCCTCGTCGGCAATTTGGGCAAAGACCCTGAAGTGCGCTACATGCCCAGTGGCGACCCGATTGCCAACATCACCATTGCCACCAGCAGCCGCTATAAAAATAAAGCAGGTGAAATGGTTGAAGAAACCGAATGGCACCGTGTGGCGTTTTTTGGCCGACTGGCCGAGATCGCCAGCCAATACCTGAAAAAAGGCCGTCCGGTTTACATTGAGGGCCGCATCAAGACGCGCAAATACACCGACAAGGATGGCGTTGAAAAATACGCCACCGAAATCATCGCCAATGAAATGCAGATGCTCGGTGGCCGCGAAGGCATGGGCGAGCCGTCTGGCGAGGATGATGGCGGCGGTTATTCATCGCGTCAGGCTCCGGCAGCCCGCCCAGCAGCACCGGCTTCTCGACCCAATCCGGCCCCAGCCCCTGCAGCAGCGCGCCCAGCCAGCGGTTTTGACGACATGGATGACGATATTCCGTTTTAGAGCGGAAACGTTTTCTTGATTCGTGCCGACGATTCAGTCGTTGCCACGGCCTGCGCTCAAGATCGCCATGTGAACTTTTCAGGGCTCAAAAAACGGGTGCGATTCAAACTGGTGTGCTGCAACGGCTTTGGGGTCAGATCACGATTTTGGCTGCTGGCTGATGAGCTTGCCAACAGTCGCCCCCCAAAACTCGTGCTCTGACCCCAATGCTTTAGCGAAGGCCACCAAACTTGTCTGCCTCTCTTAGAAATACTGTCAATTTACTATCATAAACATAGCTATCAACGCTTATTAAATAAGGGCTTGATGGTTATTTTTTGCATCAAATTCATTTGAAAGCCGCATCTGCGCCGTATTGGGGCAGCAGATACTGCTCGCGTCCAGACCGACTCCCGCTGTACATCACTTTGAATCGCACCCTCAAACAACGGCCAATTTGCATACTGGGTGGGGTATATGTATACTACCGCTTCGGCCTGAGGCAAATTCAGACTTCCTGATGCGCCCGGAATTCATTTGGCATGGTGCAAGCCTGGTTGTGACTTTGTGGGAGGGCTGGCAAGCCCGAATTCGCGGCTACCGCCGCTCCTAAAGGTGCCAGTCCTGTTCCTGAAAAAAGCAAACTGTGCCTAGACGCATCAGGAAGTCTGAAGTTAGAGAATTCGCGATGGCGCATGAGGGCGGAGAGCGCTGTTTTTCAAGGAAATGGAATGAAAAAAATTGATTCATCGCGCAAGCTGCGCTGGCATTGGTCTGTTCGCATGCTGCAGGCGCGTGGTCGCTGG
The DNA here is from genome assembly GCA_038328055.1 of Burkholderiales bacterium. Lineage (GTDB taxonomy): Bacteria > Pseudomonadota > Gammaproteobacteria > Burkholderiales > Burkholderiaceae_C > Rhodoferax. The sequence continues at coordinate 21,786 of JBBQLQ010000005.1, forward strand.
GGCGCTGCACTGGCACTGGTGACCATGTCTTCCCTGGCAAGTGCCGAGACATTGAACTTCACGCAATGTGTTGATCTGGCACTCAAACAAAATCCGGGGCTGTCTGCCGCCCAGGCGCAAATCGCCCAGGCCGAGGCAGGCCTCAAGCAAGCCCAGGGTAGCCACATGCCCAAAGTGACCGTGTCGCTCAATGGCGTGCGTACCAACGATGCGCTGAATGCCTTTGGTCTGAAGCTGGGGCAGCGTGGTGCCACGTTTGGTGACTTCGGGTTTGGGGATTTCCTGAGCAATATGGGTAACCCGAACGTCAATCTGCTGGCCATCACCCCAGCCGCCCTCAATCACCCTGATGCGGTGACCAACTTCAACACCCGCATTGAGGCAGCGCTTCCGCTGTACACCGGCGGCATGATTGAAGGCTATGTGACGCAGGCGCAGTCTTACGTCAATGCCGCGCAACAAGGCGACCAAGCTGCTCGCCAGCAAGTCATCTTTCATGTGCTGCAAGCCTACGAGGGCACCCACGCAGCGCGCGCTTATGTGGAAGTCGCCAAGCAAGGCGAAGTGGCGGCACAGGCCTACGTCAAAACCATCGACAACCTGGTCAAACAAGGTGTGGTGGTGAAAAGCGATCTGCTGACGGCGCAAATTTTTCTGGAAAATGTGCGGGTTCAGTTGACGCAGGCGCAAAACGCAGCCGATTCAGCGCTGGAGCAACTGCACCTGCTGCTGGGCATGCCTCTCAGCCAGCCGTTGGACATTGGTCCACGCGTAGTGGTAACACCGTTGACCGGTCAGGTGGCCGAGTGGCGTGAACAGGCGCTGGCTGGCCACCCTGGCCTCAACGCCATGCGTCAGCAGGTGGCGGCGGCGGGCGGGAATGTGCAGGTCGCCAAAGCTGGCCTGTACCCGCAGGTGGGGGTCATGCTGCGCCAAGACTGGAACGACAAGAACATCGGCCTGGCTTCCAGCTCGTATACCTTGGGCGCACAACTGACATGGACCGCGTTTGATGCAGGCGTGACGCACGCAGCCATCAACCGGGCCACCGCTGCCAAGCTTGAACTGAGCTCGCGTCTGCAAGAAGCCGAAAGCGGTGTCGCCTACCAGGTCGGCGATGCCAGTCGCAAGGCGGTTGAAGCCCAGAAGCGGCTGGCCGTGCACGCGCTGAGCGTGACGCAGGCCACGGAGGCTTTGGGCCTGGTAGAAAAGCGTTATCAAAATGGCGTAACCACCCTGGTGGAGCTGTTGGCGGCACGCGCCCAGCTTGACAAGGCACGCGCCGACCAGGTTGCCGCCCAATACGACGTAGCGGTGCAGCGCGCCGGACTGCGCCTTGCCGTCGGCAATCTTGATCCGGAAATAAAGTAAAAAGGCCATCATCATGCGTGAATTCAAGACTTTCAGTGTTCTGGCAGCAGCGGTACTGGTGCTCATGGGCAGCATCAGCGGCTGCAGCGAACACGCAAAAGACCAGCAAGCGGCCGTGGCAGGGGCCACCGTGCAGGCTACGGTAATTACCGTTGAAAAGGTCTCCTTGCCGGTGGTGTTCACCGCGCCGGGCAACGTGATTGCCCAGCAGCAGGCCATGATCGCCTCGCGCCTCATGGGTTTTTTACGTGAAATCAACGTGCAGGAAGGTCAGCGGGTGGCGGCCGGGCAAAAACTGTTTTCTGTTGACCCCACCGACATCCAGGGCCAGATGGCCATGGCCCGCGCTGGTCTGAATCAGGCCGAAGCCGCGCTGGCAGATGCCAAGAATGACTATGACCGCTTTGGTGCTCTGTACAAAGACGAGGCGATTCCCAAAATGCAGTGGGACAAGATTCGCCTGCAATACCAGATGACGCAGCAACAAGTCGGCATGGCCCGCGCCGGATTCGAGACCGCCTCGGCACAAATGAAATACGCCACCGTCACCGCGCCTTTTGCCGGTGTGATCACGCAAAAAATGGCCAACGCTGGATCTATGGCTGCGCCCGGCCAGCCCGTGCTGATGCTGGAAAACACCGACCGCCTGCAAGTGCAAACGTCAGTGGCCAACGATGTCTATGACCAACTCAAGCTGGGCTCCACGGTAAGCATCGTGGGCGAAGGAAAAAGCGCTGATGTCGTCGGTAAGGTGGCCAACCTGGTGCCCTCGGCTGATCCGGTGACGCACAGCCATCTGGTCAAGATTGACCTGCCCAAAGACAGCGGCCTGCGCAGCGGCAGCTTTGTTCAAGTGGCGTTTGCGCTGGGCCAGCGTGACGGCATGCGCCTGCCTGAGAGTGCGGTGCTGACGCGGGCCGGCATCGCCGGCGTTTTTGTGGTCGATGCCCAGGGCATCGCCAAGTACCGGATGGTGCGCACCGGCTCCACCAGCGCAGGCCAGGTGGAAATTCTGGCGGGTTTGAACCCTGGCGAACGGGTGGTGACCACCTCGGCCAGCGCCTTGCAAAATGGCGACAAGGTGACCAGCACCGCAGCAACCCAAGGCAAGACCAATGGCTGAGTCGCACCCCACCCCTGATGCGCCGCACGGCGAGCCGCACCCTGCCGCCCCGCTGAACAGTGCGGGCAAATTGGCCCGGATGTTTCTGGAGTCCAAAATTACCGCCATGTTGATGCTGGCGGTGACGCTGGCGGGTCTAATGGCGCTTTTTGTAACTGCGCGCGAATACAACCCGCAAATCGTGGTGCCAGCGGCCAACATCATCGTCGCCAAGCCGGGTGCCAGCGCGGTTGAAATTCAAAACCTGGTGGTCAAACCGCTGGAGGCGCTGATGAACGCGCAGTCCGGTGTCAAACACACGTTTGGCTACGCGGCAGCCGACTATGGCGTGGTGACGGTTCAGTTTGACGTGGGCGAAGACCAGCAGAAAAGTCTGGTCAAGCTTTACAACCAGCTGATGCAGAACATGGACCGCATTCCTGCTGGCACCATGCCGCCACTGGTCAAGCCCATCGACGTGGATGACGTGCCGATCATGACGCTCACGCTGAGTTCCTCGCAAATGCCTGGGCCTGAATTGCGCCAGGTGGCTGAGCGGGTGCTCGAAGAGCTGCGCAACTTGCCAGGCGTGTCGTTTTCACAGTTGATGGATGGTGCGAAGCGCTCGGTCAATGTCTGGATATCACCTGCCAAGCTGTCGGCTGCTGGCCTGTCGCTGGACCAGGTGAACCAGATGATGATGGGTGCCAATGTGTCGGTTCCCGTCGGTCAACTGGTTGATCAGAACCGTAACCAGCCGATGCGTTTTGCTGGCTTTGTCGGTACCGTCAAGGAAGTAGGCGACATCATCATTGGCGCGCCCAAAGGCCGCCCGGTGTTCTTGAAAGACGTGGCACGTATTGAAGACGGTGCCAGCGAATCCGACCAGCTATCGCGTTTTGCCTACGGCCCGGCTGCCGGGGCATCGGCACCCAAAGGTGAAGCCACGGCCGTTACCCTGGCCATTGCCAAAAAAGCCGGTACCAATGCGGTGGTGGTCAGTACCACCGTGCTTGCCAAGCTTGAAGCCCTGAAACGCCAGGCCATTCCGCAGGGTGTCAATGTGGCCGTGACCCGCGACGACGGTGCCAAAGCCAATGACGCGGTCAATACGCTGGTAGAACACCTGGGCATTGCTATTGGTTCGGTAGCACTGATTCTGATCATCTTCCTGGGCTGGCGTGAAGCGGCCATCGTGACCCTGACCGTGCCGTTGATTCTGTTCATGGTGCTCACGGTCGGGCTGATCGCCGGGCAAACCATCAACCGCATCACGCTGTTTGCGCTGATTTTGTCGCTCGGCTTACTGGTGGATGCGGCCATTGTGGTGGTGGAAAATATCCACCGCCACATGCACATGGGTGGCGCGAAAAACTTCAAGCAGGCGCTGATCGAGGCTACCAACGAGATCGGTAACCCGACCAACATCGCCACCATTGCGGTGATTCTGGCCTTTGTGCCGATGGCCTTCGTCACCGGCATGATGGGGCCGTTCATGCGCCCGATTCCGTTCAATGTGCCGGTGGCAATGATCGCCTCGCTGCTGGTGGCTTACATGGTGGTGCCGTGGGCCGCCAACCTGTGGCTGGCCGGCAAGGCTGCCAAGTCATTGACGGAGCAGCCCAGCCTGGATGAGTTGGGCGAGCACCCCAAAGACCCGTTGCACCGCGCTTATACCGCTGCCATTACCCCCTTCATCAAACACGCCAGCCGGCGCAACCTGCTGTTTGTCAGCGTGCTGGTGTTGCTGGTGGCAGCCATGGTGCAGCCGGCCTGGCAGTTCATCCGGCCCTCAGGCCTGAACGGTCCGCTGTCGGCGATGGGGGTCGAGCTCAAGATGCTGCCCAATGACAACACCAACAGCTTTTTGGTGCAGGTAGACATGCCTGCTGGCACCACGCTGGCGCAAACCGACCAGGTGGCGCGCGCGGTCGGCGACTTGCTGGCGGGCAACCGCCATGTGCATGATTACCAGACCTTTTTGGGCATGACTGCACCGATTGACTTTGCTGCGCTGGTGCGTGGTGACGGGCTCAAGCGGGGTGACAACCTGGCGCAGTTGCGTGTCAACCTGACCGACAAGAACAGCCGCTCCGAGGCATCGCACGAGATTGTCAATCTGTTCAATGACTCGCTGGCAGACCTGCGCAAGACCTTCCCGCAGGCCAAAATCAAACTCTACGAAACGCCACCCGGCCCACCGGTGCAAGCGCAAATTCTGGCCGAACTCTATGGCCCCGATTACGACAAGCTACGCGCTGCCGCAGCCGAGGTGGACAAGGCGTTTGGCGACGTTTACGGCATTGTCAATGTGGACACCTCGGTGACCGCCAGTGTGCAAAGCCTGAACATCAAGGTTGACCGTGAAAAAGCTATTCTCTCGGGCGTGGCTCCGGGCCAGGTGGCCAAGCTGTTGTATGACTATGTGTCAGGCTTTTCGATTGGCACCCTGCATGTGGACGATGCGCGCGAGCCCATCAACATCACCGTGCGCCTGCCGCTTGCTGAACGCCAGACACCGCAGCAAATTTTGTCAATGCGCATCACCAACATGATGGGCCAACAGGTTCCGCTGTCGGCCATTGCCAGGATCGAGCCCGCAGTGCAGGACAAGCCCATCTACGACCGCGACCAGCACCCCATGGTGATGGTGGGTGGCGAGCTGCTCAAGTCCAGCCCGGTGTACGCAGTGCTGGCGCTGGACAAAATGCTGGAGCACAAAATGCTGGTGCCCGGCGTGGCCTTCAAGACCGGCAACCTGGGCTTCACCGAGACCCAACCCGACAACGTGATGGATTACCACCTGCTGTGGGGTGGCGAGATGCGCCTGACACTAGATGTGTTTCGCGACCTGGGCTCGGCCTTCATCGTCGCACTGGTGTTCATTTACCTGATGCTGGTGGGGTACTACAAGTCGTTCATGATGCCGCTGATCGTCATGGGTTCGATCCCGATGACGCTGATTGGCGTGTTCCCCGGCCACTGGCTGACGAATCAGGCCTTTACCGCCACCTCCATGATCGGGGTAATTGCGCTGGCCGGCATTGTGGTGCGCAACTCGCTGCTGTTAATTGACTTTATTGTGGACTACCGCAAACGCGGCTATCCGCTGGAACAAGCGGTGATCGATGCCGGTGCGGCGCGTTTCAGACCCATCATGCTGACAGCGCTGGCGATCATTCTGGGCTCGGCCATCATGATCACTGACCCGGTGTTTGGTGGCTTGGCGGTGTCACTGATCTTTGGCACTTTTGCCTCGACGGCGCTGACCTTGCTGGTGATTCCCCTGATGTATTACCTGTGGGAGCGGCGTGCATTACAAGGTTCATAATCGGCCAGGTCGCTTGACGATCCTCAGCGTGCGAAGACACGTTTCTTTCTAGAAAATATTCATTAATCCTATACATAACAGGAGACAAAAACATGGCTCATATTGTCATCATGGGTGCTGGCATTGGCGGCATGCCCGCTGCTTACGAAATGCGTGAAATGCTGCCCCCGGAACACCGTATCACGGTGGTCAACAACAATGACTATTTCCAGTTTGTGCCCAGCAACCCCTGGGTGGCAGTGGGCTGGCGAGAGCGTGCAGCCATGACGCTGCCGATTGCCCCCTATCTGGCGCGCAAGAAAATTGCTTTTATACCCAAGGCAGTTACCCACATTGATGCCCCTGGCAACAAGCTGACCCTGGTGGATGGTGAAACCCTGGACTACGACTACCTGCTGATTGCCACCGGCCCCAAGCTGGCGTTTGATGAGGTGGTAGGTGCTGGCCCGGTCAAGTCTGGCGGCGGTGGCTTTACCCACTCGATCTGCCATGTCGATCATGCTCAGGAATTTTTCGCCGACTACGAAAAATTCCTGCAAAATCCGGGCCCGATCGTGATCGGTGCCATGCCAGGTGCCAGTTGCTTTGGCCCAGCTTATGAATTTGCCATGATTGTCGATACCGACCTGCGCCGGCGCAAGATGCGCAACAAGGTGCCCATCACGTATGTCACCAGTGAGCCCTATATTGGTCACCTGGGACTGGGTGGCGTGGGTGACAGCAAGTCGATGCTGGAGTCTGAATTGCGTGGTCGGGACATGAAATGGATCACCAATGCCAAGACTACCAAGGTGGAGGCGGGCAAGATGTTTGTGACCCAGTTGGATGACCAGGGCAATGTGCTCAAAGAGCATGAAGTCCCCTTCAAGCTGTCGATGATGCTGCCGGCCTTCAAGGGCGTTGATGCAGTGGCGGCGGTACCCAATCTGTGCAATCCGCGCGGCATGGTCATCATTGACGAGTTCCAGCGCAGCAAGACCTACAAAAATATTTTCTCGGCCGGTGTCTGCGTGGCGATTCCTCCGGTGGAAGTGACACCGGTGCCCACCGGTTGTCCCAAAACCGGTTACATGATCGAGAGCATGATGACCGCCATTTGCCACAACATCAAGGATGAGCTGGCTGGCAAGCCCGCCGTGGCCAAAGGCACCTGGAATGCGGTTTGCCTAGCCGACATGGGCGACACCGGTGCCGCCTTTGTGGCGATACCGCAGATTCCACCGCGCAATGTGAACTGGTTCAAAAAAGGCAAGTGGGTGCACTTGGCCAAAATTGCCTATGAGAAATACTTCATGCGCAAGCTCAAAAAAGGCACGTCCGAGCCCATCTATGAAAAATACATCATGGGCATGTTGGGCATTAACCGTTTGCATTAGTAATTTTTGGATATACAGGAGTTTTCACCATGACCGTACAGCGCTACATACTTGTTTTTGCAGGCCTTTTCATCATGATTTCGCTTGCTTTGGGTGTTGAGGGCAGCCCGCTGTTCGTCAGCAAATGGGCGCTGGCGTTCACCGCTTTTGTTGGTGCCAATTTGTTTCAGTCCGGCTTTACCAATTTTTGTCCGCTGGGCATCATCCTGAAGAAACTGGGTGTACCCGAATCAAAAATTGGCTGTGCCAACTGATAAGGCAACGCCATGGCCGCTTTGACCAATGAGGCTGCGCGCACCGAGTTAGTCAATCGCCTGCGCCGCGCTGAGGGCCAAATTCGTGGCGTGCAACGCATGATCGAAGAGGGTGAGAGCTGCCAGAAGATCGCGCAGCAGTTCTCAGCCGTTCGCAAAGCGCTGGACAGCACCTATCTGCGGATGTCCATGTGTTTCATGGAGCAGGAGCTAACCTCTTGCCTGCGTCCGGATGAGGGTCAGCAGGACAGCGTGCAGACCATGCTCAAAGACATGGAAACCCTGATGGGGCGAATGGGTTAAAGCGCTGCTTGCTCGGGGCTGGCGCTGGCAATAATGCCCCCGCCCAGGCACACTTCGCCGCTGTACAGCACGGCTGATTGGCCCGGGGTTACCGCCCACTGGGCTTGGGTAAACGTCAACGCGAACGCCCCCGGTGTCACCTCCGCCAGTGTGCAAGCGGCATCTGCCTGCCGATAGCGGGTCTTGGCCGCCATCGCGCCCAGTTTGGGTGCCGCGCCCGCTACCCAGCTGGGGTTGTCGGCGATCAGGTGGTGCGACTGCAACCACGGGTGTTCATGCCCCTGCACCACCCACAAGATGTTTTTGGCAAGGTCTTTGCGCGCCACAAACCACGGGGCATGGTCGCCGCCGCCGCGTTGTGCGCCTTTGGCCTTGAGCCCGCCAATGCCGATACCCTGGCGCTGCCCCAGGGTGTAAAAACTCAAGCCCACATGCTCCCCAATGGTCTGACCCCTGTCACTTTTGATAACGCCTGGCTCTCGGGCAATGTAGCGGTTTAAAAAATCCCGGAATGGCCTCTCGCCAATAAAGCAGATGCCGGTGGAGTCTTTTTTTCGGGCGTTGGGCAGTTTGATTTCATCGGCCATCCGGCGTACCTCGGTTTTCAGCAACTCACCTACCGGAAACAGTGTTTTGGCCAGTTGTAACTGGTTGAGCCGGTGCAAAAAGTAGCTTTGGTCTTTGGCCGGGTCCAAGCCCTTGAGCAACTCGTGCTGTCCGGTCAAGGCGCTTTGGCGCACCCGTGCGTAATGGCCGGTGGCGATTTTTTCGGCCCCCAGGCGCACCGCATGGTCCAGAAAGGCCTTGAACTTGATTTCGGAGTTGCACAGGACATCCGGGTTGGGTGTGCGGCCCGCGCTGTATTCGCGCAAAAACTCGGCAAAGACCCGGTCTTTGTATTCGCTGGCAAAGTTGACGTGCTCGATCTCGATGCCAATCACATCGGCCACGGCCGCTGCGTCGACAAAGTCGGCGTTGGACGAGCAAAACGCGCTGTCATCGTCATCCTCCCAATTTTTCATAAAGATGCCAATGACCTCATGCCCTTGCTGCTTGAGCAGCCAGGCGGTCACGGCGGAGTCCACGCCGCCGCTCAGGCCGACCACAATGCGTTGGTGTTGATTCATGGCTTGATATTTAAGAAAAAAAGGACTCTAGCCCTTGTGTATACTGCGCAAGTAGCTATTAATTTCATAGCGTTTCCTGGCCATTAAGCAGCACGCTGCAGTCGGTGTGAATCAGCGTCAGTGGATGGCGCTGACCGCTCAGGTAATCTTCCATGCAGCGCAGCACCAGGGGGCTGCGGTGCCGGTGGGCACTGGCGCGAATTTCGTCGGGCGTGAGCCACAGCGTGCGCACAATGCCGGTGTCTAGCGTGCGGTTCGGCTGAAGCGCCCCGAGCACACCGCAAAACGCGAAGCGCAAGTAGGTAATGTCTTCAGGCGACTTGCCGTTTTTTGCCGGGCGAACAAAGCGCGACATGTACGCCCCCAGCAGATGTTCTGGCGTGAACAGGTGCATGGTTTCTTCCAGGGTTTCGCGGGCGCAGGCATCGATCAGGCTCTCGCCCTCATCCAGATGCCCGGCGGGGTTGTTCAGGCGCAGACCCTCAGGCGTGTGCTCTTCAATCAGCAAAAATTTGCCGTTTTCTTCAATGATTGCAGCCACTGTGGCGCTGGGTTTCCATCGTGTAGTCATACCCGATTATCTGAAAATTTGGCATCATGCAAATGGTTGACTATTGTCAATAGCACCAAGTCTGAAAAGTAAAAAAACTGATGTAAGCTCCGCCTGTTTAGCGATTTTCAATCAACAACAGACGAGGAGTCACCCATGCAAGCTGGTGCTACCACTGCGGGTTCATCGGGCAATACCGTTGCAGCCACCCCCACCGAAACCGTCAAAGTCGTTCAGCGCATTGGCGTACCCCGAGAAATTTCCCCTGGTGAAAAACGCGTGGCCACCGTGCCTGAAGCGGTTGAAAAACTGATCAAGCTCGGCTTTACCGTGTCGGTTGAAGCCGGTGCCGGTGATGCGGCGAACTGCTCCGACGACACCTACCGCGCCGCCGGTGCGCAAATTGTTGACAGTGCCGCCCAGCTGTGGGCCGAATCTGACATCGTCTTCAAAGTGTCTGTGCCAACCCCGGCCGAGATCGACCTGATGCGCGAAGGTTGCATCCTGATCGGATTTATCTGGCCCGCGCAAAACCCCGAATTGATGCAACAACTCACGGCCAAAAAGGCCACCGTGCTGGCGATCGACGCACTGCCACGCATGCTGAGCCGCGCTCAGAAGATGGATGCCCTGACCTCGCAGGCAGGCGTTGCCGGTTACCGCGCCGTCATCGAGGCGGCCAATGCCTTTGGTCGCTTCTTTAACGGTCAGATCACGGCTGCGGGCAAGGTGCAGCCGGCCAAGGTTTTCATCGCTGGTGCGGGTGTGGCGGGTCTGGCGGCCATTGGTACCGCTGCTGGCTTGGGGGCCATCGTGCGCGCCAACGATACCCGTGCCGAAGTGGCCGACCAAGTACAGTCGTTGGGCGGCGAGTTCGTCAAAGTCGAATATGAGGAAGAAGGTGGTGGCGGCGGTGGCTACGCCAAGGTCATGAGCGAAGGCTTTCAGCAGGCGCAGCGTGAGATGTACGCCAAGCAGGCCAGAGAAGTAGACATCATCATCACCACCGCGCTGATTCCCGGCAAGCCCGCCCCCAAGCTCATCACGGCCGAGATGGTCAAGAGCATGAAGCCGGGCAGCGTCATTGTGGACATGGCGGCTGAGCGCGGCGGCAACTGCGAGCTAACCGAACCGGGCCAGGCCGTGGTGCGGCACGGCGTGACCATCGTCGGCTACACCGACCTGGCCTCGCGCTTGGCCAAGCAGTCGTCAACACTGTATGCCACCAACTTGTGGCGTCTGACCGAGGAGCTGTGCAAGACCAAGGACGGCATTGTCAACGTCAACATGGAAGACGATGCCATCCGGGGCTTGACGGTCATCAAGGACGGCACCATCACCTGGCCGGCACCCGCACCCAAATTGCCAGCAGCAGCAACGGCGGTTGCCAAACCCGCTTTTGCACCTGCTGCCAAGAAGGGTGGCCACGGCGCTGCCAGCGAGCCCATGGCGGGCAGCAAACTGGCGATCATGTTTGGTGTGGCAGCGCTGCTCTTTTGGCTGATTGGCAGCAGTGCACCCAAAGAATTCCTGTCGCACTTCACCGTGTTTGTGCTGGCCTGCTTTGTCGGCTACATGGTGGTATGGAACGTCAAACCGGCTTTGCATACGCCCTTGATGAGCGTCACCAATGCGATCAGCAGCATCATTGCCATTGGGGCGCTGGTGCAGGTGTCGCCCTTGTCCGGTGCCCTGGGTCGGCCCAACGACCTGATCAGTTGGGTGGCTGCTGCGGCCATTGTGCTGACTGCCATCAACATGTTCGGCGGCTTTGCCGTCACCCAGCGCATGCTGGCGATGTTCCGTAAATAAGGGAGGCAACTCATGTCTGCAAATCTGGCGACCGTTGCCTATATTGGCGCGACCATACTGTTTATCCTGAGTCTGGGTGGCTTGTCCAATCAGACTACCGCGCTGCGCGGCAATCTCTACGGCATGATCGGCATGACGCTGGCCGTGCTGGCGACCGTGTTTGGCCCTACCGTCACGATGGCGGGTATTCCCTGGATCATCGGTGCCATGCTGGTGGGTGGCTCCATCGGGCTGTATGCGGCGCGCACGGTGCAAATGACGCAAATGCCCGAGCTGGTGGCGTTGATGCACAGCATGGTGGGTCTGGCGGCCATGCTGGTTGGGTTTGCCACCTTCATTGATCCGGCGGCATCCAGCGGCTACGTGGGTGCAGCCAAGGCGATTCATGAAATGGAAATCTACATCGGCATCTTCATCGGGGCCATCACGTTCTCGGGCTCGGTGATCGCCTTTGGCAAACTGTCCGGGCGCATTGGTGGTAACCCGATGTTGCTGCCGGCGCGTCACTGGATGAACCTGGCGGGTTTGCTGGTGGTGATTTACTTTGGACGCGAATTCATTCATGCCGAAACGGCAGCCGCTGGCATGACACCCCTGATCGTCATGACGGTTGTCGCCTTGCTGTTTGGCGTACACATGGTGATGGCCATTGGCGGTGCTGACATGCCGGTGGTGGTGTCCATGCTCAACAGCTACTCGGGCTGGGCGGCTGCGGCCACGGGTTTCATGCTGTCCAACGACTTGCTGATCGTCACCGGTGCGCTGGTGGGCTCAAGCGGCGCCATTCTGTCCTTCATCATGTGCCAGGCCATGAACCGCAGCTTCATCAGCGTGATTGCCGGCGGCTTTGGCACTACCAGTGCCGCGCCGGCAGCGGCCAGTGGTGCGATGCAGCCAGCCGGAGAGGTGGTGTCGGTCAATGCCACTGAAACGGCTGAACTGCTGCGCGAAGCCAAAAACGTGATCATTGTTCCGGGCTACGGCATGGCGGTGGCGCAGGCCCAGCACACGGTCTACGAGATCACCAAGCTGTTGCGCGGAAAAGGTGTCAACGTGCGCTTTGGCATTCACCCGGTGGCCGGGCGCATGCCGGGTCACATGAACGTGCTGCTGGCCGAGGCCAAGGTGCCGTACGACATCGTCTTCGAGATGGACGAGTTGAACGACGATTTCCCCAAAACCGATGTGGCGATGATCATTGGTGCCAACGACATCGTCAACCCCGGTGCCCAGGATGACCCGACCAGCCCGATTGCCGGCATGCCGGTGCTCGAAGTCTGGAAGGCCAAGACCTCCATCGTCATGAAACGCAGCATGGCCTCGGGCTACGCCGGGGTGGATAACCCGTTGTTTTACAAAGAAAACAACCGCATGTTGTTTGGCGATGCCAAGAAGATGCTGGATGAAGTACTCACCGTGCTGAAATCCTGAGCCCGTGCGGGATAGACCAAGACGATGCATAGCTGTGGATGTGTTTGCCTAATTCGGATTAGGGAAAACACAGCTTACAAAACCTGACAGCCATGTGAGAATTCAAGACTTAGTCAATAACTTGGAGACCTCATCATGACTGACCGCATCTGGCTCAATACTTATCCACCGGGTGTTCCTGCCGACATTGACCCAAGCCGCTATGCGTCCATGGTCGACATGATGGAGGAAAGTTTCCAGAAGTTTGCCGACCTTCCTGCCTACAGTTTCATGGGCAAGGAGCAAAGCTACCGGCAGACTGACGAACTCAGTCGCACGTTTGGGGTGTATCTACAAAGTCTGGGTTTGGCCAAGGGTGACCGGGTTGCGGTCATGATGCCCAATGTGTTGCAGTACCCGGTAGCTGTGGCTGGCATCATGCGGGCTGGCTACACCTTGGTCAATGTCAACCCGCTGTACACCGCGCGCGAACTGGAGCATCAGCTCAAAGACTCAGGTGCCAAAGCCATTGTCATTCTGGAAAATTTTGCCGCCACGCTTGAAAAATGCATTGCCGCAACACCAGTGAAGCATGTCGTGCTGTGTGCCATGGGTGATCAGTTGGGCCTGCTCAAGGGTGCGCTGGTAAATTACGTGGTGCGCAACGTCAAGAAAATGGTGCCGGATTTCAACCTGCCCAGCGCTGTGCGGTTTAACGCGGCGATTGCCAAGGCCAGCAGCGGCACCTTCAAGAAAGTCACGACCAAACCCGACGATGTGGCCGTGCTGCAGTACACCGGCGGCACCACCGGCGTGTCCAAGGGTGCGGTGCTGCTGCACCGCAATCTGGTGGCCAATTTGTTGCAGGCCGATGCCTGCTTTCAACCGGCCCTGAAGAAGATACCTGCGGGCGAGCAGATGGTCGAGGTCTGTGCCTTGCCGCTGTACCATATTTTTGCGTTCACCGTGGACATGATGCTGTCGATGCGCCTGGGTGGCAAGCTGATCCTGATCCCCAATCCGCGCGATTTTCCAGCGGTGCTTAAAGAGTTGTCCAAGCACAAAATACACGTGTTTCCAGCCGTCAACACCTTGTTCAATGGCTTGGCCAATCACCCGGATTTCAACAAGGTGAACTGGAGCAGCCTGCTGGTGTCGGCCGGTGGTGGTACCGCCGTGCAAAGCGCCGTGGCCAAGTTGTGGTTTGAGAAAACGGGTTGTGCTATTTGCGAAGGTTATGGACTGAGCGAAACCGCGCCCATTGCCACCTCCAACCCAGTCACCATCACCGAGTATTCTGGCTCGATTGGTGTGCCGGTGCCCAGTACCTGGCTCAAGTTGCTTGACGACGATGGCAACGAAGTAGCGGTTGGTCAGCCCGGTGAAATTGCCATCAAAGGCCCGCAAGTCATGGCCGGCTACTGGCAGCGTCCGGACGAGACCGCCAAAGTCATGACCCCCGATGGCTACTTCAAATCCGGTGACATCGGTGTCATGGACGAGCGCGGCTATTTCAAGATCGTTGATCGCAAAAAAGACATGATTCTGGTCAGCGGCTTCAATGTGTACCCGACCGAGCTCGAAGATGTCGTCTCGCAACTCGACGGTGTCATGGAATGCGCCTGCGTTGGTGTGGCGGATGCCAAGACCAGCGAAGCCGTCAAGCTGGTGATCGTCAAGAAAAATCCTGACCTGACGGAAGCCGACGTGCGTGCCTATTGCAAGGAAAACCTGACTGGCTACAAGCAGCCAAAGGTGATCGAATTCCGCACGGAGTTGCCCAAAACGCCGGTGGGCAAAATTCTGCGACGCGAGTTGCGCGACAAATAAGGACGGAGCTGTTGGCAACACTGGCGATTGTCAGCGCCCTGCTTGATGAGCAAAAGGGTCTGCTAGAGCAACTTCAACAACCCCAAAAGCGGGTTCGCGCCGGGCGCACCTTCTGGTGTGGACAGTGGGGCGAGCACGATGTGGTGCTGGTCTTGTCGCGGGTTGGCAAGGTCGCCGCAGCCAGCACCACAGCAACCCTGATCGAGGCCTTTGGTGCCGAGCGCATTGTGTTCACCGGGGTAGCGGGTGGTATTGGTGCAAATGTCAAGGTTGGCGATGTCGTGGTGGCCGACACCTTCATCCAGCACGACATGAACTCCGGCCCCATGTTTGCGCGTTACGAAATACCGCTGTATGGGCGCGCTACGCTGGACTGTGATACAGCCCTGTCTGCGGTTCTGTTTGAAGCGGTTCGTATTGGGTTGGCGGGGGTTGGAGATCACTTTCACCGTACCCATCTGCTGGAGGCACCCCAGCTGCACCGAGGTTTGATCGCCAGTGGTGACCAGTTTTTATGCGACCCGGCGCAGGTGAAGATCATGCAGGACGACCTGCAGGGCGCAGGCCATGCGCCGCTGGCTGTCGAAATGGAAGGTGCGGCGGTGGCCCAAGTGTGCTTTGACTATGGTGTTCCTTTTGCTGCAGTGCGCACCATTTCAGACCGTGCAGACGCGCAGGCGCACATCGATTTTTCTGCCTTTGTGCAGCAGGTGGCCAGTCCCTACGCACTGGCCATTGTTCGACAATTCATACAAATGCTACCAAAATAATAGCTATCCGCGCTTTGGATATAAGGGCTAGCGCCCTATTTCACTTAAGCCAGCCGCGTTTTCTGAAATACCACATGGGCACCAGTGCGCTGGCCAGCATCAGAATCAGCGCAATCGGGTAACCGGCCTGCCAGTCCAGCTCGGGCATGAACTTGAAGTTCATGCCGTAAATGCTGGCAATCAGCGTGGGCGGCAGTAGCGCCACGCTGGCCACCGAGAAAATCTTGATGATCTTGTTCTGGTTGATGTTGATGAAACCGACTGTGGCATCCATCAAGAAGTTGATCTTGTCAAACAAAAATGCAGTGTGTGAGTCCAGCGAGTCCATGTCGCGCAGAATCTGCCGTGCCTCTTCAAATTGCTCGCCATTGAGCATTTTGCTGCGCATCATGAAACTCACGGCGCGGCGGGTGTCCATCAAATTGCGGCGAATGCGCCCGCTCATGTCTTCATGCCGGGCAATCGCCCCCAACACCTCGCCCGCCATGGCATCGGTCACATCGCCCGACAGCACCTTGTTGCTGACTTTTTCAAGCTCATCGTAAATGCCTTCGAGCGTGTCGGCCGAATATTCAGCGTCCGCATCAAAGAGCTTGAGCAAGACTTCCTTGGCATCTTCAATCAGACCTGGCGCACGCCGCGCCCGCATACGCAACAGGCGAAACACCGGCACGTCCTCGTCATGGATGGAAAACAGCACGCCCTTGCTCTTGAGTTCATCGTTGACCAGATTCAAAATGAACGCCACACGGACAGTGTGCGGCTCATCATCATCGGCCACAAGAAAGTCGCTGCGAATATGTAGCTCGCCGTTGTCTTCCTTGTAAAAGCGGGCCGACTCCTCAATGTCCTCGTCCATGACATCTTCAGGAATTGCCAGGCCAAAATATTGTTTGATCCAGTGCTTTTCTTCGGGTGTGGGCGATTCCAGGTCAACCCAGATCGGCTGAAATCGCGACAGTTCTTCCAGCGATTCGATTTCTTCCTGAAACAGGCGGCCGTTGGCAAGGGTGAAGATGTTGAGCATGTGCTCACTCCCAAAAACAGAAAGGGCATCGGGTGACGTGACGCGGGAGGCAGCTTTTCAAGGGAGTTTGTCCGCTCTACAGCCGTTCAATTATGGCATTGGAACAGTGAATTGGCCAAGGCTAAAGCGATGATACCCCGACCATGCTGCGATGCAGCATAAAAAGATATTGCAATAAAGTAACATGACGAGCATAGTGACATCAAACAGTCAAAATTGATTCTTCCGGTTACCAACTTGGTGTTGGTGGCCTTTTCAACCAAGAGCTTTAGGAGGCTTTTATGAACTTGACAATCAGCGGACACCACCTGGAGGTTACCCCGGCCTTGCGAACTTATGTCACCAACAAGTTGGACCGGATCAAACGGCATTTTGACCAAGTGGTGGATGTCAAAGTCTTGTTGACGCTGGAAAATCTCAAGGAAAAGGAACGCCGGCAAAAAGCAGAATGCAACATCCATATCAAAGGTATCGATTTGTTCGCTGAAAGTGCCCACGCAGATTTGTATGCGGCCGTAGATGAACTAGTTGACAAGCTTGATCGCCAGGTTGTCCGGCACAAGGATCGCTTGCAATCGCATCACCACGATGCCGCAAAGCGTTTGATGTGATTTAAACTCCCCCAAGCCGCCCGCTGGTGCGAGCGGCTTTTTTTGCGTCCAAATTCCAGGGTGCATAATTACTGCCAACTATGAACCGTCTCGCCTCAATTCTTTCCGAACCACAAGTGCTTGTGCAGGTGGATGTTTCCAGTAAAAAACGGGCTTTTGAAGAAGCCGGTTTGTTGTTTGAAAACTTGCATGGTTTGAGTCGGGCACTCGTCACTGACAGCCTGTTTTCTCGTGAGCGCCTGGGCTCCACGGGGTTGGGGCATGGTGTGGCCATTCCACACGGGCGCATCAAGGGACTCAAGTCGCCCATGGCGGCGGTTTTTCAGTTGGCTCATCCAATCGGTTTTGACGCGCCCGATGAGCAAGCCGTCGGCTTGATGATTTTCTTGCTGGTTCCTGAGGCGGCAACCCAAAAACACCTTGAAATTCTCTCGGAAATCGCTGAAATGCTCAGCGACGTTGAGCTGCGGGACAAGCTCGCTGCGAGCACCACGACGAGCGATTTGCATCGTCTGATCGCCAATTGGCAGTCCGTTCAGTCAGTTTGACTTTGTCGGATATTTTCCCGGTTCGGCTTGCGTCATGAAACCCACCGTCATCAGTGCTGATGTGCTGTTTGAGGCTTTTCGCGGTTCCTTGCACTGGGAATGGGTGGCCGGTTTGGGTGCCTCCGAGCGGCGTTTTGACGAAGTGGCGGTGCGCGCCGCCCGTTCCGGCGCTGACCTGGTGGGCTACCTCAACTACATTCACCCGTACCGCGTTCAAATTCTGGGTGAGCGCGAGGTGGCCTACCTGACCAACGCCACGGCAGAGGATTGTTCGCGCCGTATCGCGCGCATTGTCACGCTGGAGCCTCCTGTCCTGATTTTGGCGGATGGGCAAACGGCACCAGATGCGCTGATGCTGATGTGCGAGCGCGCCCAAATTCCAATGTTCGCAACCAGCGGCTCATCGGCTTTTGTAATCGACGTGTTGCGCGCTTATCTGTCCAAACACTTTGCCGATCGCAGCACCATGCACGGTGTCTTTATGGACATTCTGGGCCTGGGCGTGATGATCACCGGTGAGTCCGGTCTGGGCAAAAGTGAACTCGGTCTTGAACTGATTTCGCGCGGCAACGGACTGGTGGCCGATGATGCGGTGGATCTGTACCGCATCAATCAAGACACGATTGAAGGCCGCTGCCCCGAGTTGCTGCAAAACCTGCTTGAAGTGCGCGGCATCGGTTTGCTCGATATCCGTTGCATTTTTGGCGAGACGGCGGTTCGGCGTAAAAAGCGTTTGCAGCTGATCGTGCATCTGGTGCGGCGCGAGACCCTGGAGCGCGACTACGAGCGCATTCCCTATGAGCCCTTAACGCAGGATGTGCTCGATGTTCCGGTTCGCAAGGTGGTAATTCAGGTGGTAGCCGGGCGCAACATTGCCGTGCTGGTGGAGGCTGCGGTGCGCAACACCATTTTGCAGATTCGCGGTGTCGATACCTATAAGGAATTTGTAGAGCGCCACCGTAAAGCCATGAACGAAAGCGCTTAAGCCGCTGGCGGGTGTCGGTGCGCGCAGTCGTTGCGGGTGCAGTGTGCGTACAGACTCAGGGCGTGGTCGGCAATGGCAAACCCTTTGGCCGCCGCTACAGCGTGCTGGCGTTGCTCGATCTGGGCATCGTAAAACTCTTCGACACGCCCGCAGTCCAGGCACACCAGATGGTCATGGTGCTGCCCCTCATTGAGTTCATACACCGCTTTGCCGCTCTCAAAATGGCTTCGGCAAAGGATGTCGGCTTGCTCAAACTGCGCCAGCACACGGTAAACCGTGGCCAGGCCCACATCTGCGCGATCTTCCAGCAGCACCCGAAAGACATCCTCGGCGGTCATGTGGCGCTGCGTGCCGTTCTGGAAAATTTCCAGAATTTTCAATCTGGGCAAGGTGGCCTTGAGCCCGGTGCTTTTGAGTTCGTCAATCTTGGTCATACGGATATTCCGGTTGCCAGCTCGGCTGCGGCTCCCTGAGCCCAGGGATGAAGTGCTGCCAGTACAATGCTTTGATCATATCGTCCCGGCCTGCCCCATGTTTGAAACTCCTGTTCGTTGTATCTGCTTGTGTCTGCTTGGCACACTTGCCACCGCGCTGTCTGGCTGTGGCACCGTTGACAGCGCCAGCAACCGTCTGGTCAATGTTGTAACCCCTTACAAGATAGACATTGTGCAAGGCAATTTTGTCTCGCGGGAACAGGCTGCAGCCCTGAAAGTTGGCATGACCCGCCCGCAGGTGCTTGATGTTCTGGGCACACCTTTATTGACCAGCATTTTTCATGCAGACCGCTGGGACTACGTGTTCACCTTCAAGCGTCAGGGCGCAGAGCCACAGGCGCGCCGCGTGACAGTTTTCTTCAAAGGTGATGAGCTGATAAAAATCGAAGCCGATCCGCTGCCCAGCGAGTCCGAATTTGTCGCCTCGCTTGATTCCGGTCGCAAGACGGGCAAGGTGCCGGTGCTGGAAATGTCGCCAGACCAGCTGAAGGCGACCGCCGTGGCTGCCAAGCCCGCTGAAACCAAGGCACTGGCACCGCTGCCGACCAGCTACCCGCCGCTTGAGGCACCTGTCAATTGACCGCCGCGTTGCCCTGGTGGGCTTGGGCCCGGTAGCCATCTCCTTTACTGTAAAGAATTCAGTTTATGACCGAGTCAACCGTCCATCGCATTTGCATCGCCGGGGCCAGCGGACGCATGGGGCGCATGCTGATCGAGTCCATCAGCGCAGCCGATGATTGCCAACTTACCGGTGCGCTGGACGTGGCCACCAGCCCAGCTATCGGGCAAGACCCGGTGGCGCACCTGGGTTTGCGCAGTGGCGTGGCCATCACTGCTGATTTGCGTACCGGCTTGCAAAACTCCCGCTACCTGATTGATTTCACCCGCCCCGAAGGCACGCTGGCGCACTTGCGCGTGTGTCGTGCGTTGGGGGTCAAGGCGATCATTGGCACCACCGGATTTTCGGATGCGCAAAAAGCCGAAATCGCAGCGGTGGCCAAAGACATCGCCATCGTCATGGCCCCCAACATGAGTGTCGGTGTGAATGTGACGCTCAAGCTGCTGGAGATGGCCGCCAAGGCACTCTCTACCGGCTATGACATCGAAATTATCGAAGCGCACCACCGCCACAAGGTCGACGCGCCATCGGGCACCGCCCTGAGGATGGGCGAGGTGGTGGCGAGCGCGCTGGGCCGCGACCTGAAAGATTGCGCGGTTTATGCACGTCATGGCGTGACCGGCGAACGCGACCCGTTGAGCATCGGTTTTGCCACCATCCGCGGGGGCGATATTGTGGGCGACCATACGGTGCTGTTTGCCGGAACCGGTGAGCGCATTGAAATTACCCACAAGTCATCGAGCCGGGTCAGCTACGCCCAGGGCAGCCTGCGGGCCGTGCGTTTCTTGAGTGCGCAAAACACCGGCCTGTTCGACATGGCTGATGTGCTGAATCTCAAATGAATCTGGCCCAATTTTTCTTGCAAGGCGATGTGCTGGCGCGCGGCGTGGCTGTGTTGCTGCTGCTGATGTCGGTGGGCAGTTGGGTGGTGATTTTGTGGAAATCCTGGCTGCTGCACCGCGCCAGTACCGATGTGGCGCGCTGTATTGCGGCTTTTTGGCAATCGGCAACGGTGGCTGATGCCATCCCAAAAATTCAGGCTTTTGACCGTGAAACCCTTGTATTGCCTATGGTTGAAGCTACAAAAATAGAAGCAAGCGGCACGCTGGCCGATGCCGGGCACCGGCCGCAGCAACTTACCCGGGTGCTGCGCAATGCATTGCATGCGGCGCTGGCCAAGCTGCAGCACGGCCAGGTGTTGCTGGCCACGGTGGGGGCTACGGCACCGTTTGTGGGTTTGCTGGGTACCGTGTGGGGCATTTATCACGCCTTGATTGGCATTGCGTCGGCCGGGCATGTCACCATCGACAAAATTTCCGGCCCGGTGGGCGAGGCGCTCATCATGACGGCGGCCGGCTTGATTGTGGCCATTCCTGCGGTGCTGGCCTACAACGTGCTGGGCCGGGCCGTGGCACGCATTGAGGCCGAGCTTGAAGGCTTTGCCCGTGATCTGCGTGAGCTGATGAGCAGCGCCGCAGCGCAAGTCTGAGGCAGCAGGCAATGTCTTTTGGCCGTCTTGATCGTGCTACGGGCTCGCAGCCCATGAGCGACATCAACATGACGCCGCTGATTGATGTGATGCTGGTGCTGGTGGTGATTTTCATCATCACCGCGCCTTTGCTGGCCAGTTCCATCAAGCTGGACTTACCTAAAACCGATGCAGCCAAACCGGGCGATGTGCCCACGTCCATCACCGTGGTGGTTGATGCAGCAGGCCAAGCCTATCTGAAAGACCAGCCGGTCACGCTCGATGAACTGGCACGGCAATTTGCCAGCGCCAGGCAAGCCAATGCGGACACTGAAGTTCAGTTGCGCGCCGACAAGACCGTGCCCTATGGCCGCATTGTTGAGCTGATGGGCGCTGCGCAAAAAGCCGGCTTGAACCGCATTGGCTTCGTGGCCGATGCCAATCGCACACCTTAATCTGACTTTTTGAAGAGCCATGCAAGAAAAATACCAGCACCTTGACGTTGAACCCGGCGCGCAAGCCCATTGGCAGGCACTGGATGCCTATCGCGTTGTTGAAAACGCCGTGGATGCCAACGGCAAGCCCAAGAAGAAGTTTTACGCCTGTTCCATGCTGCCTTACCCCAGTGGCAAGTTACACATGGGCCATGTGCGCAACTACACCATCAACGACATGCTGACGCGCCAGTTGCGCATGCAGGGCTACAACGTGCTGATGCCGATGGGTTGGGACGCCTTTGGCCTGCCGGCGGAAAACGCCGCGCTGAAAAACGGTGTGCCCCCTGCCAAATGGACGTTTGAGAACATTGCCTACATGAAGCAGCAGATGCAGGCCATGGGCCTGGCCATCGACTGGAGCCGTGAGGTAGCCACCTGCACGCCCGAGTATTACAAGTGGAACCAGTGGCTGTTTCTGAAGATGCTGGAAAAAGGCATTGCCTACCGCAAGACCCAGGTCGTCAACTGGGACCCGGTCGACATGACCGTGTTGGCCAATGAGCAGGTCATCGACGGCAAGGGCTGGCGCACCGGGGCGGTGGTAGAAAAGCGCGAGATTCCAGGTTATTACTTGGCGATTACCCAATACGCCGAAGAATTGCTGGCCAATGTCACCGGCGACAAGATGCCTGGTTGGCCCGAGCGCGTCAAGCTGATGCAGGAGAACTGGATTGGCAAGAGCGAGGGCGTGCGCTTTGCTTTTCCGCACGGCATCAAAGATGCATCGGGTACGCCGATTGGGTCCTCGGCAGACGCGCCAACGGGCGAGTCGGGCCGCATGTATGTCTTCACAACGCGGCCCGACACCATCATGGGCGTGACGTTTTGTGCGGTGGCCGCGGAGCATCCGCTGGCTTTGCATGCGGCAGCGTCCAACCCGGCGCTGGCCGCGTTCATTGCAGAGTGCGGCAAGGGCGGCACCACCGAGGCCGAGATGGCCACGCAAGAGAAAAAAGGCATGGCCACCGGTCTGTTCGTCACTCACCCGCTGACCGGAGACCAGGTGGAAGTCTGGGTCGGCAATTACGTACTGATGTCGTATGGTGACGGTGCCGTGATGGGCGTGCCGGCGCATGACGAGCGGGATTTTGCGTTTGCACTGAAGTACGGGATTCCCATTCGACAGGTTGTGGGTGTGGCTGCCCCGGCTGGGGTACCGGGTACGCCGGGCTCCTCATGCTGCGAGCAGAAATCGTCACCCGGCGCACCCGATACCCCAACCTGGCTGGTGTTCGACGATTCCGCTTGGCAGGATTGGTATGCGGAAAAAGGCACTGGCATTGCCATCAATTCGGATAAGTACGATGGGTTGGTGTTCAAGGATTGCGTGGCCGCTGTGCTGGCTGACTTGGTCGCCCTCGGCCTGGGCGAGAAAAAAATCACCTGGCGCCTGCGTGACTGGGGCGTGAGCCGCCAGCGCTACTGGGGCACACCCATTCCGATCATCCACTGCGACGAACATGGCGCGGTGCCGGTGCCGGAAAAAGACCTGCCGGTGGTGCTGCCCGTCGATTTGGTGCCCGATGGCAGCGGCAACCCACTCAACAAGTGCGAGGCCTTTCACGCGGCGAGTCCTGGCAGCGACAAGCGTGTTGCGTGCCCGATCTGCGGCAAGGCGGCGCGGCGCGAAACCGACACCATGGACACCTTTGTCGACTCGTCGTGGTATTTCATGCGCTACTGCGACCCGACCAACGCTGACAAGATGGTGGCTGATGGCGCTGATTACTGGATGCCGATGGACCAGTACATCGGTGGCATCGAGCACGCCATTTTGCACCTGCTGTACGCGCGTTTCTGGACCAAGGTGATGCGCGATCTGGGGCTGGTGAAAGTCGATGAGCCGTTCACCAGGCTGCTCACCCAAGGCATGGTGCTCAACCATATTTATTCGCGCCGCACGGCACAGGGCGGCAAAGACTACTTCTGGCCGGCCGACGTGGAGCATGTGCTTGACACGGCGGGCAAGGTGACGGGCGCACGCCTGATCAAGGCCGTGGGCGACTTGCCGGTGGGCACATTGATCGACTACGAAGGCATTGGCACCATGTCGAAGTCAAAAAACAATGGTGTTGACCCGCAGGATTTGATTGAAAAATACGGTGCCGACACCGCCCGCCTGTACACCATGTTCACCGCGCCACCCGAGGCCACGCTGGAGTGGAACGACGCAGCGGTCGAAGGCAGTTACCGCTTTCTGCGCCGGGTCTGGAACTTTGGGGTCAAGTTGTCCGCTATGGATTGTGTAGCTGCTCACGCAAGCGTGATGGGGGCTACAGGTCTAAAAGATATAAATTTCGCAAAAGAAGCCAAAGCCTTGCGGCTGGAGCTGCACAGCGTGCTCAAGCAGGTCGACTACGACTACCAGCGCATGCAGTACAACACCGTGGTCTCGGGTGCCATGAAGATGATCAACGCGCTGGAGGACTTCAAAGCCACCGACTGCGCGGGTGCCCAGGTGGCGCAGATTGAAGGCTTTGGCATTTTGCTGCGCTGCTTGTACCCGGCCACGCCGCACATCACCCATGCCTTGTGGTCGGAGCTGGGTTACGCCGCTGTGCAGGGCGATTTGCTCGATGCGCCGTGGCCGCAGGTTGACCCGGCTGCCCTGGTGCAAGACGAGATCGAACTGATGTTGCAGGTCAATGGCAAGCTGCGTGGCTCCATTGTGGTGGCTGCCGGTGCCGACAAGGCCACGGTTGAGCAGGCCGCCATCGCCCATGAGATATTTCAGAAACTGGCCAACGGTGCCGCACCCAAGAAGGTCATTGTGGTGCCGGGCCGGCTGGTCAATCTGGTGGTTTAAGCCGATGAATACGCAACAACATTTGCTGGTTGCTCGCCGCAACACCTTGATTCGGCTCGGCCTGCTGGGCGTTACGGCGGGCATCGTGCCGGGTTGTGGCTTCAAATTGCGTGGCAGCCAGAGCTTTGCGTTTACCAGCATTGCCATCAACCCGAACCCGGGTGGCGCGCTGGCGCAGGAATTGCGGCGCGCCTTTGGCGGTGCCGTCACGGTTTTGCCGGCGGATGTGCCTGCCACCAAGGCGCAGGTGGTGCTCGACATCCTCAGTGAGCAACGTGAAAAAACCGTGGTCGGTGTCAACGCCTCTGGCCAGGTGCGCGAGTTTCAGTTGCGTATCCGGGTCAAGTTCCGCCTCAGCGCGCCCCAGGGCAAGGAACTGATTGCCGACGATGACATCTTGCAGCAGCGCGACATCAGTTACAACGAATCGGCCGCACTGGCCAAAGAAGCCGAAGAAAAGCTGCTCTACCGCGACATGCAGTCCGACATCGTGCAGCAGTTGTTGCGCCGACTGGCGGCGGTCAAGCCGTTTCAGTAAATCGTGCTGATTCGGCGGCGATGGTGCCGGGGGTTGTCTCGTCCGGCCCCGCTGCTGGCCGAACCAACTGGTACAAATCTTTCGGGTCGGCCAGTTGCGCAATCAGATCGATCGGCGCACCCAGGCGCATGGATTGGGCGGTGTCGTGAACATAGCGCAGCGCAGAAAAATCTTCCATCGCAAAACCGACCGAGTCAAACACGGTGATCTGCGCCTCGTCATCGCGCCCGCTGGCCTGATCTGACAGCACTTGCCAGAGTTCAGTCACGGCAAAGTCGGCCGGCAGCTGCTGCAAATCGCCCTCAATGCGGGTTTGTGGCTCGTACTCGACAAACACCTTGGCCGCGCGCAGCACGTCGGCCGCAATCTCGGTCTTGCCGGGGCAATCACCCCCCACGCCATTGATGTGCATGCCCGGCTCCAGCAGGTCAGGCGTGATGATGGTTGCATTGGTTTTGTCGGCGGTGATGGTGGTGATGATGTCAGCCCCGAGCACGGCTTCGCGCACGCTGGCGCAGGCCAGCAGCCGTAGCCCGGTGGCATCCGGGTTGTGCTGCAGATTGCGCATCAATTTGGCTGTGGCACCGGCATCCACGTCATACAAGCGGATTTCTTCAATGCCCACCAGGTGGTGAAACGCCAGCGCCTGAAATTCGCTTTGGGCACCGTTGCCGATCAGCGCCATCACGCGGCTGTTCGGGCGTGCCAGCGCACGCGCCGCGACAGCGGAGGTGGCGGCGGTGCGCAGGGCGGTGCACAGGGTCAGCTCGCTGATCAGCAGCGGCATGCCGGTGGCCACATCGGCCAGCACGCCAAATGCCATCACGGTGGACAGGCCGCGGGCGGTGTTTTTCGGGTGGCCATTGACGTATTTGAAAGTGTAGGTGTTGGCATCGGCAATCGGCATCAACTCGATCACGCCATCGACAGAATGCGCGGCCAGCCGGGGCGATTTGTCAAAACTCGGCCAGCGCAAAAAATCTTGCCGGATGTAGGCGGCCAGGCCTTTGAGCGTGGTTGCCATGCCCTGGCGGCCCACGATGCCAGCGATGTCTTGCGGGCTGAGAAATAGCGTGTTGCTGTGGGTGATGTTGCGGGTGGTCATGGTGTGTCTCCTCGGAAAATGCCAAAGGCCGAATGGCTTGGCATCGAGTGTCACCGGCTAGCCCAACAATAACAATCGTCAAGGTTGCACAAAAATAGTCAGAATATTGGCGATATGGCATGGTAAATTGCCACTATGGATGAAACTGACCAACAACTGCTTTCCTTGCTGCGCCAGGATGCCCGTCTGAGCGTGGCCGCGCTGGCGCAAAAACTCAAGGTGTCGCGTGGCACCGTTACCAACCGCATTCGCCGCCTGGAAGACGCTGGCGTGATCGTCGGCTACACCGTGCGCCTGCGCCCGGATGTCCAGCACAACCATATCACCGCCTGGATGAGCATTGCGGTTGATGGCAACCAGACCCGCGCGGTGATCGCCAGTCTGCTCGGTGAGCCCGGCGTGGCCACCCTGCACGACACCAATGGCCGCTGGGACTTGCTGGCCGAATTGCGCGCCGAGAGCCTGCAAGAGCTGGCCAAGGTGCTGGAGCGCATTCGCCTGCTCAAGGGCATCAGCAACACCGAAACCAGCATCCACCTGGAAACCTACCGCCTCTCGTAAGCAGGTGGTTCACTACACTAACGTGCTATGCAACTCAACCCCGCCCAGCTCGCCGCCCACCTGCAAAAGGGCCTGAAAAGCCTCTACACCCTGCATGGCGACGAGCCGCTGCTGATTCAAGAAGCGCTCGATACCATTCGCGCTGCGGCCCGCGCTCAAGGGTATGCCGAACGCACCTCGCACACGGTCAGCGGTGCGCACTTCGACTGGAGCGAGGTGCTGGCCGCGGGCGGCTCGCTCAGTCTGTTTTCTGACAAGCAAATTCTGGAGCTGCGCATTCCGAGTGGCAAACCCGGCAAGGACGGCAGCGTGGCCCTGCAGCAGCTGGCCACGGCCGCGCGTGGCAACGACTCAACGCTGACGCTGGTGATCCTGCCCCGCTTGGACAAGCTGACCAAAGCAACCGCCTGGTTTGCCGCGCTTGAAGGTGGCATCACGCTGGAGGTGATGCCGGTTGAGCGCGCCGCTTTGCCGCAGTGGATTGCCCAGCGCCTGGCCGCGCAAGGCCAGCGCGTGGCCGCCGGTGAAGACGGTCAGCGCACCTTGCAATTTTTTGCCGACCGGGTGGAAGGCAATCTGCTGGCCGCGCACCAGGAAATCCAGAAGCTGGCGCTGCTGCATGACCGCGGTGAGCTGAGCTTTGCGCAGATCGAGAGCGCCGTGCTCAACGTGGCCCGTTATGACGTATTCAAACTGTCAGAGGCGGTGCTGGCCGGGCAAATGGTGCGGGTGCAGCGCATGCTTGATGGCCTGCAGGCCGAAGGCGAGGCCGAGGTGCTGGTGCACTACACGCTAAGTGAGGACATTCGCGCCCTGAAGCGCGTCAAAGATGCCATGGGGCAGGGCAAACCGCTGCCCGTGGCACTGCGCGAACAGCGCGTCTGGGGCAACAAAGAGCGCTTGTTCGAGCGTGTCTTGCCACGGTTGAGTGATGCCACATTGGCACAGTTGCTGCACAGCGCGCACCAGGTCGACGGCATCGTCAAAGGACTGAAGGTGCCCGATTGGCCCACCGATGGCTGGCAGGCGCTGCACCGGCTGGCGATGCTGCTGTGCGTTGCCTGCGCGCCGCTGCCGGCCAAGCCCCCGTCACCTGCCGCCGTGAGGCGAGCTACTTTGGCGTGACGCTCGTCTGCGCGGGCACTTCGACAGGCACTGGCGCGGCAGATGCTGCTGCTGCTGATGCTGATGCTGATGCTGATGCTGATGCTGCTGCTGCTGCTGCTGCTGCTGCTGCTGCTGCTGCTGCTGCTGCTGCTGCTGCTGCTGCTGCTGCTGCTGCTGCTGGCGGAGGTCGTGCTACCGCCGGTTCCGGGGTCTGCGGGTGCACCGGCTGTGGCGTGGCGCTGACCAGCTTGCTGTTCTGATTTGACCGGGCTTCATCGGTTGCTACGTTATTTGTAGTGACTTGCGCTTTATTTATAAGGGCTACAGCCTGATTTAGCTTAAATTTTTCGCTTTCAACCGCGCTGGACGGCATCACTGCCGTAGTGCGCGGTTCCATGGGCTGGCTCTGGATGCGCATCAGCGCCGTGCCCATGGCCAGCAGCACCACCACCAGCACGGCCACGGCGGCCCACAGCGTCTTGTTGAATGCGGCGGATTTCACAAATTGGGTGCCAGCAAGCGCTGCAAGTCGCGCTCCTGCATGCCACGGCGCTTGGCCAGGTCCTTGAGCTGGTCGTCACCGATTTTGCCGACGCTGAAATACTTGGCATCCGGGTGGGCGATGTAAAAGCCGCTCACGCTGGCCGCCGGTGTCATGGCCAGACTCTCAGTCACGCCCATGCCAATGTCGTCGCAGTGCAGCAGCTCGAACATGTCTTGCTTCACGCTGTGATCGGGGCAGGCCGGGTAGCCCGGTGCGGGCCGGATGCCGGTGTATTGCTCGGCGATCAGCTCGGTCGGGGTGAGCGCCTCGCTGGGCGCGTAGCCCCACAGGTCGGTGCGCACGCGGTGGTGCAGGCATTCAGCAAACGCCTCGGCCAGCCGGTCGGCCAGCGACTTGAGCAGAATGGCGCTGTAGTCGTCGTGGGCGGCTAAAAAGGCCTGTTCTTTTTTGTCCACGCCAATGCCGGTGGTGACCGCGAAGACCCCGATGTAATCCGATTTTTTAATGCTTTTTTGACCTGTATCCCCCGTGGAATGTGCGCTATCAGCTATTGAATCAGTAGCGATCTCTCTGGGTGCCACAAAGTCCGCTAGGCAGCGGCTGGGGCGCATCACGCCGTCATCGTCTTCCTTGGCCGCTTGCTGGCGCAGGCCGTACCAGGTCATGGCGACCGCGGTGCGGGTGTCGTCGGTGTAGAGTTCAATGTCATCGTCATTGACGGTGTTGGCCGGGTACAGTCCAATGACTGCGTTGGCGGTGAGCCAGCGGCCCTCAACCAATTTTTTCAGCATGGCCTGGGCATCGGCATAAACTTTGCTGGCCTCCGCGCCCACCACCTCATCGGTCAAAATCGCTGGAAACGGCCCGGCCAGGTCCCAGGTCTGAAAGAACGGGCCCCAGTCGATGTAGCTGGCCAGCTCGCTCAGATCGAAATTCTTGAAGACACGCCGGCCGATGAATTTGGGCTTGGTGGGTTGGTACTGTGCCCAGTTAATCGGTGTCTTGTTGGCGCGGGTGCGGGCCAGGCTCCACAGCGGGGTTTGCTTTTTATTGGCGTGCTGCGTGCGCACCTTGGCGTAGTCGGCGTTGAGCTCGGCGACAAACGTGGCGCTCGATTCAGACAGCAGGCTTTGCGCCACGCCCACGCTGCGCGAGGCATCGGGCACATACACAATCGGGCCGTCGTAGTGCGGCGCAATCTTGACGGCGGTGTGCACCCGGCTGGTGGTGGCGCCACCAATCAGCAGCGGCATTTTGCGCAGGCGAAAGTAGTCGTCCTTCTGCATTTCGCCGGCCACGTATTGCATCTCTTCCAGGCTCGGCGTGATCAGGCCCGACAGGCCAATGATGTCGGCCCGCTCGGCCTTGGCACGGGCCAAAATCTCATGGCACGGCACCATCACGCCCATGTTGACCACGTCAAAGTTATTGCATTGCAGCACCACGGTCACGATGTTTTTGCCGATGTCATGCACATCGCCCTTGACGGTGGCCATGATGATCTTGCCCTTGGTCTGCACATCGCGCCCAGCGGCCTCATCGAGGCGTTTCTCTTCTTCAATGTACGGAATCAAATGCGCTACCGCTTGCTTCATGACGCGTGCGCTTTTCACCACCTGCGGCAAAAACATTTTGCCTTGGCCAAACAGGTCGCCGACGATGCCCATGCCGGCCATCAGTGGGCCTTCAATCACATGCAACGGCCGCCCGCCTTTGGCGACGATGGCTTGGTAGGCTTCTTCGGTGTCTTCCACAATGAAATCGGTGATGCCGTGCACCATGGCGTGGCTCAGACGCTGCGCAACCGTCACCGGGTGTTCGGGCGTGCCGCGCCATTCGAGCTTTTTGCTTTCGTCTTTGGCCCCACTCTTGGCACTGTCGGCGATCTCGACCAGCCGCTCGCCAGCATCCGGGCGGCGGTTCAGCACCACATCTTCTACCCGTTCGCGCAAGGTCGGCTCCAGATCGTCATAGACCCCGACCATGCCGGCGTTGACGATGCCCATGTCCATGCCAGCTTGAATGGCGTGGTACAAAAACACCGTGTGAATCGCTTCGCGCACCGGGTCGTTACCCCGGAAGCTGAAAGACACGTTCGATACGCCGCCGCTGACCTTGGCCCCTGGCAAATTGGCCTTGATCCAGCGTGTGGCGTTGATGAAATCGACTGCGTAGTTGTTGTGCTCTTCAATGCCGGTGGCAATGGCAAAGATGTTCGGGTCAAAAATGATGTCCTCGGGCGGAAAACCCACCTCATCGACCAGAATGCGGTAGGCCCGCTCGCAAATCTGAATCTTGCGCTCGTAGGTGTCGGCCTGGCCCTGCTCGTCAAACGCCATCACCACGGCAGCGGCTCCGTAGCGGCGCAGCAGTTTGGCTTGGTGCTTGAAGGCCTCCACACCTTCTTTCATGCTGATCGAGTTGACCACGGGCTTGCCCTGCACGCAGCGCAGGCCAGCTTCAATCACGCTCCATTTACTAGAGTCAATCATCACCGGAACCCTTGATATATCTGGCTCAGACGCTATCAAATTTAAAAAACGCACCATCGCCGCCTGGCTGTCGAGCATGGCCTCGTCCATGTTGATGTCGATGATCTGCGCGCCGTTTTCGACCTGCTGGCGCGCCACGCTCAAAGCCGCTTCAAAGTCGCCATTCAGAATCATCCGGGCAAAGGCTTTGGAACCCGTGACGTTGGTGCGCTCGCCGATGTTGACAAACAAGGCCTTCGGGGGCAGACCTTCAGCGCTGTCCTCGGCAGATTGAGGGCCATTGGCCGCGTCGGCAACGGCACCAATCGTCACCGGTTCCAGACCGGACAGTTTCATGGGGGGAATCAAGGTATCAAACATGCGGCTCACCTGTGGGCAAAAAAATCGGGGCAGGTGAGCGTCGTTGCGGTCGTGTCAAACGAGGTCCAAGCCTGACGAAATGAAAATTTCGCTGCAACGCTCCTTGGAAGGGGGGATTTTACCGGCTGGCTGCGTTTGTGCCGGGCCGCTTGATGTCGTCAGTAACCTTGGAACAAGAAATCCAGCGCAGCAGTGATGTCTGACACAAGCGCGAGCCGCGTAGGCCATCGGCGTTTCGCACCGGATGCTGAATTCAGACTTCCTGATGCGTATAGGCACAATTTGCTTTTTTCAGAAATAGGACTGGCATTTGTAGGAGCGGCGGCAGCCGCGAATTCGGGCTTGCCAGCCCTCCCACAAAGTCACAACCAGGCTTTCACCATGCCAAATGGATTCCGTGCGGATCAGGAAGTCTGGAATTACTACTTGTGCGGTGCCAAGCCGATTCCAAAAACCGTGTGGTTGGCCTGCCTGGGCTGGGAGACAGTTAGTGATTTGCTGGCGGCTTGAGGGTTTGAAGCCGATCTGCCCCCATTATTCCGCGTGTCATTGCTCAGCCGCAGGCGCATCCACATCCTCAAAAACCACCTCCGTAGCCAGCGTCAATTTCACCGAATCGAAATGGTAGGCCGGCTCAGTGGCGTAGTCGTGCATCAACCATTCATTACCCGGCTGCCGGCGAAACACCTCCACCCGCCGGGCATCAATGTCGATCAACACAAACTCCTGCAGTTCAGTAATTTGCCGGTAGCTGGCAAACTTGGCACCCCGGTCATAGGCTGCGGTTGACGCAGACAGAGTTTCAACAATCAGCTTTGGGTGCTCTACAAACAGGTCGGCGCGGCGGTCACGCGGGTCACAGGTCACCATCACATCCGGGTAAAAAAACGCATCAGCCGCTGCCACACGCAGCTTCATGTCAGAGACGAAAGACAGGTAAGGCGAGCCACGCAGGTGCTCGCGCAGCGCTGCTCCGACATTGAGAGCCACGGTGGCATGCGCGCGCCGCACACCCACCATCGCAAAAACCTCGCCCGCCACATACTCCGATTTGCCGGGCTGGCCAGCCTCCCAGGCCAGGTAGGCATTGGCATCAAAACTTGTCTTGGTCAGTGGTAGACCCATGTCGTTCTCCTCAGCCGGCGGTGGTGTCGTTGGTGTCAGCGCACAAGTGTGCCATTATTTTTGCGAGGCGCGCCAATCTGGACGCGTTTGATCGAATCATGAACTTATCAAGGAATGCGCCAAGGCCTTCATCCAGCGCTTCAAGGTGGTTACAAGGCGGCGACTTCAGAAATTCCAGGGTGACAGCCCCGGCTAAGTCACCGAGAAAAAATAACTTGAACATTCTCCATCTTGCTTGCGAGCGCTATGCTGCGTTGCAAAACACTTGTGTGGCCAGCCACACGGCGCGTTCTGCGCCTTGCCTAGCATCTCGTCTGCAATCGGATAATTGTTCAATTTATTATTTCTCGGTTCCTAACTGTGTCAGTTTGCGCTCGGCTACTTGTTTGATATTGGCGAACCTTCTGGACTTGCCAGATTCGCCCTAGACTCGCGCCCCAGAAAAAAGGTCAAGCAGACTCAACCGTGAGACTTGCTCACGTTATCCAGCATGGCACGCCTCAGAATGGTGTTTATCCGCGTCTGATAACCACTTCCAGCGCCTTTAAGCCACCCGACCACATCGGCATCTAACCGGACTGTTAATTGCTGCTTAAGGGGCTTATAGAACTTACCCACCTCGGCCCCTTGCCAAAAGTCAGAAGTCAACTCTGGCAAATCGCTGAAATCAATTAACTCATCTGGCCTTTTGGCCAAAGCCGCCAACTCCTTACGAATGCTTTCCGGTAACTTGCTCATAGTCTTTCCTTTCCTGTTTGGTTGCCCGCCTGGCTGAAATGATGCGAATGTGCTCTTGTCCGTCTTCGGTGGTACTCCAAGTGTGCGCAACCAAGAGCAAGCCCTCGACATAACCAACCGTCTGCCAGCGCTCCTCCATGTTCTCGATTCGATCCTGTTTCGTTACGTGCGACGGGTCATCGAACACAAATTTTGCAGCTTGAAAGCTCAAACCGTGCTTTACTTGGTTGGACTTGCTTTTAACTTCGTCCCATGAAAATAAAATATTCATTTGTAGCTACATTTTTGTAATTTAAGTGTAGCGCGTTTCCAGAGAGGGTGCAGATGTTGCCCGTGGTTAGCTTTGCTTTTGCGCGAGCGCTCCCACCCTTTTATAAAGCGACGTCCTGCCTGGACACGCCATACCGCTTGAGCAGCTCACTGACCTGGCATTGAGGATCGGCCAGCAATGCCTTGATCTCCCGGATGTGCTTTTCGGTCAACGTCGCAGGCCTGCCATCCACCCGGCCCCGTGACGGGCAGCGGGTCTATGCCGGGTGGTGAAAGAATTGAACAAAATGAGTGATTGCAAGACTTGACCCTATTACCACTCGGCGCATGTGTCGGCATCGGGCTTGACCTCTGAACAAGTGGCTATTTTTTTGGATGCTTTGGCCAGTTTTGTCAAACCGGTAGAGGTGCATTA